>NZ_LFEK01000070.1 GCF_001039265.1 Synechococcus sp. GFB01 | reverse complement strand
TTGAGCGCCTGGGCCCGGCTGTCGGCGAGAGCCCTGACATCCTCGGCATGGCTGCTGCCACTGGAGGCCTTCACCACCAGGGCATCACTGCCCTGCTGATCCAGACATTCCTGCACCTTGATCAGTACGTGTTGCGGGATCCGGATCAGCTGGCTGCCGCCCGGATGCTGGAAGGCCGGACGGCCGGATTGGGTGCCATGGCGGTCCTCAGGGTTCGTTCACCCTATGGGCGTCACAGGAGGCCTGTCCAGCGACACGAGGCGTCCGAGCGGCAGCAGGCTGAAAGGGTCTGCGGATCGCCTTCGAGGCGACCCGGCACCCAGGGCGAGATCCTTGCTGAGCAGTGGGGCTCCGGCTGAGGCCTGTGTCGATGGTGCCGCGATGCTCTGCAGCGGGGACGATCAACGGCCTCCCCCGGTCCATGTGGCCCACATCACTACGAGGAGCCTGTCTTCATGGNCGCTCCGAAGACCTGGGTGTAGTAACGCTGACCGGTGCTTCGGTCGATGGCCATACCGACTCCCAACTCACGATATCGGGGCAGCAGGATGTTCTTCCGATGACTCTGACTGTCCATCCAGAGCTGAAAGATCTGAGCCTGAGGGAAGAGATGGTATCCCATGNCGATATTCTCGCCAACGAAAACATAGGCATAACCGGCTCGCCGGACCCTGCTGCNGACGGTTGAGCCATCGGAACCACTGTGGGCAAAGAATCGCTTCGCAGCCATATCGCGTGCGTGAGCCGCAGCGGCCTGCGACAGCGCTGGGGAGTAGGAGAGGGGCAAGAGTCCTCTCTTGAGACGTTCCTCGTTCGCGCGGGAGAAGATGTCAGCGTGTGGGCCGAGGATCACGCCGGCGATCGTTGCCTGACCTGAGCCGGACTCCTCTCCCGCCGGGGAGGAGCCAGTGCCTGAGAAGGCGGAAGCCCCTGGATTCAGCGATAGGCAGAGGCTGAGGGTGGCGGCCAGAGCCTGCAGGGCAGCATGTCTGGCTGTTGATGGTCTGATGTGGAACAGGGCCATGGCCCAGGAAGGCGGAGCGTGGCGATCTCCTGCTTTCCCGTGGATGTCGTATCGATCATCCCGCAGGGGAAGAACAAGAGTTGAACGTCAGTTTAGGCGTCCTGGCAAGTGCCGGCCTCCTGATGCACGAAGGGGCCTCTCCATCTGTTTCCCTCGGGAGGAAGTGTGGCAGCATGACTTCCGATCCTCGGCGATCTTGAGGGAAGCGGGCGACCCCAACACGTCTGCGTAGGGAACATCCGAGCTTGTCGGGCGTCCCTATGGCCTAAGGCGATTGGCTCGCAAGGTCTATGAGGGGCTTCAACGCTGGACGGGTATTTGCACCTAATGACACAACTTATCGGCTAATAGCAGAATCAGAGGCAACTAATGGGGNCGAGCGATGAGCATGAAGCCGTTTACGCCTCAGTTGCAGGCCGCCTTCGGGTTGGCGTCGCTCGCGAGCCTGGTCACCTCCTGTGCGCGGGTTCAGCCTCGAGTGATGCNGCTCAAGATTACCGAGGTCGGGACGAATAAAGTAGAACTCTTTCTTGATGACCCGGGATCGTGGCAGCTGAACAATTTCTTCTTGACTTATGAGAATTCCAGAGGAGTGCAAAGCGGGGTAGACCTTGGAACTCTGGGCAGGGACATGNCTGGTAATTCGTTTCTCATCGTTTGGGAAGATGGAAGCTACCAGGGNCCTCCGGTCGCCCAGGATTATTCAGGCGGTCAGACCGGCTACGTTCCTGGGATCAAAGTCCAGAATGACTTCTTTCGCGGTATCGGTTCCAGGCCCAGCGAGGTCCGCGTCAGCGGCACCGCCAACCGCGTCACGGGACTTCTTGCGATCTTCCCCATGGTGTCCGAGACCAGAGTCGACGANGTGGTGCGTTTCGGGATGCCAGATAGTGATCAACCGAATACTGGAGGCACGTTCACTGGAACACTCGGGAACCCTGCCGGATCCCTACCGCTGGCCCGAGTTTTCCAAAGTTCGGGCAGTCCGTTGGACACCGACACGGCAAGCGACTGGCGACCGAATCTGGGCTCCTGGGGGGTCCCCACTCCCTGATTGCGGGCGAAGCTGACCGTCGCTGGGGATCGCTGGGATTGAACCATTCAGCGATCCACGGGCTTACCGATAGGCGTTTCGCGGCAAATCCCAGCGCCACCTAGCTATCCCACCGCAGACCTTCTCCAACCCCAGCCGGTCGTATCGCCAGAGGTGCCCCTCACGATGGGCCATGCCGCCAACCTCCAGCATCGGCGTCTGCTTGTGAAGCCCCTGCTGCGAAGCTCCCGCAGGCGGGCAGCATCAGGTCCGCTGATCCACAGCTCTTCCATCTGCTCGCAAGTAAGCACCTCTGTAACCCCAGTCAACGTGTTTTCACGCCCTTCGCCAGCTGGGTACCTTGAGGGAGGGGATCATGGGNCATGCCCCAGGCGCCTGGCGCGTGATGCGCTGACTTCAGCAGAGAGCGAGACTGAGTCAGTCTGAACGCGTTGGACAAGGTTGAAGGTTGTGATGCCTGTAAGACTTCAGGCTGCCACCTTCGATGCCTTCAACAACCTGAGGATTGTGAGTGGTGGCCATCAGCGCCCACTCCTCGTTCACCTTCTCCAAGCCACGCAACAGGAGCCGATCCAGCCCTCCGGAGTCCTTGCTGCGTCAGTGGGATCGAGTCACCCGGGCAACTGGATGGCTCTTCTCCGTGAACAGTTCCAGCCCCCNGAAGTTCAGCCGGCCGCAGCCCGAGCACGGCCAGGGCATCCCAGGCCACCAGGTCGNCAGATGTGAGGCGGTGGCTGCGCTGGAGCCTTGCCCGCAGTTCCGCCAGTTCCGCCTCCGTGAAAGCCCTCACCCCAGCCGGTGCCGCCGCGGCCCTGCCGTTTCTCCTCAGGCTCGCCACTTGCACAGGCCATTCCCACCCGGCTTCACTCCAGAGCCTGCGGATGCGGTCGTGCGCCATCTGCCGGATGCGGCTGGTGGGTTGCCACTGCCTCAGCACCGCCTCAGCACTGCCTTCAGCAGTTCACGATCCGAACCCGATTGCTGCTGCCCCGCCATCGCCACCAGTCGGTTGAACGGCGGGAGGTAGTGGCGCATCCATGTCGTTGGGCTCACCTGCGCGCACCCCAGGCGCAGGCGCAACTGCTCCACCAGCCGCTCCAGGGTGGCCGGCGTCAGCCGGTTCGCCTCTCCTGCGGCGGGGATGGCTTCGGGGGCGGGCTATTGCCAGCCGCCAGCCATGACGGCATTGAACACCGCGTCGGCTTCGCTGAGAGCGGCGGCAGCGGTTGCGGGGCCTGGAGGAGCGGAGAGGCTGTGGGCCTTCGCTTGTGCACCTGCTCCGGGGCCTCACCTGGCCGCAGCAGCGGCAGCTCGGCGCTCACTCCCGCAGCCTGTCGCGATGCCGCTCCAGGACACTGCTGGCCCGGTCAAGGGGGTGGGCCTTGAACGGACTGGCTCAGGCTCCGCTGCCAAGGAGGGGAGGCCATGGCGCCGGGTGAAATCCGGGCGATGTACTGGCATTTCTCGGGGCAATCGGGGGCAATGAGGCACTCATGCCGGCGACTGCAGCGACCCTGGAAACCCCTTCCTTGTAGGCCTTGATCCCTCTGTTGACCGGCAATCCCTTGCAACGCCCCCTGATGGATTCGAACCATCGACCGGCTGCTTAGAAGGCAGCTGCTCTATCCGGCTGAGCTAAGGGAGCAGGCCGGCCCGTTGGCTGGCCAGGGGCATTGTGCCAGTGGCACGGGCCGCTCCCCCTAGAGTGCTGGGCTGCGCAGGATTGGCCGATGGCCGCACCCCGGCTGAGCGAGGAGCAGAAGACGGCGCTGGTGGAGCGCTACCGGGCTGGCGGTGCTGCGGCGGATCTGGCTGCCGCCTTCGGCTGCAGTGCCGCCACCGTGACGCGGGTGGTGAAGGCGGCCCTTTCCCCGGATGAGTACGAGCAGCTCAAGCAGGGGCGGGGCCGCGGCGGCAGCGTGCTGCGGCCACCGGTGCCGCCGCCGACGAGACTGAACCGGTTCTGGCGGCGGCGCCGGTTGGATCGGCGCGGCCCGGGGCACCCGGGCCTGCACCCAGACCCACCGGCGCAGATGGAACCGGCGACGACGAAGCGGGGGAACACGAACCCCACGGCGTGCTGGCGATCGATGACGCCGACGACTTCGGCGACGACGCCGACACTGACGCCGAGCCGGATGGCGATGGCGACGGCGACGAGGATGCCTTCGTGCCCGTGCCGGTGCTGCCCCTGGCCGCTGCCGGCCAGGAGCTGGTGGAGTGCAGGCCCCTGGAGCAGGCGTCGCTGCCCGCCAGCGCCTACATGCTGGTCGACAAGACCGTGGAGCTCGAGGCCAGGCCGCTGAAGGACTTTCCCGAGCTCGGCCCGTTGCCGCCGGAGGAGGAGGAGCACCGGGCGCTGCAGATGTTCGCCAATCCCCGCCACGCCAAGCAGCTCTGCGGCCGCAGCCAGCGGGTGATCAAGATTCCCGATCCCTGGCTGCTGCACCGCACCGCCCGCTATCTGGTGGCCCAGGGGATCACCCGCCTGGTGCTGGAGGGCAGCGTCTATTCCCTGCCCGGCAGCTGATCGGCCGGCGGCCCGGAACGGGGCAGCAGCAGCGCCGTGCTGCAGCCGCCGCTCAGCACCCCCACCACCAGGGCGATGCCCACCAGAAAACCCACCGGCAGCGGCGCCGTGCGGCCGAAGCCCACGTTGAGGCTGGGCCGCTGCTCGAGGTTCTGGGCGCCGAGGCAGAGCAGCAGCAGCAGCAGGGTGCTGCCCGTCAGGCTGGCCAGCACGAGGCGCAGGCGCAACAGCATCGGGCGGCTTCCAGGGGCGGTGGGGTGAGTCTGCCCGCTCAGGCGTCGCCCTGCAGCGCCTTGCCGCGGCCCTCCTCGCTGTGCAGCAGGGCGTAGAGCTGCCGGCGGCTGTGGCCGCTGCGTTCGGCCAGGCTGCGGGTGGCCTCGCGGCGGCTGAGACCCTCCCGCACCAGCTGCTCCAGCTCGGCGCGCAGCCGCACCTCATCCCAGGCCGGTGTGGCGGGGGGCGGTGGCGCACCACCCAGCACGAGGGTGCATTCGCCCACCGGCGGGGTGCGGCGGAAGTGCGCCAGGGCGGCGCTCACCGTGGGGCCCACCTGCTGCTCGTGCCGTTTGGTGAGCTCGCGGGCCACCTGCAGGGGCCGATCGCCGAGCAGCTCCTGCAGATCCTCGAGCAGCTCCAGCAGGCGGTGAGGGGCTTCGAACAGCACCAGGGTGCGCGGCTCGCCGGCCAGCTCCCGCAGCCGTTTGCGGCGCTGGTTGGCCCTGGCCGGCAGGAACCCCTCGAAGCAGAAGCGCCCCGTGGGCAGGCCGCTGCTCACCAGGGCGGTGGTCACGGCGCTGGGGCCCGGCACGCAGATCACCTCGTGGCCGGCGGCGCGGGTGGCGGCCACCAGCGCCTCGCCTGGATCGGAGATGCCCGGCAGCCCGGCATCGCTGATCACCGCCACCGCCTCGCCCGCGGCCAGGGCCGCCAGCAGCTCGGGGATGCGGGCGGTCTGGTTGTGCTGGTGGAAGCTCACCAGTCGGGGGCCGCGGCTCTGATCGGGGTCGCCGTGGCCTGAGCTGTCGCCACGGCGCAGCCCGAGCTGGTGCAGCAGCAGGCCGCTGCGGCGGGTGTCCTCGCAGGCGACGCGGTCGACTCCCGCCAGCACCTGGCGGGCCCGGGGCGAGAGATCGCCGAGATTGCCGATCGGGGTGCCCACCAGATACAGCACGCCGCCGGCCGGCTCCTGGCCCTGCATCACAATGCCCGTTTGGCCCAGGTCCATGATGCCGGCATCCCTGCCCCTGCCCAGCGGCGTTGCCCTCGAGCCGCTGCTGGCGGAGCTGCGGCGGCTGAGCTGGGGGGCGGCCGACATCCTGCTGGCCTACGGCCGCGGCGAGCAGCCGCCCTACGGCTTCCCGCCGGCGCTGAGCGTGGATCACGGCGGCGAGGGCCCCGTGAGCGCGGCCGATCTGGCCGTGAACCGCTGGCTCCTCGATGGGCTGACCGAGGCCTTCCCCGGCGCCGGCTGGACCCTGCTCAGCGAGGAGACCGCCAGGGAGCAGGTCACCGCTGGCCAACCCCTGGCGGCCGAGTGGCTGTGGATTCTCGATCCGCTCGATGGCACCAAGGACTTCCTGCAGGGCACCGGCGAGTACGCCGTGCATCTGGCCCTGGCCCATCGGGGCGTGCCGGTGCTGGGGGTGGTGCTGCTGCCGGAACTGGAGCAGCTGTGGCTGGGGCTCACGGCGGAACTGGCCGTTGAGGGCGGCGGCCAGGCCTGGTGCGAGAACCGCGCCGGCGAGCGCACGCCGGTGCGCTTCAGCCAGCGGCGCCAGCTGGGCGAGCTGGTGCTGGTGGCCAGCCGCAATCACCGCGACGCGCGCCTCGAGCAGCTGCTGGCGGTCCTGGAGCTGGGCGACACCCGGGCGATCGGCAGCGTGGGCGGCAAGGTGGCCACGATCCTGCGCGGCGAGACCGATCTCTATGTGTCGCTCTCCGGCCGCAGCGCCCCCAAGGACTGGGACATGGCCGCCCCCGAGGCGGTGCTGCGCGCCGCCGGCGGCGCCTTCAGCCATGCCGACGGCCGGCCGCTTACCTACAACACCGGCGATGTGCGCCAGGCCGGCTGCCTGATCGCCAGCCACGGCCTGGCCCACGCCGAGCTGTGCGAGCGGGCCGCGGCGGCGATGGCCGTGATCGACCCCGGTTTGCGGTGTAGGGGGCGCAGCGGCCCCCTGTTGTGGCCTCAGACCGGCAGCGGCGCGTCGGCCTGGGGCACGCCGCGCAGGGTGAGGTTGATGCGTCCGCGGTTGTCGATCTCCCGCACCCGCACGGTCACCTCGTCGCCCACATTGACCACGTCCTCCACCTTCTCCACGCGCGCTTCCGAGAGCTGGGAGATGTGGATCATGCCCTCCTTGCCGGGGAGGATCTCCACGAAGGCGCCGATCGGGATCACGCGGNTCACGGCGCCCTTGAACACCTCGCCNTCCGACACGCGGCGGGTGAGGCCCTCGATGATGCGCTGGGCCTCCTCGGCAGCGGCGCCGTCGTGGCTGGCGATCGTCACCACACCGCCATCCTCGATGTCGATCTTGGTGTTGGTGCGCTCGGTGATGCCCTTGATCGTGCGGCCGCCGGGGCCGATCACGGTGCCGATCAGCTCCGGGTCGATGCGGAAGCTGAGCAGGCGCGGGGCGTGGGGGCTGAGGGTGTCGCGCGGCTTGTCGATCGCCTCGAGCATCTTCTCGAGGATGTGCAGCCGGGCGGGACGGGCCTGGTTGATCGCCTCGGCCACGGTCTTCACCGCCAGGCCGGTGATCTTCATGTCCATCTGCAGGGCGGTGATGCCCTTCTCGGTGCCGGCCACCTTGAAGTCCATGTCACCGAGGAAGTCTTCGATGCCCTGAATGTCGGTGAGGATGCGCACCTCGTCGCCCTCCTTGATCAGGCCCATGGCGGCGCCGCTCACCGGGGCCTTGAGGGGCACGCCGGCATCCATCAGCGCCAGGGTGCTGCCGCACACCGAGCCCATCGAGGTGGAGCCGTTGGAGCTGAGGCACTCCGACACCACCCGCAGCACGTAGGGGAAGGTCTCCTTGGGCGGCAGCACCGGCACCAGGGCCCGCTCCGCCAGGGCGCCGTGGCCGATTTCGCGGCGGCCGGGGCTGCGCATCGGCTTGGTTTCGCCGGTGGAGTAGGGCGGGAAGTTGTAGTGGTGCAGGTAGGTCTTTTCGGTCGACGGATTGAGGTCGTCCATCTCCTGGGCGTCGCTCGGGGTGCCGAGGGTGGCGCAGGAGAGCACCTGGGTGAGACCGCGCTGGAAGAGGCCCGAGCCGTGCACGCGGCGGGGCAGCACGCCGGCGGCGGCCTGGATCGGACGCACCTCATCGAGCTTGCGGCCGTCCACGCGCTTGCCGTCCTGCACGATCTGGGCGCGCATCAGCTTCTTGGTGAGCGCCTTGTAGCCGTTGGCCAGCGCCTTGCCGTTGGCGCTCACCGCCTGCTTCACCGGGTCGTCGTCCTTGAGGGCGGCGATCGCCTCGCTCACCCCGGCCTTGATGGCATCGAGCCTGGCGTCGCGCTCCGTCTTGGGCAGGCTGAACTGCTGCAGCACCTCGCCGATGGCAGCGGAGCACTGCTTCTCGAGGAAGGCGGGCAGGGTGGTGTCCTCCTGGAGGGGCTCGGGGATCACCGGCTCGACGCCGAGTTCCTTGAGCAGGGTCTGCTGGGCCTTGATCAGCTCACTCACCGCTTCGTAGCCGAAGTCGATGGCTTCGATCACATCCTGTTCGGGCAGCTGGTTGGCACCCGCCTCCACCATGATCACGCCGTCCGGCGTGCCGGCCACCACCAGGTCGAGGTCGGAGCGCTCGATCTCGCGGTAGCTGGGGTTGAGCACGAAGTCGTCGCCCAGCAGACCCACGCGCACCGCCGCCATCGGGCCGTGGAAGGGGATCTTCGCCAGCAGGGTGGCCATCGAGGCGCCGGTCACGGCGAGCACATCGGGCGGCACGCGCTCATCGAGCGACAGGCAGGTGGCCACGATCTGCAGGTCGTCGCGCATCCAGCCCGGGAACAGGGGCCGCATCGGCCGATCGATCAGGCGGGCGATCAAGGTGGCGCGCTCGGGCGGGCGGCTCTCGCGGCGCATGAAGCTGCCGGGGATGCGACCGGCGGCGTAGAGCCGCTCCTCGTAGTCGCAGATCAGGGGGAGGAAG
>NZ_LFEK01000007.1 GCF_001039265.1 Synechococcus sp. GFB01 | reverse complement strand
GCCAGTCGATCGGCCAGCTGCTCCAGGCCCGGGCAGGGCCCGGGCCAGCTGCCCGGCGCTCCAGCCCAGCAGCGGCGAGGCGGCGAGCAGGCGCTGGCGGCCGGGGTGTCCCGGATCGGCGAGGGCATCGAGCAGCCGCTGCAGGGCCGCTGCCGCTTCGCTGGCGAACACATCGCCACGGCTCAACAGTCGGCTGGGCAGCCGCCGCTGCTCGAGGGCATGGCGCAGCTGCTCGGCCTGGGTGTGGGTGGACACCAGCAGGCACAGATCGCCGGGGTTGAGGGGCCGCTCGCTCCTGCCGGCGGGAGTGGGGGTACGGAGCAGCAGCTGCCGCTGCAGCAGGTGCAGGCAGAGGCCCGCCACCAGGCCCGGCAGCTGCTCCTCGTCGTCGAGGGGCAGCAGCTGGAGCGGCGATTCACCCGGCTCCAGGTGCAGCTCCCCCTTCTCCGCCCTGGCCAGCACCGCTGGCACCGGCAGCTGGGACAGCACCAGGCCGGGCTCCATCAGCCGGTTGAGCGCTGCCACCAGCCCAGCGGAGGAGCGGCGGTTCTCACGCAGCCCGTGGATCGCATCGGCCCGCAGGCTCGCCTGGCGGTAGGTGGCGAGCTCGCCGCCGCGGAAACGGTAGATGGCCTGCTTGGGATCCCCCACCATCACGAGCAGGTGATGGGCCTTCTCGCCCCGGGGTGCCACGAAGGCACGCTCCAGGATGCGCCACTGGATCGGATCGGTGTCCTGGAACTCATCGATCAGCGCCACCCGGTAGCGGCGCCCCACGGCGGCCAGCAGGGCCTGGTGGCGATCGCCCTGGGGCCCGGGATCGAGCGCCTTCAGCAGATCGCCGAAGCCCATCCGGCCGCTGGCGGCGCGGCGCCGCGTCAGTTCGCGGCGACCCTGGTGCAGGGCGTGGCCGAGCAGCAGTTCGGCCGGCCCATCCACCAGGGCGGCGATGGCCTCCAGCAGCGGCCGCTCCGGCAGCGAGACGCCCTCGCCATCCAAGCCGGCGGCCACCTTGGTGAAGGGACCGGGGTGGAAGTACTCCCGCAGGAGCGATTGGTCCAGCACCTCCCGGTAGCTGGGCACCGCGCCGGCCTGCTCGAAGCCATCGATCCAGGCGGTGAGCTCCGCCACCCGATCGCGGCTGGGTCGGGCCGCATAGGGGCTCACGGAGCTGGCGCCACGGGCCCGCAGGTCGGCGGCGGCGTGGCGGAAGGCCTCCTCCAGGGTCGCTCCCCGTTCGGCCCATGCCGATCGGAAGCCGTGCCAGCGTCGCTCCAGTTCGGCGGGCAGCTGCTCCGCCAGCGGCCGGTCGGCGGAGCACCCCGCCGGCAGAGGATCCAGTTCCAGGGCGGGATCGTCATCCAGCCGAGCCAGCAGCCGCTCCAGCAGCTCCGGTGTGAGGCCCTGCCCCTCCAGGCCCGCCAGCAGCCCGGCGGGAAGGGCCAGCACCTGCCGCTGCCAGTAGTCGTGGACCACCTGGCTGGCGCGTTCCCCGTCGTCGCGCTCCAGCTCCAGCGCTGGACCGAGGCCGGCCTCCAGGGCCTGGCGCTGCAGGGTGCGGCGGCAGAAGCCGTGGATGGTGGTGATGTCGGCACGATCCAGGGCCTCCAGCGCCAGCAGCAGCTGCCCCCGCAGGCGCCGTTGCGCCACCGGCTCGTCGGACTGGGCCTCGCGCCAGGCGAGCAGCACCCCGTCGGTCGCGGGGGCGTCGCTCTCCAGAGCTGCCAGGCCCTGCTGCAGCCGCAGGGCGATGCGGTCGCGCAGTTCGGCTGCGGCCGCCTCGGTGAACGTCACCACGAGCAATCCGTCCAGGGGCAGGGGATCGACCGGCTGTGTCACCAGCCGCAGCACCAGGTGGGCCAGGGCGAAGGTCTTGCCGGTGCCGGCGCTGGCCTCCAGCAGCCGCACCCCCGGCTCCAGGCAGAAGCCGTTGGGGTCAAACTCCAGCAGCGGCCTGCTCATCGCCGTCGGCCTCCGCCCTGCTCCGTGCTGCGACGCTCCAAGACGGGCTGCAGCAGCTCCAGCGCCGCCGCGCAGCAGGGTTCGTCGAGCAGCTCGCGGGTGGTGAGCTGGGCTCCGAAGCACAGCGCCATCACCTCGTCCTCCCGTTCCGCGGACCTGCCGAAACCCCCTTCCCAGGCTCCGATGGCCGCCTTCAGGCCGCTGCCCGGCCTGTGCAGCTCCGCCTCAGCCCAGGCCCAGCCCGTGCGCGGCGGTACCGGCCAGCAGCTCTGGCGGTGGCGCTCCCGCAGCTGCCGCAGCTGCTCCAGCCTGACGGTCGCCTCGGCGGGAGGGAGCGGTTGCTGGGTTTCCAGGATGCGGAAGCTGGCATCGTCGCGGGCCACCAGCACGGCGCGGCTGGGTCGCTGCCCGGCCGCGCAGGCCAGCAGCAGTGCCAGCCACAGCTCCAGCCGATGGCCCGGCCCGGCCTTGGCGGTGTGGGCCACCACGAGCTGCTCACCACGCCAGGGCAGCTGCGCTTCCAGGCCCCCAGCCGTTGCGGCCTCCAGGCGCTCCTCCCCCAAGCCCGCCAGGACCGCCGCCAGGGAGCTGAATCGCCCGCTCAGCCGGCTGGCTTCCAGGGCCCCGGCCGCTCCGGGGGGGAGCCTTCCCCGACCGCGCTGCTCCACCAGCCAGTCGGGTGCCGCCTCCGGCTGCCCCCGGGGCGTCTGCAGGGCCTCGCGCAGCAACCGGGCTCGCTCCCGCTCCTCCAGGGCGAGCGGTTCGAGATCGAGCACCTGCCGGCCCCATTCCTTCGGCCGCAGGCCCAGGCTCTCCAGCCACACCTCCTGGGGGGCCCGAAGCCACGCCAGCAGGTCGGCATGGCAGGCCGCCGGGCTGGTCGCCCGGGTGATGGCGGGCTCGGGGCTCGTCGTGGTGGCGCCGGCGGCCAGAGGCCGGGGCGGCCGGGGCTGCCGATCCTCCAGCAGGCGGCGCGCCTGCAGCAGGCGGCGGTCGCAGCAGATCGGCGGCCAGTGCTCCTCCGGCAGGAAGTTGCGTCGCTCCAGCGGATTGGCGGCCGGCTCCCGCACCAGCCGCCCCATCGCCTGCTTGCCCAGATCCTGCTCCAGCAGGTCCAGCCACTGGCGCACCGGAGTGCTGGGCATCAGGGACTCGCCGGTGCGGTTGTCGCGGTTGCTCCAGGTGATCAGCAGGTGCTGGCGCGCCGAGAGCAGGCTCTCGAGCAGCACGTAGCGATCCTGATCGGCCGGGCTGGGATCGCCAAGCCTCCGCTGGCGCTCCATCAGGTGAAAGCCGGGTCGCTCGGGCTGGCGCGGGAAGGCTTCGCCATCCAGCCCCATCAGCACGATCACCCGGTGAGGAATGGCCCGCATCGGTTCCAGGCCGCTGATCGTGAGCGCTCCGGAGCGGTGGCCGAAGCGGCCGCTGTCGGCCGACAGCCGTTCCCCCAGAACCTCCGCCACCACGGGAGCGGGCAGCTGCAGGGCGCTGTCGCCCGTCACGGCTTGCCAGTCGGCCAGGGCGGCCTGGATCGCCGGCAGTTCCCAGGCTCGCTCGCCGCCGTCGCCGAACAGCTCGCCCAGCAGCGAGCGCAGCAACGCGACCCACCGCGCCGGCGAGCGAGCGGTCTCCAGCTGCTCGAGGCTGCGTTGCAGCCCCAGCAGCAGGGCCAGCCAGCGCGACTGATGTTCGAGGCTGGTGCCCATCGCCAGGGCGCCGTATCGCCCGGCGCCAGACCCGGCCGCTCCGGCAGCACCAGCCCCAGCACCAGCCGGTCGATCGCCCACCCGAGGCTGTGGCTGGGATCGCCGCCGCGGGCACGCCCATCCAGACCCCAGCGGAAGCCGGCCTCCTGCAGCAGGGCCGTGATCGCCCCGACCTCGCCGGGGTCGATGCCGTGGCGGGTGAGCAGTGGTGCGCAGGCCAGCAGTTCCTCCAGGCTCGAGGCCGTGAGCCGCTCGCCGCCAAGCCTCAGCAGACCCAGCAGCCCCTGGGTGATGCCGGGGTCACTCTGCTGGCTGCGGTCTGTGAGCCGCCAGGGCAGTCCCACCCCGGTGGCGCCGCCGTCACCGAACACCGCCGCCACCAGGGGTGCGAAGGCGTCCACCTCGGGGGTCATCACCAGCACGTCGCGGGGGGCCAGGCTGGGATCGGCCGCCATCAGCTGCAGCACCCGGTCACGCACGATCTGCACCTGCCGCAGGCGACCCGGACAGGCCAGGAACTCGAGGGAGTGATCCCCCGGCCGGAGCGTGAGGCCGCAGCGCTGGCCGGGATCCACCATCTGCTCCTGGAGCTGCTCAAGAAGGCTTGGAGCGCGTCCGGCGTTCTCCGCCGCTGTGGCCGGGGCGAGAAACAGATCGCCCTCCTGCCAGTGGCCGAGCTGGGCCGATCCCGTGCCCTCCAGCAGCTGCTGGAATTCCGCCCCCAGCCGGCCGAAGCGCGCCTCCAGCCGTGGCACGTCGAGCAACCAGTCCTCCCCCAGGGGCGTGGCGGCGGCCTGGTCGCGGCGGCGCCACAGCTCGCGGCAGGGGGTGAGGATGTAGAGCTCGACCTCCACGAGGCCGGAGAGGGCCTGCAGCAGCTCCACCAGCGGCGGAGCCAGGCTGCTCAGGCCGAAGAGGCGCAGGGGATCGGGCAGCGGCAGGCGATTCCCCTCGGCCGCGGCCTGCTTCAGCCGCTCGATCGCGGCCTGGACCCGCAGGCCGAATGGCGGCCGCTCCAGCCGTTCGGCGAGTTGCCGGAACAGCAGTGGTTGCCAGTGCTGTTCCTGGGGCAGCGGCTGTCCGGCCCCGTCAAGGGCCTGGCCCCTGAGCCAGGCCGCCAGCATCTCCGGCCGGTAGAGCGTGTAGTCGTCGAAGGCGTCGGCGATCGCCCGGCCGAGCTGCCAGAGAGGCTGATCCAGCTGCCAGGCATCCTCTCGCTTCGGTCCGTCCGGCGACCCCCNACCTGCTCTGGCGCCGCGCTGGGCCAGCCACTGGCGCAGCAGCCCGGCCTGCGGCTGCCCGATCAGTTCCTGCAGTTGCTCGAGCACAGGCCACACCAGCTCCCGGGCCCGCCAGGGATCGTGGCTTTGTGGAGGCGGCGGTGCACCCTCCTCATCGCTCAGCAGCTGATCCACCAGCTCCCGCAGATGACTGCCCGGGAAGGGGAAGCGGAGATTGGCCGCCACGCCATCGGCGCAGCGGGCGTCGGGATCCCCCAGACCCAGGGCGAGCTGCTCGCCGAGCCAGCGGCTCGTGGGCCAGGTGTTGACCACCACCTGCACCTGATCCAGGGGCTCAGGGGGGCTAAGGCGCAGCTGGCAGGCCAGCAGTTGGGCCAGCCATTCGGCCCGGTTGCTGCGGTAGACCGTCAGCAAGGCCGCTCAGGGCAGGCAGCCGGCGAGCTGCTGGGTGAAGCCGCTGCTGTCATGGGCGCGCCGACCGGCAACCGAACACACCGCATCGCTTTCCGGGCAATAGGCCGAGAGCTCGCCGCCGTAGCAGGCGCCGGTGTCGACCATCACGATCACGATCCCGCCGCGACGGCGCACGCCGGACCCGGGGGTGTGGCCGATCACCACGGTGCCGAACCGACCGTCGTAGGCATTCCAGAAGGGTCGCCGGATGGTGAGATCCGGCTGCCAGGTGGCGGGATCGAAGCCCGCGTGGGTGGCCACCAGCCTTGGCCCCGGTAGGTGAGCGGCAGCTGTTCGAGACGCTCCAGCCATCGGCGGCAGAGCCGGTCACCGAGCTGGCGGTAGGTGTCGCAGCCGGCAAGGGCCTGCTGGGCCATCCAGTTGCCCTGATGCAGACCCCGCACCAGATCGGCCTCGTGGTTGCCCTGGAGCCACACGGCCCGGCCACTGGCCACCAGGGTCCAGGCCAGCTCCATGGTTTCGAGAATGCGTGGACCGCGGTTGATCACATCGCCGCAGAGCACCACGCGGTCATCCCCCGGTAGTCGGGCCAGAAGCTCGCGGAGGGAATCGGCACAGCCGTGAACGTCTCCAATCACCCAATGGCGGCTGGGACGTGAGAGGGACGTCATCGGTCCGTCGCGTTGCACCCAGTCTTGCCTTTCGATGCGGGGCTTGTCAGCCCCGCGGCCACGATCGCGCTGGTACGGTCATGGCAACGGCCCGGCGAGCGGCATGGATCTTCAGTCGCTGCCGGTGGGTCAGCGGATCAACGCCCTGGTGAAAGCGCTCAATGGCGCCAAGCGCACCAACGAGGCCCTGGCCCGCTGCCGCAACGGCGAAGAGATGCTCGACGTGCTGCTCGACGCCTCCGCCAAGCTGGGCCTCGGCCTGACGCGCGAGCAGCTGGCCAGCACCCCGCCGATCCGCGACTGGGTGTGGTGGAAGAACAAGGAAGCGGTGTTCACCATCGGTGACAACAAACCCCGCTACCAGCAGGACGGTGGCCAGGGCCAGCAGCCGTCGGGGGAACGGCGACGGTTTCTGGGGCTGTTCTGAGCGGCCTTCCCTCCGTCAGTGCCGATCCGGGGGTGAGTCGCTAGCCCGCGAGGCTGGCGAGCGGGTCGGCGATTGCGCCGGGCACCTCGACGCTGCCCTTGGCCACGAATTCCAGCCGCAGCTTCAGGAAGGTGATGAAGGTCTCGTCGGTGGAGACCACCGCCGCGGCGGGACGGGGCACGCTGGCCGCCACGGCGGCCAGTTCGGCGGCTTCGAGAAAGGCCGGCCGGCGCACCAGCCAGAAATCGATCGCCTTGCCCGTTTCGCCGTAATGGCGCGTCCGCTCCCTGAGCACTTCCTCGAGCGGCTCCTCCTCGGTGAGGAAGGCCTCGCTGGCGGCCACGAAGTGATAGGTGGTCATGGGCGGGTGCTGCCGAAGAGGGGATCGCGGCGCGGATTCTGAACCAGCGCCTTCATCTCCCGCACCGCCTGCTCCAGGCCCACGGCCAGGGCGCGGGCCACGATCGTGTGGCCGATGTTGAGCTCCTCCATCCCCTCGATCGCCGCCACCGGTTCCACGTTCTGATAGGTGAGGCCGTGACCGGCGTTCACCCGCAGGCCGAGGCTGCGGGCGATGAAGCTGCCTTCGCTCAGCCGGGCCAACTCGTCGGGCTGGGCGCTCCAGGCCGCCTCGGCGTAGCTGCCCGTGTGCAGCTCCACCCAGCTGGCACCGGTGGCGGCACTGGCCTCCAGCTGGGGTGTGTCGGCATCGACGAACAGGCTGACGCCGATGCCGTCGTCCTGGAGCCGGCCCACCAGGCTCCGCAGGGTGTCCAGCTGGCCGGCCACGTCGAGTCCACCCTCGGTGGTCACCTCCTCGCGCCGCTCCGGCACCAGGGTCACCATGTCGGGCCGGAGCCGTCGCGCGATCGCCGCCATCTCGGGCGTGGCGGCCATCTCCAGGTTGAGGCGGCTGCGCACCGTGGCCCTCAGCAGCTCCACGTCGCGATCCTGAATGTGGCGCCGGTCCTCGCGCAGGTGCACGGTGATGCCGTCGGCTCCGCCCAGCTCGGCCAGCAGGGCGTAGGTGACCGGGTCGGGCTCCACGGTGCGGCGGGCCTGGCGCACATTGGCGATGTGATCGATGTTGACCCCGAGGCTGGCCATGGCGGCGGGCTAGCTGCGCGGATCCTATGGAGCGACCCCGCCTGCGCCGCTCCGCCAACTGCCCCGGTTGGCAGGCGCGAGCAGCCCGCGCTTCCTAGCGTTCAGTGCTGTGAGAACTCCCGTGCTGTTGGGGTCGCCCTCGACCCGATCGATCCCTGCCGCGGCGGACCGGGCTGATCTGGCGCGGCGGCAGCGCGGTCTCGGTACCGGCATCAGCCCCTGGCTGGCGCCGCTGGCCATGCTGGTCACCCAGGACCTGGCCCTGCCGACCTATTTCCGCCGCATCACCGTCCTCGGGGCGGAACGGTTGCCGCGGTCAGGTCCGGTGCTGCTGGCTCCCACCCACAAGGCCCGCTGGGATGCGCTGGTGCTGCCCCACGCTGCCGGCCGTCGCGTCACCGGCCGCGATTGCCGGTTCATGGTCACCGTGGACGAGATGCGCGGCCTGCAGGGCTGGTTGCTGCATCGCCTGGGCTGTTTTCCTGTGGACCAGTCCCGCCCCTCGCTGCTCAGCCTGCGCTACGCCCTCGACCTGCTGACCGCAGGCGAACAGCTGGTGGTGTTTCCTGAAGGTCAGATCCGCCGCAGACATGCCGCTGCTGGCGACGCCCTGCGGCTCCATCAGGGACTGGCCCGACTGGCGCTGATGGCTGCCAGCAAGGGCGTGCTGGTGCCGGTCTTCCCGGTGGGCATCGCCTACGGCCATGCCTGGCCGCGGCCGTTTGACACGGCCGCGGTGAGTTTCGGTGAGCCGCTCACGATCGAGCCCCCACCCGAGGGCCAGGGCCGCCGCACCGCCGTCGACTTCACCCACCGACTGGCGGCGGCGATGGCCGCCGAGGAGCACCGGGCCCGCCAGGCCCTGTCAGGACGGGTCGTTCCGGGAGGCCAGCCCTAGAGTCGCGCAGCCAGCCGACTGCCCATTCCGTGTCCAGGCCCCCCTTCCTGATCCGATCAGCGGCCCTGGGCTGCATCCTGGCCCTGTCGNCGTCCCTGCATCCCGCACTCAGCACGGCGGTGAGAGCTCAGGAGGATGCCCAGCGGGCCATGGAGGCGAGCAGCAGCCCCCTCAACCTCGGAGCGGTGCGCAATCTGCTGGCCCGGGGCGATGCCGCTGCCGCCAGCGGCGACCTCACCGCGGCGCGTCGTTACTACGACCAGGCCCGCGACTACTGCCGCAGATTGCTGGGCTTCTACCGGGATCTGAGCGGCTCCTTCCGGGGCCTCGATGCCCGCATCCCGCGCGAGATGGACCAGAAGGGCCGTGAGGCCCTCGAACTCCTCTCCGAGACCAACCTGCGCCTGGCGGCCGTCTTCCGGCGGCAGAACCAGCCGGAGGTGGCGGTTCCCCTGCTGGTGGAGGTGGTCAAGGTCATGACCCCCGCCAGCGAGCTCGGCCGCAAGGCCTACCAGAACCTGGTGGAGATCGGCTTCGCCTCCACTCCCTACACGGCCGGGGCTCCCGGCAGCTGAGCCGGGGACCCCGGGACCACCTCCCGGCTTCTAGATTCCGCCCACCAGCCCGTGCCCTGCCGATGGTGCACCCCGATGCCGTGAGAGCGGCGATCAGCCGCGCTCTTCCCGACGCCACCGTGGAGGTTGAGGACCTCACCGGGGGAGGCGATCACCTTCAGGTCAAGGTGGTCTCGTCGGCCTTCGACGGCCTCAGTCGCATCCGTCAGCACCAGCTGGTCTATGGCGCCCTGCGCCAGGAACTGGCCAGCGAGGCGATTCACGCCCTGGCCCTGCAAACCTCCACTCCTGTCTGATCCATGGATGCCAGCACCCGCGAGCGCATCGAGGCGCTGATCTCCAGCAGCCCGATCTTCGTGTTCATGAAGGGCAGCAAGCTGATGCCCCAGTGCGGCTTCTCCAACAACGTGGTGCAGATTCTGCACGCCCTGGGAGTGCCGTTCGAAACCTTCGACGTGCTCTCGGACATGGAGATCCGTCAGGCCATCAAGGACTTCTCCGAGTGGCCCACGATTCCCCAGGTGTATGTCAAGGGGGAGTTCATCGGTGGGTCCGACATCCTGATCGAGATGTATAACTCCGGTGAGCTGCGCGAGAAGCTGGAAGTGGCGCTGGCCAGCTGACCTCGGTCGGTTGGCTGACCTCAGTTGCGGCCGGTCTCGTAGAGACGGCTGGGGTCTCCGCCGGGGCCGAGGAAGCTGGAGGGATCGAGGATCCAGCGGTCCACCAGCTCCTCCAGGCGGCGCTGGCTGATCGGATCCAGCACGGCGGTGCGGCGCAGCGCGTGCAGATAGCCATCGGCGTAGAGCCTCAGTTCGGCAGGGCCGTGATAGCGGTCAGCCAGTTGCTGACAGGCATCGCAGAGCGACTGGAAGTGGCGGATCGCTTCAGGGTTCTGGAGCGCAGTCATGTCCGGACTCACCATGAGCCCATTCTGACCGCCGAGGCGAGCCGACGCGACCCTTTCAGCCAGACCCCTGCGGCATCCCGACCGTTGCAAAGGCAGCAGCGGATACGCGCCATCCGGAGCGTGCCTCTTAGTTTGGGCCTGTCCTGGGTCCGTGCCCATGGTCCATGCCACCTCAGCTCAGTCCGGTCATCCGCCCAAGCGGGTGCTGGTGGTGGACCCCCATGCCACCCTGCGGACGGTGCTGGCCCAGCGGCTGCGGCAGGACGGCCACCTGGCGGCGGCTGTGGCCACGGCCCGCGAGGCCCTGGAGGTGTGCCAGGAGCAGGGACCCGATCTGCTGATCAGCGCCGAGCTGCTGGATGAGAGCAGTGCCCTCCGCCTCGGTGCCCAGCTGCGTTGCCCGGTGATGGTTCTCACCGCCCGCACCGGTTCCGAACCGGTGGTGAGCCTCCTCGATGCCGGTGCCGACGACGTGCTGCGCAAGCCCTTCGGGCTGGAGGAGCTGGCTGCTCGGGCCCGCACCCTGCTGCGGCGGACCGGCAGCGGTCTGCAGGAGCGGGTATGCGTGGGGCCTCTCGAGGTGCACCTGCTGCTGCGTCAGGTGACCCTGCGCGATCAGCCGGTGGAACTCAGCCCCCGCGAATTCGCCCTGCTCTGTGCGCTGCTGATGCCCCCTGGTGTGGTGCGCAGCCGCCAGGAGCTGTTGCGGATGGCCTGGCCCCCGTTCAGCGGCGGGCCCCGCTCGGTGGACACCCAGGTGCTCACCCTGCGCCGCAAGCTCGAACAGGCGGGTCTGGGCGAGGGTGGCGGCATCGAGACGATGCGTCAGCAGGGCTATCGCTTCAGCCTCGACAACCTCCCGGAAGGGGAGGAAGGCTCTGCCAGCCTCGCCGGTCGGCCGGCTCTCAACGCCCTGTCACGACCCTGATCGGGGCGCTGCCGGCTCAGAGCTGAAGCAGGCCCCAGGCCAGCTCACCCGCCAGCAGGGTGGCGCAAAGGCCCGCCAGGAGCTGGTACGTCCAGGGCGGGCTGATCCGGCCGATGGCGGTGGTGGCCAGCCCCGTGTTGCGGGACAAGCGGCTCAGAAACGCCTCGAAGGCGGCAATGCGCTGGGGCAGCAGATAGGCCCGGTCGCCGCTGCGTAGGTAGAACACGCGGCCTCCCTGGCTGGTGACCACCGGCGTGATCGCCTCGATCGCGCTCCAGTCGAGCTGCCATCCGCGCCGCAGCAGCCAGGCGCACCAGGCTGGATGGCCGACGCGGAGGCCGCGCTCATCGACCAGCACCTGCTCACTGGTGGCGGCCAGCACCAGCAGCAGACCGAGGATCAGTGCCAGCCAGAGCGACAGCTCTAGCGCCGGTGGTGCCCGCCACGGCAGCGGCGCCGCCAGAGCCAGGTAGAGGCCGATCAGGGTGAAGCGGATCAGCGGCGCCATCGGGTGGCGCTGAAACTCGGAACTGGCGGCCGGCTCAACCACCCCGGCCGTCTGGGGCGTCATCGGTCTTCGGGGGAGCCGGGCAGGGGTTCGACCAGCAGAGAGGGTTGGTAGCGGCCGCCGAACACCTCCGGCTCCCTCCCCTTCCAGAACTCGCCCAGCCGCATCAGATCGGCGTGGGCCTCCTGCAGCTTCTGGAGATACTCCTGCGGGTCCATCGCCTCCTTCGTCTCCTTGAGCTTGGTGAGCCGTAGCAGCTGCAGCATCCAGGGCTTGCCAAGCTCGCCACGCTGCTCGAGGTAGTGGGCCAGCGCGGCGGCGCTGAGCTGGTCGTCGGCCCCGCCACGGGGGCGATCGGAATCGGACGCTGCGGCCATGGCACTCGGCAAGCGGACTGCGGCTTCACCCTATGGAGAGGCCCCTGGCCACTGCGAGTCGCGCGCTGGCTCAGGCCGGCAATGACCATGGGTTGAGCCCCAGGTCTGCGCCGATGCGGTGGGCGCAGGCGAAGCCGCTGAAGGCCACCGCGTTGAGCCCCTGGCCGGGGAAGCAGGAATCACCCACGCAGTAGAGGCCACGCACGCCTGTGCGGTTGAAGGGCATCGGCAGCAGGCCGGGCAGGCGCAGCCTCGGGATCGGTCCGTAGCTGCCGCCCATGCGGCCGAGGAAGCGGCGGTGGCTGCGGGGGGTGCCCACCTCGCGGTGGCGGATCGCGCTCCTGAGGCCCGGCAGGATCGCCTCGAGGCGGGCGATCAGCCGATCGGCATCGGCCTCTTTCTTGGCGCGGTAGGCGGCCGGCGACAGCCCTTGCCATGCCTCGATGCTGCTGGGGGTGAAGCTGTGCAGGATGTGGTGTCCGGCCGGCGCCAGGCTGGGATCGAGCAGGGTCGGCATCGACACGAACACCACCCCCTGCTCGGCCACCATCTCCTGCCAGCGCTCCAGCAGCAGATGGTGGCAGTGGAAACCGCCGGGCACCACGTCGGCGTCGATGCCAGGTGCAGCGACAGGAAGGAGGCTGACGGGCGGTAGCGGCGCCGCCAGGTGGCTTCGGCCTTCGGGGTGTGGGCGGCATCCACCAGCGGATGGGCCACCGCCCCCTCGCTGCCGGGGGGGCCTGCGAACGTGTCCCAGCGGGTGGCGTTGCTCACCACCCGGCGGGCGTGGATCGTCTCACCGCTGGCCAGCTTCACGCCCACGGCGCGGGCCGAGGGACCCTGCCCCTCGAGCACCACGTCGNTGACGCGGGCCTTGTAGCGAATCGCACCGCCGTGCGCCTCGAGGCCTGCCACCAGCTGCTCGGCGATCACCCCCACGCCTCCTTTGGGGTAGTTGATGCCTCCGGCATGGCGATCGGAGAACACCATGCCGGCGTTGATCATCGGCGTGCGATCGGCCGGCATCACGCTCCAGCAGAAGCACTCCATGTCGATGAACTTCAGCAGCTGTTCATCGCGGATGTGTCTGCGCGCCACGTCGCCCACGTTCACCGGCAGCCAGCGGGCCAGACCCAGACAGGCCAGAGGCGCCCGGGCAAACACCTTGGCCAGGTAGGCCGGATCCTCGAGCGAGAGCAGCGGCATCGCATCGAGGCAGCGGAACACCTGCCAGCAGGTGTCGTAGAAGGCGCGGATGCCCGCGGCCTCATGCGGGAACAGCGCAGTCAGGTCGNCGATGAAACGCTCGTAGTCGCGGTTCACCGCCACGGTGAGGCCGCCGGGCAGGTGGTACTCCAGCTGGGCCGGATCGGGGATGGTGGCGCAGCGCTGACCCACATCCGCCAGGGCGCGGGTGAGCAGGTTGGTGTGGCCCCTCTCGCCGAACCCGAAGATCATCGAGGCCCCCACGTCGAACGTGTAGCCCTTCCGGCGGAAGCTGCCGCCGCTGCCGCCGGGGATCAGATAGCGCTCCAGCACCAGCACCTTCGCCCCCTTGGCGGCCAGCTGGGTGGCGGTGACCAGCCCGCCGATGCCGGCGCCGATCACGATCACATCCCAGCTCTGCGTTGGGGCTTGGCTGCTGGCGCTCAAGGGTCCAGGGCGATTGGCGCTGACCCTAGGAAGCTGCGCCGACCAGCCTGGTGGCGGCAATCGACTCCGGCATCGTCGCGTCCAGATCCGACAGGGCCCGGTCGCGGTAGGCGCCGTAGCGGTCCCTCTTGCCTCGGATCCGTTGCGGCAGCTCAGGAAGAAGACCGAAGTTGGGTGGCATCGGCTGGAAGCCGCCGTGTCCGCCGGTGCCGCCGCAGGGGGCCTCGGCGATGAAATGGGTGAGTGCGCCGATCATGGTGGTGCGCGGCAGCGTGATCGGCTCCAGGTCCTGTGCCAGGCGCGCCGCGTTGGTGCCGGCCAGCCAGCCGCCAGCCACGGCCGCGGCGTAGCCCTCGGTGCCGGTGATCTGCCCGGCCGCCAGCAGGGTGGGCCGGCGCCGGAACTGCAGGGTGGGATCGAGCAGCTGCGGCGATTCCAGGAAGGTGTTGCGGTGCATCACCCCGAAGCGCACGAACTCGGCGTTCTCCAGCCCCGGGATCATCCGCAGCACCCGCTTCTGCTCGCCCCACTTCAGGTTGGTCTGGAAGCCCACCAGGTTCCAGAGGCGGCCGTCCCTGTCTTCCTGACGCAGCTGCACCACGGCGTAGGCGCGGTTGGCGCGGCGCACCTCGCGGTCGTTCACGTCGCCCCAGCGCGGGTCCCAGAGGCCGATGGGCTTGAGCGGGCCGTAGCGCATGGTGTCCTCACCGCGTCGGGCCAGCTCCTCGATCGGCAGGCAGCCCTCGAAGAAGGTGGCGCTCTCCTTCTCGAAGTCCTTGAGTTCGGCCTGTCCGGCCTGCAGAAGCTCCTGCCGAAAGGCCAGGTACTGATCCCGGCCCATCGGGCAGTTGATGTAGTCGGCGTCGCCCNTGTCGTAGCGGGACGCCCGGAACGCCACCGAGAGATCGATGCTTTCGCCCTCCACGATCGGGCTGGCGGCATCGAAGAAGTGGCAGTCGGCGCGGCCGGTGAAGGAGCGCAGCTTCTCGGCGAGGGGCTCGCTGGTGAGCGGGCCGGTGGCCAGCACGGTGATCTGCTCGGGAGCAGGCAGCTCGGTTTGCTCTCGCCGCTCCACCGTGATCAGCGGATGCTGCTCGAGGGTGGCGGTGAGGGCGGCGCTGTAGCGGCCGCGGTCCACCGCCAGGGCCCCACCGGCAGGCACGGCATGCTGATCGGCGGTGCGGATTACCAGGGAGCCCAGGCGTCGCAGTTCCTCCTGCAGCAGCCCGGCGGCCCTGTCGCTGCTGAGTGCTCCGAAGCTGTTGCTGCACACCAGCTCGGCGAACTCAGCACTGTGATGGGCCGGGGAGCGTCGCACCGGACGCATCTCCACCAGCGTCACGGGGATGCCCGCCTGGGCGATCTGCCAGGCCGCTTCGGTGCCGGCCAGGCCGGCACCGATCACCAGGACCATCAGGCGGCCCGGCCGCGCTTGATGAACATCTGCAGCTGACCCACGGCTGCCCGACCGATGTGGAACACGGCCCAGGCGGCGGCCAGAAGGATCGGAGCGGCAACCAGCACCAGCCGTGCGTCCATGGGAGGGCAAGAAAGGATTGACCGAATCTTACGGACTGCCGACCTGGGCAGCGCCCACCTGCAGGGATTGGCAATCAACCCGGATGGAAGCCCGGATCAAGGCTGCGGCCGGCATGAGCCATCGCCAGCTGGCGGTAGCGGCGGGCGTGGCGGCGCTGCTCGGTGATCGCCGCCCTGTCGAGCTGGCGCTTCACCGCCGCCGGTGCTCCCATCACCAGCGCTCCGGCAGGCACATCCCTGGTCACCACGNCTCCGGCCGCGACCAGCGCCCCGGACCCCACGGTCACCCCGTTGAGCACCACGGCGCCGATCCCGATCAGGCAGCCGTCTTCGAGGGTGGCTCCGTGCACCACCGCTTTGTGGCCGATGGTCACATCGGCTCCGATCCTCACCGGCTGCCCGGGGTCGCCATGGAGTACGGCGCCATCTTGCACATTGCTGCCCTCGCCGATCACGATCGGACACACATCACCGCGCGCCACGGCCGTGGGCCAGAGACTGGCGCCGGCTTCGAGCCGCACATCCCCGATCACCACAGCCGATTCGGCCACCCAGGCATCCGGATGCACCCAGGGCTCGGGCCAGGGGAAGGGATGCATCGCAGCCATGCCGCTGCTGCCATTCTGATGCCCAGCCTGCCGGGGGGCCCCTTGGAGGGGGCACCCGTCGGGTGATACCTTCCCAGGGTGCCCAACGGGCGCGGGTCGCTAGCTCAGCGGTAGAGCACTCGGCTTTTAACCGATTGGTCCTGAGTTCGAATCTCAGGCGACCCATTCTTGTCAGAGACTGGAATCCTGGGCAGATCCCAGGCCCAGCAAGGAGTCTCATTTGTCTTCTCATCACTGAGAATAGGGACAGATGAGGACCATCTGGGCCCGTCGTGGACCGTTTCTTGAAACTTTTTTGAAACTGTTTCAAGAGGCCGGGTGAGACTGGAGCCGGCGATGGGTCCCGGCGATGCGTGCCGTCCAAGGCTTTCACAAGGCACAGGCGCGGCTGCGCATGGAAGGCTGCTGCTACCGGATCCGGGCGGTCTCCCGCAGTCCCTTCGTCTACGTCTATGAGCTCGATCCCCCGCACCGGCAGCAGGTCGCACGGGGCTGCAGGATTCAGGACGACCAGGCCTGCGAGCGCCTGACCGATGTGCTTCTGGATGCGAGCAAGGATCGAAGTGACGGTGGTCCCGGCTTGGATTGGAGCTGCCTCGGCCAGGACCTCGACCAGCCGCAGGCCGCGCCATCGAATCCATCCCTGACCTGGGGTGAGATCCGGCAGGTCATCCAGGCTGACATTGCTCCGGGTGGACCCAAAGCCCGTGACCGCAACCCATTTGTCTGCTTTCGCGATAGGGGATTCTTCGGGGTGATGTACCCCGACTCCGAGCCGGCTCTGCCGGAGCACCTCGAGCTCTTCAGCCTCTACACCCCTGCTTCCATCCAGGCCCACCGGGCAGACCCCGAGGTTCCGCTGGTGCCGCGGGAATACAACTCCAAGGTGTTCTACCAGGTGATTCAGATGGTGAATTACCTCGCCAAGAAGGGCATCAGCATCGCCACGCCTGAACTGCAGGAGCGCCTGATCGGGCTCAAGACCACGGCCGGCAAGGCCAAGGCAGCCAAGCCGCGCTTCATCCCCAGGACAGACGACATCGAGTCTTGGCTGGATCAGCTGGTGGTGCTCGACCCCTTCCGGGGCTGGGTGATGGCAATGGTGGCCACCTACGGCCTGCGGAACCATGAGATCTGGCATCTCGATGCCCTGCCGGGGGAGATCGAGGCCAACCCGCGCCTGATCAGCGTCGGCTCCTTCATCTCTTCAGGTGATGGCAGCGAGACCAAGACCGGCCACCGCTTCGCGCTGGCCCTCCCGGACGTCTGGCTGGAGCGTTACCGACTCAACGACCTCCACCATGCAAGGGCAATGCTCGACGAGCTGCGGCGGCGCTATCCGATCCGCACCACCGAGCGCTCCGATGGATGCATCCAGTTCCACAACAACGAAAGCCTGAGCCGGGTGCTCAGCCATTGGTTCCGCAACAGCGCCCGGGAGGACCGCGAGCTGCCGGTGAAGCTCTATGGCTGGCATCAGCCACGCCAGATCCCTGGCAGGTCCAAGCCGCGGGCGATCCGCGACTGCTGCAAGGTCTATGACCTGCGCCATGCCTGGGCGCTGCGGGCCAAGGAGACCACCACCTGGTCCACCACCCTCAAGGCGATGGCGATGGGCCACAGCGAAGCCGTCCATACCCGCCGCTATCTGGTCGAGGAGCAGGCATTGCATCGGCTGGAGGGCATGAACCGCTTGCTGGCGCTCGATGAAGGCCGCGAGCATGTGGCTCCACCGCGCCGTCGCCCTGTCCGCCGCGCTGCGTCTTCCCCTGCGCAGCCGTCTCCTCCGGCCGCGTCCACCCCTGCGCTGCCCGCTGGCATCACCCCGGAGCTGATCGAGATGGCTCGCAAGCTCAAAGCCGCAGGCNTGGGTTGAGCGCCGTCTTGCCCTGCTGCCGAGCGCTCAGATGCGGCCCAGGNCCAGCTGACAGCGCTGGATGTGCCAGAGCAGATCTGAGCAGCGGCGGCCGGGATTCTTGCGCGCCCAGTGGCGCTCCGGCTTGAGGATCCCCTGTGCCTTGAGCCGGAAGAGCGTCTTGCGGCTGATGCCGAGCTGGATGCTGGCCTGAGCGGTCGGGATCCAGAGCGGCTCGGGCGTGGGCCCACTGCTCAAGCCCCGCCGGTGCCCCACTGTGCCGGGCGTGCCGGTGCTCCCTGCTTGAGGGGAGGCGGTTGTCATGGTCGTTGCTGCTCCTGCTCCTGGTTGCCTGAGTTGCTGCTGCTGCTGATCGGTGCAGGCGACGGCAGCAGGGTCAGCACCAGCAACAGGGTGCTGAGCTGAACCAGCAGCACCAGCAGAAGCAGGCGCTGCAGGTGGCGCAGGCTGGTGAGGCTGACCAAGGTGGTCGGGCGACGGGTGCGGCAGAAGGCCGGCAGCTCGGGGCGGCGCCCGATGCCGCCGATGCNGCCGTGGGGAGGTAGAGGAGCCATCAGAACGGCACCTCCTCGTCGCTGATCGGGGTGCCGGCCCAGCTCTGCAGTTCCGACGAGGCTGCTGGTGCTGCTGCGGGCGGAGGAGCCATGACTGTCTGGGCTGCGCTTCGACCATCAAGGCCCTGGCCCCTGGCGCTGTCGGCCCTGCTGCCGAGCAGGGCCAGGCGATCGACCTTGACCACCGGCTTGCTGCGCCGCTCGCCGGTATTGCGGTCGGTCCACTGCTCGCTGGTCATCCGGCCCACCACACCGAGCAGCGAGCCCTTGCGCACGTAGTCGGCCGCCACCTGGGCCTGCTTGCCCCAGATCTCGAGGTTGAACCAGTCCGGCTCCTCACACCGGCTGGGCCTGTTCACCGCCAGCGAGAGGTTGGTGACCACCGATCCGCTCTCCAAGAAGCGGGTTTCGGGATCACGGCCGGCGCGGCCGACCAGGGTGATCGTGTTGATGCTCATGAGTCGGTACCGAAGGTCTGGGTTGCAGCGGCCTTGCGTGCCTGCAGCAGGGAGGGGAGGCCAATGGCGGGGTTGGTGCGAAGCAGCTCATGGATGGCGCCGCTCCAGCTGAGCTCGTGCTGCTGGGCAAAGGCACGCAGCTTCAGGTAGGTGTCGGTGTGCAGAGCCACGCACTTCTTGTGGCGTCCCAGGGGCAGACGCAGCGGCCGTGGTCTGACAGAAAGGACGTGCTCCATCACCGCACCCGCCGCAGGCCGGCTGTGTTGCTCCAGCGCCGCTGCAGTGGCGCCGAGCTCACCCCGTTGAGTGGCACCAGCCGGCAGTGCTCACGGCAGCTCGTGCAGGACTCCACCCGGTAGAGCACCTCCCCGTCACACCAGATCTGGTGGCGGCCAAAGCCCTCGTCGGCCGCAGCGTTCTGCAGAGGCAGGCCATCGCTTGTGCTCATGGCTTGCCCTCCCCGCTGCTGGTCTGCAGCTGCTGAAGGCGGCGCTCGATCAGGGACCAGAGGCGCTCGGCCCCCTCATCGCTGAGCTGGCCTTCGGCCAGCAGTCGGTTGACGCGCTGGCGGGCGTTCTCGAGGGCGGCGGCGGTGGCGAGCTTCGGAATCTCCTGCTGGGCTGTGCTGAGCAGTTCGGCGCTGGCGGGTTCTGATGCGCCAGGGGCTGTCTCAGCTGGTGGGCCCGTGGGCAGCTCGACCTGGTGCGTGCCCTCGCCTGCGTCGGGAGCAGCTGGCACGTCCGGGTCGGCCGGATGTGGGGACGCCTCCGTCGNCTGGCCCTCGTCTGGCGGCTGCAGCTCATCGGTGTCGGTTTGAGCGGCGGGATGTGCCTGGTTCTGTGCTGCGGCCGTACGCCTTGAACTGCGGCGCGGGGCCGGTGCCGCCGTGGCTGTCGCGGCCTGGGTTGTGCCGGTGTTGTCCGGATCCCCGGCCGCGGCGACGGGTTGCCGTGCAGGCTGCCTGGCATGCAGTGGTGCCGGCACGGCCGGACCACCCCTGCTTGGGCCTGGGGTCGCGGCAGCCTCGACCGGCTCGACCACGACGGCCTGCACGTCGGCGGCCTCGTCCTGGGTCATCAGCCCGAGGCTGATCTCCGGGCAGTAGACCTTCACCCAGAAGGCCGCAGCCCTGTAGCGCAGCATCTGGCCGGTCATCGACTGCCACTTGCTGGTCTCCTTGCCGCTGCGGTCAGGGCGGCTCCACCAGCCCTCCCGCTTGGCCATGGCGATGCTGATCGTCTCGCCCTCCAGCACCTCGCCAGTGGCCTTGTCGCTGGCCACCGCGTAGCAGCTGCTGGGGTTGTCCTTGTCGTCGAACACAAAGCGCAGCGGTGTGAACCTGCCGCTGGCATTGACGGTGGCGATCAGAAACGAGCTCGACCAGCTCGGCCTGCCGTGGATCGGCGTCATGTTCTGCATCACCACCAGCGGCGAGAGGCCCATGCGGGCAGCGATCTCCAGGGCGATCAGCGAATTGGAGAGCCCCTGCTGGCCGCGGTATTCGGTGGGGACCATGGAGCTGGTGCAGAGGGCCTGGGCCATGCGCTGGGCGGCCTCGAAAGCGGCGATGCCGGAGAAGACGCCGCTGCTGATGTCGACCGGTGGCGCCGGTGCTGACGGCGGCGCGGTCGTGGTGCGGGCCAGGGCGCTGGAGCCGGAGCTGGAGCTGGGAGGTGGACTGGTCACGTCGGGTGCGGTGTCGGTTGGCGGGTGAGGACGGGCGGCAGGGGCCTCAGAACAGGGCAATGGATTCCGGATTAATCAGCTCGCTCTCGGGAGCGCGAGAGGATGCAGGCAAATGGCGGAACGGCTGGCGGCCGTGGCTGGGCCACTCGCCGCTCGCCTGGCATTCGGCGATGCGCCGGAACGCCTCCTCCCGCCGCTCCAGGCCGATCTCGATGTCCGTCTGGTCCAGGACCAGCAGGGCGCAGTCGTGGGGCTCCTCCCACTCAAAGACGATCAGGCCGCACTCGCTCGGCATGGCGCCGGTGCGATCGGCATGGCCCAGCGCCAGGTGGGCGAGCTGCAGGTCGTAGGCCAGGTCCTTGGCCTGCCAGTAGAAGCGGCGGGGCACGGCTGAACGGGTCTTCTTGAGGTCGAAGAGGCGGCCATCGCGGGTGATCAGATCGGGCAGACAGCGGCAGGGCCGTCCAGCGGCGTCATCCCAGAAGTGGGGCTGCTGGGACTGCTGCTCATCCATGGTGGCCAGCACCTCACCGATCAGCGGATCGCGCCGCAGGGCATCGGCGACCGCCTGGGCCTGATCGAGCATCTCCTGGCTCACCGGCGTCAGGCCGGCGGCCCTGGCTTCGGCGCAGTTGGCGGCGCCGGCCNTGGTGTTGCGGGCGATGGTGCTGTACACCGCAAAGCGTTCGCCAACAGAGAATGGCGGGGTGAGCAGGGCATCGACCAGATCGCCCTTGACCATCTCGGGGCTGGGTTCAAACGGTCTGGCGTCAGGACCAAAGCGATGCCACCAGGCCCGCTTGGTGCCGGTGACAGCCGCCTTGAGCGTGGTGGGCGACCAGGCGGGATGGGCGTGGTAGTCGCTGAGGTTCATCGGATCCACAGGCACTCCGGCCGGACCATGCCCAGCACCAGCCAGTAGGCCTCCAGGGCAGAACTGCAGCAGCCCGATTCCAGGCTCGCGCCCTGCTCATGCAGCAGCGTGGCGCTGTAGAGACCCTCGCTGGAGCGCGAGAAGCTCACCGCCAACCCCACGTCCTGCAAGCTGACGGGTTGGCAGGAAATCTGCCGGCTCCACTGCGCCTGCCAGCGGCCGAGTGCAGAGTTGAGAGCGGCCTGGCAGCGAAACAGATCGTTCAGTGCCGCGACGCCTGTGTGGTCGTCATCGCGGGGGGTGGCCATACCTGAGGTGTGGGTGATCAGGGTCAGCCTTCCCATTCCGCTGGCCCGAGATCACCACAAGGTAATCCTCTCGCGAGTCCGCAACTCCTCTCCATGCAGGACCTGCATCATTTCCGTCGCCGCCGGCTGCTGGGCTGGCCTGCTGCCGTCAGGCTTGCCTCCCAGCTCTCCAGCAACTCCTGCAGCACCGGCAGGGTCCCGGGATCGATGGCGTCGTCCTGAAGCAGAGCCCCCTCGATCTCGAGCTGCTGCGCGGTGCTGAGCTCCTTGCCGCAGCTCAGCAGCTGCACCAGCGCCGTGACCGGCCGCAGGCCATGGCGCTCCACCAGCGCCAGGAAGTGCGTCTTGAGCGGCCCCAGCTGCAATGGCTCCTGCTCATCGCCGCTTTGGGGCCAGAGCTCGGCGGGGCCCTCCAGGTTGCCGATGTAGCAGGCGAACCAGTCCTCCGGGCCCCAGGGGGTTCCATCGGGACGGCAGATCGGCTGGCCGCTGGCCACCCGCTCCTTGAGCAGGGCGTCGCTGATGCGGCCGCGGTTCTTGCTGGCCAGGGCCTGGTTAAGGGCCGCCAGCTGCAGAAAGGTGCTGGGCTGGGCCTGCTTGATCTGAGCGTTCTCGAGGTTGGCCCACTGGCCGCTGGAGACCCGCAGACCGGGCGGAATGATCTCCGGGCAGGCACGGGCCNAGTCCTGGGGGNTGGTGATCACCCAGCCGTTGGCCTTGCGCCAGTTGCGCAGGAAGCGGCCGAAGGTCTCGCGCGCCTGGCCGAGCTGGCGATGCAGATCCGGCATGGGCGTTGCGAGAGATGAAGGCAAGATCTCTGATTCGCGAGAGCCGCATTCTTGCACCGATCCGGCGGCGTCACCATGCCTGGAGGCGCACGCCTGGCGTCATGGCGCAGCAGATTCGGCGCCGGCCTGCTGGCGCGATCAAGGGGTGAGCCGCAGGATGGCTCGCGCTTCCGGCAGTGAGCGCGCCACCCCNGCCAGGCCGCCCAGCTGCTGCACCACCGCCAGAAACCGTTCCTGCTCAGCCGTGGCCCGGCCCCTTTGGGTCTTGAGCTCGATGGCGCAGAACACCGCCAGGTGCTGGCCGAGGTGCTCGGGCCCGATGGTGAGCTGCCGCAGGCCGATCAGGTCGCTGCTGCCGGTGCACAGCCCGTAGGTCACCAACCGGCCCCGTGGATCGCGCAGCGCACCGACGTTGTTGCGCCACAGCCGCACCGGCCCGCTGCCCAGCTCCAGTCGGATGCGCTGCTGCAGTTCCTGCTCGCTCATGCGATGCGGCTCCAGTGGCCCTTGGTCTGCCGGGCGGCCAGCACGTGCCGTGCCCAGCCATGAGGGTTCTTCATGCCGCGGCGCTGGCCGACGGCGATCAGCTCCTCCAGGCTTCTGGCCTCCAGCTGCTCGCGCTTGCGCTCCTGCTTGAGCTCCTGAGATCTCCGTTCCTCGGCCCGCAACTCCTGGGTGCCCAACTCCTGCAGTTCCCCGGCGACAACCTTGAGCGAGCGGCGCTCGGGCCGGAACCGGTGGCCGCACTCCGGGCAACGGCCCGCCGCTGACGCCATGGCGCAGAAGCACTGGGGGCAGGTCTTCACCGACGGGGCCTGCTGGCGCTCACGCCGGCGCACCCCCTCCAGCGACCAGTGCCGCTCCTTGAGGTGATGGCCCAGGCGGGCGATGTTGCCGACGTGATCGAGGATCACCGCCTGCTTGCCGTCCTGGGGCCGCAGGCAGCGGCCGATCATCTGCAGGTGCAGGGCTTCGCTCTGGGTGGGCCGCAGCAGGATGCAGCCCCCCACCGAGGGCACATCCACCCCCTCACCGATCAGGGAGCAGGAGGTGAGCACCTGGATCTCGCCGCTGCCCAGCTGCTCCAGCAACTGCCGGCGGGTGCNTGCATCGAGGGAGCCATCGATGCAGGCGGACCGAATCCCCNTGGCGGTTGAAGGCCTCGGNCGACGGCCTGGGCGTGGGCCACCGAGCAGCAGAAGCCAATCGCCGTTTGCCCTGACAGGTGCTGGCGGTAGTGGCTGACTGCATCGCCCAGGATGCGCATGCCGCCCAGGNCGCTGGCGGCCTGGCGCAGGTCGTAGTCGCCCATCCGCCGCCGCAGCCCCTGGGCGGAGAAGCCGATCGGCGGGGCGAACACCCGCGCCGGCGCCAGATGGTCATTGGCCGTCAGCCAGGCCGCACTCGGCCCCAGCACCAGCTCGGAATAGAACTCCCCCAGGCCGCGGCCATCGCTGCGCACCGGCGTGGCGGTGACCCCCAGCAGGTGCGCAGCCCGACAGTGCTGGATGATCCGGCTCCACTGGCCGGCGTTGCTGTGGTGGGCCTCATCGATCACCAGCAGCTGGAACAGCCCGGCCGGCAGCTGCGGTAGCCGGCGGGCCAGGGTGCCCACCGAGGCCACCTGCACCGGCGCGGCCAGGTTCATGGCCCGCCCGGCGGCGATCAGCCCGTGGCGCACGCCAAGGGCGTCGAGCGAACGCGAGGCCTGCTCCAGCAGTTCTACCCGGTGCACCAGGACGGCGATGCGGTTGCCGCGAATGGCCGCCTGCTGGGCGATGTGGGAGAAGACGACCGTTTTGCCGCCGCCGGTGGGCAGCACGAACAGCACGGCCCGGTGGCCGGCACTGAAGGCCGCGCGCAGGCGCTCAACGGCCTCCTGCTGGTAGGGGCGCAGTGCGGGAGCCACGGCTACCGTCGTTCACGGCACAGTAGCTCTCGCGAGTGCGAGAAGTACAGTCGCGCTGCGTTGCGCCCTCCCCATGAAGCGCGTTCAGCTCCAGCTTCCTGATCCCGTCGTCGCCTGGATCGACGCCCAGGCCGATGGCATCGAAAGCCGGGCCTCCTTCATCCGCCGCTCCATCGTCGGCCTGATGAAGGCCCAGCAGAGGGCCGAACAGCAGCGCCAGCACCACGCCCAGGCGACGCCAGGCCACGCCGGTGATCGCACTGCCGGTGCAGGGGAGGCCAGGGCGCTCTGATGGCCGTTGATGCCCTGGCCGCCGCCGATGGCCAGTGGCCCCGGTTGCTGATCGAGCTGGCGGGGCTCAGCCCTGAGCAGTTGCAGAACCGCCACCAGCCCTGCCCCGCCTGCGGCGGCACCGACCGCTACCGCTGGGACCGGGATGACGGCGCGGGTGGCTGGTTCTGCAACCAGTGCGGCGGCAAGGACCGCAGCGGCGGCGGCGGCAACGGCATGGACCTGCTGTTGCGCCTCACCGGCTGGGACTTTGCGACGGCCGCCCGGCGCATCGAGGCGCACCTGGGCCTGTCGGGGGCGACGCCGGGCTTCGGCCGCCGCGGCGGCGCGGGCCGGCCGGTGCGCCTCCCAGAGCAGCCGCCGCCGCAGGCGCCGCCGCCGGAGCTGGGGCGCGCCACTGCCCAGTGGTGCTACCGCAATGCCGGGGGGGAGCCGCTGTTCTGGGTGCAGCGCTATGACCTCCAGCGCGGCGGCAAGGCCCGCAAGGCGTTCGTGCAGCGCACCTGGCTCGATGGGGGCTGGCACTTCCCCTCCCGCCGCGATCCCTTCCGCTCCGACTGGCCGGCGCCGCGGCCCCTCTACCGGCTGCCTGAGCTGCAACGGCGCATCTGGTCGGAGGTGCTGATCGCCGAGGGGGAGAAGGCCGCCGATGCCGCGGCGCTGCTGTTCCCCGATCACGTGGTGGTGAGCTGGTGCGGCGGCAGCCATGCGCTGCAGAGCGTGGACTGGAGCCCCCTGGCCCAGCGGGCGGTGACGCTCTGGCCCGATGCCGATGCCCCCGGCCGGGAGGCGATGGCCAGCCTCTCGGCCCTGCTGCTGGAGCAGGGCTGCGCCGTGGCGGTGGTGATCCCTCCGGGCTGCAGCGAGGACGACTGGGATCTGGCCGATGCCCCGGGCGCTGATGGCTGGGACCTGGCCGATGCCACGTGGACACCGGCGCAGGCCCAGGCCCATCTCCAGCGGTATCGCCGCCTTTTGAGCAGGCCCGAGGCCGAGCCCAGAGCTGAGGGCTCGCCTCCCGATCCGGCTGCTGCGGCACCGCCCGCAGCCCTTGCTGGCGCACCGGCCACCCCGGGGCCACCAGCGCCGCCAGAGCCGGGCGGCATTGGAATCGCCTCAGGAGGCGAGCCGTTCGCCTGCCTGGGCTACGACAGCGATGGCTACTACTACCAGCCCCACGCCACCGGCCAGGTGGTGCGGCTGGCCTCCTCGGCCCACGGCGGCGTGAACCTCTGCCGTCTGGCGCCCCTGGCCCACTGGGAANCCCTCTACCCCTCCAAGCGGGGCGTGAACTGGACCGCGGCCGCCTCGGACCTGTTCTGCCGGCAGGCCCAGGTGGGGATGTTCGAGCCGGATCAGCTGCGTGGCCGCGGGGTGTGGTGGGACAACGGCCGCTGCGTACTGCACCTGGGGAATCGGTTGGTGATTGATGGCCGCGTCCACCCGGTCACCACACCGCTGGCCAGCCGCTTTCACTACCAGCGGGGTGCCGCCCTGGAGGGCCCCGCCGATGCCATTCCCCTCTCCGATGAAGAAGCGCTCACGGTGCTGACCATCGCCGATCGCTTCTGGTGGGATGTGCCCGCTTCCGCCTTTCTCCTGGCCGGTTGGGTGACGCTGGCGCCGATCTGCGGTGCCCTCAGCTGGCGGCCCCATGTGTGGCTGAGCGCCGCGGCCGGCTCGGGCAAGTCGCAGATCTTCGAGCGGTTCATCGCGGTGCTGCTGGGCGACATGGCGCGGGTGTTCGTCGGCAGCGTCACCGAGGCCGGCATCCGTCAGTCGCTGCGCTCCGATGCCCTGCCGGTGCTGATCGATGAGGCCGAGAGCAATGAGAAGGCCGACCAGCAGCGCATCCAGGGCATCCTGTCGCTGGCGCGGGTGGCGAGTTCCGAATCGCGCGCCGCCATCGTCAAGGGCTCGGCCTCCGGCGAGGTGTCGCGCTATGCGGTGCGCTCGATGTTCCTGCTCTCCTCCATCGCCACTGGCCTCAAGCAAGGGGCCGACCGGCGACGCTTTGCCCAGCTCACCCTGCGCAACCCGGCCGACATCCCGCAGCAGCAGCGCCAGGCCCACTGGGATGCGCTGGCGCGGGATCTCGAGGAGCTGATCACTCCCACCTTCGCCAACCGGCTGATCGCCCGAACCGTGTCTCTGATCCCGGTGATCCGCCGCTCGATCACGGTCTGCTGCCGGGTAGCGGCGCAGCACTTCGACTCCCAGGCGCTGGGGGATCAGTACGGCACCCTGCTGGCTGGTGCCTGGTCGCTGCAGTCGTCTCTGGTGCCCACGGCGGCGGAGGTGCAGGGTCTGATCGAGGGCACCGACTGGAGCAGCTACCGCCAGAGCACCGAAATCGCCGATGAGCGGCGCTGCCTCAACCGGATCCTGCAGCACCAGCTGCGGGTGGAGACCGAGGACCGGGTGCTGACCCGCAGCATCGGCGAGCTGGTGGAGCTGCTCAGCAGCGTCAATCCGCTCGAGCCGGTGAGCAGCCGCCATGCCGATGAGCTGCTCTCCCGCCATGGGCTGCGGATCGCCGACGGCATGCTTCTGGTGAGCAACACCGCAGAAGCGATCGGCCGGATCCTGGCCGACACGCCCTGGGCCAGCAGCTGGAGCACGATCCTCGGCCGCCTGCCCGGCGCCGGACCCCATGGCCATCCGGTGCGCTTCCGCGGCGCGGGCTCCAAGTCCCGGGCCTGTGCCATTCCCCTCGCCATCCTCTGAAGCGGGACGACCCAGGCCAGTGAGCGCAAGGGTTGGGACGATGGGGACGCTGCAGCAGGAGAGTGCCGCTGCGAGCTGATCGGGGCCTTGCTGCTGCCGCTGGCTCAGTGTTCGCTGTCGACTGCCGGGGTACGCCGGAACGGGGCCGCCAAGGGCATGGACCGGCTGAGAACCCATGCGCTGTAAGCGAATCGGGCGACCGGTACTGCGGGTGCGCGGCCAGCCAGATCGACCCCCCCCGATTCACTGATTCCCTCCATCCCTGCATGGGGGGCGCCATCTACCTCCCCCTCTTGGCTCGATCTCTTTCTCTCTCTGATTAAGGACGTAGTCATGTAGCAATAGGGGCAAGAAGGACTGCGCTGCAGGGGATCTGGGCCGGGACGGCTGTCGTGCCCTGAGGGTCCCGCCGTTCCTGGTGCTGATGAATGACCGCAGTGGCCGCTGCCATGGGCAGTCAGTGCAAGCCGGGTTATGGTTTCGCGAGAGCAAAACTGCTGAATGACGTGTGGCGGGCCGCGGCGGTGCTGCTGATGGACTTCTCGATCCGGTGGAGGAGCTCCGGGTTGCAGCCCCTCAGCAGGACGACGACGGCCGGCCCCAGTGGCTGCCGACGCCGCTGGATCCCTCCAGGCCGGTGGGCAAGGGCAACCCACCAAGGAGCCGGCGCAGCAAGAACCACCGTCCGCGCCCGAGCCATATGGAGGTGGAGCAGCGGATCGCCGAGGCCCAGCTGTGGATTGCGCAGCGCCTGCCGCTGGCGGTGATGAGGGAAAAAGCCGCCCAGGACTGGGGGGTCAGCAACATCAAGACCGTCAGCCGCTACCTCGCCATCGCGCGCGAGCGGATGGTGGAGGAGCTGATCACTGACCGGCGCCGCCACCAGGCCGAGCAGATCTTTGCGCTCAATGAGTGCGCGCGCCGCGCCATGGATGCCGAGCAGTTCTCGGCGGCTGTCGGTGCCTTCCGGGTGATCGCCGAGATTGGTGGCCTGCTGCGGGCGCCGATCAAGGCCCCGGATGGCCACGGAGCCGGGCTGCGGGGCTGATGGTGCGCAGCCTCTCCGCCAGCCCCATCGCCAGCCCACCTGCCGGCGGCGTCATCGCCCCGGTGCAGACCGCCGGCCGTGACGGCGGCCTGCTGCTCTCACCTCTGCACGGTGACCCCTGGCGCGACTGCGGCGTGCTTGGGTTCCGCGACCCATCCCTGGCCGCTGCGGCTGCGGCACCGCTGAGCCTGCGGGAGTTCATCGCCGAGGCCTTCCCCGCCTACGGCTTCCACCGTTGGGCGCTGGTGCTGATCGCCCTGCTGCAGCAGATCGCTGATGGCGAGCTCTCGCGCCTGATCGTCACCTGCCCGCCGCGCCTCGGGAAATCGCTGCTGATCTCCAAGTTGTTCCTGGCCTACTTCGTCTACCGCCACCCGCAGCTCTTCGCGGCGGTGGCGAGCTACAGCGGTGAGCTGGCCTACGCCCACTCCCGCGAGGCACGGCATTTCTACCGCGCCACCGGCAACCCGCTCTCCAAGGACTCCGCCGCGGTGGGCAACTGGCTCACCCCCATGCGCGGCGGCTGCATCGCCGCCGGTGTGGATGGCCCCTTCAACGGCAAGGGCTACAGCCTCGGGATCATCGATGACCCCTACAAAGGGCCCCACGACGCCGGCTCGCCCCGGGTGAGGGCGCGGATCGTGGAGTGGCTCAAGTCGGTGTGGTTCCTGCGGGCTGAGCCCTCCTTCATCGATGCGGGTGAGGGGGCGCTGCAGCGCAACCTCTCGGCCCAGGTGATCGTGCTCACCCGCTGGGATGAGGAGGACATGGTGGGCTGGCTCCTCAAACAGGAGCTGGAGGAGGCACCGCAGCACTGGCACGTGCTCGACCTCCCCGCCATTGCCGAGCACCCGTCCGAGCGCCCGCAGTACCCGCCCACCGTCACCGTGGAGCCCGACTGGCGGCCGCCCGGCGAGGCGCTGTGCCCGGAGCGGTTTCCGCTGCAGGAGCTGCTCAAGATTCGCGCCCGCACCGGCAACTTCTGGTGGTCGGCTCTCTACCAGCAGCGGCCCGCTCCAGCCACCGGAGGCATCTTCCAGCGGGCCTGGCTGCGCGGCCCCTTCCCCCGCAACCAGAAGCGCCGTTTCGCGCCGTTGGTGCTCGCCTGCGATCTGACCTTCAAGGACGAGGACGACAGCTGCTACTGCGGCTTCGTGCTGATGGGCCTGCTGGCGCCCGATCCGGGCCAGGCGTCGCACCGGGAGGTGCGCCAGGCAACGCAGAAGCTGGAGATCGAGGTGCTGTGGGCGGTGCGCAAACGCCTGGGCCTGCCCGGCACCATCCACTTCCTGCTGGCCGCCAGCGCGGCGTTACAGCAGCAAGGGCTGCGGCCCAACGCAGTGCTGGTGGAGGACGCGGCCAACGGCCCTGCCGTTCTGCAGATCCTCAGGCGCAAGATCCGCGGCCTGCTGCCGGTGCCGGCCCGCGGCAGCAAGGAACTGCGCGCCCATGCCGTTGCGCCACTGCTGGAAGCCGGGCAGGTGGCGTTCCACCCCCGTGCTGAGCCGCTCAGCGAAGAACTGCCGCGCTTCCCCAAGGGCACGAAAGACCTCACCGACGCCTTCTGCCACGGGGCGCTGTGGCTGGAGGAGCGCTACTGGAAGGGCCTGGGCGTCAAGGACGCGCCCGTTCCGCTGCTGCTGTCGCGCTGATGGGTCAGCAGCTCTCTCTGTTTCACACACAGGCTCCGCAGGACGAGCCAGCCGAGGCGCCGGCACCGGAGCACTCAACGACTGGGCATCTGCCGGCGGCACCGGACACTCCATCGGGTGCCGGTCGCCGCCGGCGGTGCCGTACCCCCCATCCCCGCGCCGCGGCCCACGCCCTGGCGCTGCAGCACCTGGACCTGGCCGATGCGATCGCCGGTAACTTCGCCCGCCGCACCATCCATCCCTTCGAGGATCTGCGGCAGGTGGCGATCATCGGGCTGCTCAAGGCGGCCGAGCGGTTCAATCCCTCAGGCGGTCGGCCGTTCCGTCCCTATGCCCGCACCTACGCCAACGGCGAGATCATTCACTACCTGCGCGATTCGGGCTTTGCGATCAAGGTGCCGCCCACCTGGCGGGATCTCCATGCCAGTGGGCAGAAGCTGCTTCGGCAGGGGGTGCCGCCGGGGATGGTGCCCGAAAGGCTGGGAATCAGCGGCGAGCGCTGGATCGAGATTCAGGAGGCCTGCTCGGTGACGGTTGTGGCGTTGCAGCCTGATACCTGAGATTCAAGTCTTCAATCAAGCGGCAAGGCTGAATCAAGGCACATAATCATCGCCATCCCTAGTGCCTCTAGTTGCTAGATCTCCGCCAGGTCGCTTTCGGAATACTGACGTGAGATATGAAGAAGAGTCTTTGGCCGAACTCGCGACTTCCCAGGCCGCTGTAGGCCCAGTATCTTTTCCGCGGACACTTTGTTGGAAAATTCAATGACTGCACGTTTGGAGACAAAGATCGCAGGGTGCCCCAGTATATTCGCCAAAACATTTAACAGAATATCATCCATGAACAAAAGATCCTTGATTTGTATTTCAGAAAAAGCTCCAGAATGAACGTACAGACACCTCTTTTTGTATGCTTCTCTGAGCCTCTTCTCGTATGCACGGGTATGCCAGTAGCCTACCCAGCCAATAAAAGCCTCAACACGCTCTGGAAGGGCATCCTTCTGCTTGTCTTGCTCTTCTACCAAGAGAACCTCAATAGCAATCATATTTAAAAGAAAAGCATGCGCCACGTCACTAGAAGACTGGCTCTGGCCAACTAGAAGAGCAACTTTGCGCAGTGCCTGCTTCCAGGACGCCTCCACCTTGAGCCTTCCTTCAAGAGTCTCTATCAGATTCTTGAAAAAAACATTCCTGTTGTATGCAATCCAGCGTTCGTCCGTAATTAGATCGTGCAATTTCCCGGCTGTTCTTCCAGAGCATATTCCTCCACTAAGGTTGGTATTAATACAAAGGTGCGCAAAGCGCCTTGCGGTTGTTCCGCCAATGACTGGGTAAGAGTTGTATCGCCTCTTTTTAAATCCAAGCTGAGAGGCGGCTAGGATGAATAATTCTTCGGTGACTATTCTCCGAACTGTTGAATCGATATCGTGGGGCCTTCCAGTTTGCCTTAGCACTGCTACAACTTGATCAGGGCGATTGAGGAACTCAACCATGGAATATCGACTGCGCAAATGCGATATGGGCTCGGGTATTCCAAGGCGCTTTCTTACGCGGACAAGCTTTCTGACTGAGATAAATGTTACTCGATTAATGACGATCTCTTCTTTGACGGCATCCGTGAGGCGCAGGCCGGACACTGGGATCAAGTACACCCAGGTCCCTTTGACTTGTGCAAGCTTTAGAACCATGCCCTTGGTGGTCGCAGATCTTACAATGCTTGGGCTAGTCAACCATTTTCTTTTGCTGAGCACCTTATGGCAGTATAGAGCGTCTTTTCTTGACTGCCATAGACTCAGGCATCATATTACCGGCAGCGCTTGTTAATCTTGTCTGATCTGATACGGCGGCGTGATGCAATGGTCGCATTGCATCTCTGTCAGGATGCTGGACGACGAGCTGTTTGGAAGCTCTTGGGGGACTTCTGACAGCTGCTTCTCTACAGGGATACCGCGCCAGAGTGATCATTTGCACTTCCGCCGGCCTGTCCTTTTGTGACTGCACCTGCTTGCGACGATCGATGGCAATAGCCCGTAGTACTTACTGCTGCCCCNTTGCCCTCTCGCACCCACCAGAGGCGCAACCGCTTCCGCCAGCTCTCCCCAGCTGAGGAAGCCGCCAGGGCCGTCAAGGCGGCGGTGGACACGCCCTGGGCCCACGTGCACCCGACTCTCACGGCCATCAGCGACCGGCTGCAGCTGGTGCTGGATGCCTGGAACCTGCTGAGGGCCCCGGATGGGGCCTGCCGGCGCAAGCCCTATCTGCCGCAGGGGATCAAGGAGCCCGATCCTGTCTACGCCTCCCGCATCCAGCACGCCCAGCCCACCGGCTTCTTCCGCGATGCGCTGCGCACTTACGCGGGGATGCTCAGCTTCCTGCACTGGCGGGCGCTGCCGGCTTCGCTCAAGCGGGTGATCGGTGATGTGGATGGGATGGGCACCGACCTGGCGGTGTTCCTGTTCATCGCCGATCTGCTGGTGCTGCGTGATGGCGGCTGCCTTGTGCTGGTGCTGCCGCCTGTCACCGGCCACGAATCAGAAGGGCACCGCCTGGACGCCATCGCCCGAGGCGACCGCGCCTCCCTGCCCCGGCTGCTGCTGGTGCCCCGCGCTGATCTGCTCGACTGGCGCCTGGCCAGCGACAGCAGAGCGCTGCTTGAGTTCTGGATCCGCCGTGATGAACGGCGTCCGGTCCGCCCGCTGCAGTTCGGCGCCACGCCGGTGCTGCTGGTGGGCCCGGATGGGCAGTTGCTGGAGACACCGCGGATCGAGGACTGGCTCTACACCCGCTTCCTACTCACCACCGAGGGCTTCACCGTTCGCTCTATCACCCCTGAGCGCTCGACGGCGCACCCCAGCGGCTACCAGGCCCGGCCAGCCGGCAAACCCCAGGAGCTCCAGGGCCACAGCCGTCTGCCGGCGGTCTGGTACGCCACCGATGGTGCCCAGTTCGGTGAGGGCGACCTGCCCCATCTGGGCCTGGCGCACCAGTACCTGACGCACTTCCGGCTCAAGACCGAGTACGAGGACCTGCTCAGCCGCTGCGCCCTGCCGGTGGGGGTGCGTACCGGCGTGGTGGATCGCTACGGCACCGTGCCCAGCGAGGAGGGAGAGGCGCGCCAGCCCGAGCAGTTGGTGCTCTCCACCAACTCCTTCCTCGATCTGCCCGAGGGGGCGGACTTCAACTGGAAGGAGATCCGTGCCCGCAGCCTCGCTGAGCACCGCGCCCACCTGCTGCACCTGGAGGACACCATGCGCCGCGACGCGCTGGTGCCGACCGAGAACCGGGGGCCGGGCCGCAGTGAATCGGAGGTGAGCCTCACGGCCGGCCAGGCCTTCGCGCTGCTGCAGTCGCTGGCGGCCCGCAAGACCTCGGTGTTCTCCCTGTTGCTGGAGCACTGGTGCGCGCTGACGGGCGAGAAGCAGAATCCCGAATCCGGCGTGTCGCTCACCGTCTCGCCGCTGACGCCGCCGCCGCGGCCGCTGCCGTCGATCGCGGAGTGGCTGCAGTTGCATGAGCGCGGGATCGTCACCGACGCCGAACTGCGGCACCAGCTGGATCTGGCGGCCATGCCCGGCGTGGTAAACCCCGCTGGCGACGGCAGCAGCGACACCATCCACGTCCCTGAAGGCCAATGAGCGACTCCACTCACACCTGGCGGCCCAGCGATCTGGAGGCACTCCGGGTCGCCCTGCGCATCCCCGTCTCGCCGGCCTCGATCCGCGCGATCAACGACGAGATGGCGGCGCTGGAGCGCCACTACCCCGACGCGATTCCGGCGGCCAGGGCCCACCTGGATGCGATCGCCCTGCTCGACCACCCCCCGCAGCCGGGGGAACCCGGTGCGGTGGTGCCGCAAGAGCCATTGATCCGCAAAGTGACACGCAAGGGCGCCGCCGGGCCGGTGCCAGAGCAGCTGCCGCAGAAGAAGCTGGACGTGATCGAGTACGCCACCGAGCTGCTGCTCGAGGAGGTGTCGACTGAGTACGCGATCCCCGAGCAGGTCACGGCGCCGGCCGCGCCGGATCCGGCCCGCCAGCGGCAGCGGCATGTGGAGGAGCTGCTGCTGATCCTGCCTCGCCTGGAGCAGTGGCGGCCGCAGCAGCGCGAGCGCTTCTCGGGGCCGCTGCTCCGTGGTTGAGCCAACCCCGCTGCCCACACCGCTCCAGCCCCATGCGTCGGTGCGGCTGCTGCTGCCGCTGGTGGATCACCCGCGCGCGCAGATGCCGGTGACCATCGCCTGGCATGTGCTGGAGGCCTTCATCAAGCAGCGCAAGCTGCTCACCAGCCGCGACGGTGGCCCCGGCCAGGACAATGGCGATCTGCTCTGCACCGGCTTCATCACCCGCGGCGCCGAGCTCCCGGCCGGCAGCCCCGATCCCTGGACCTGGCTGGATGCTGATCTCGCCTGGCAGAGCCACGCCCTGCGGCCTGTCCACCAACCGGCGCCGCGCTCCGACCTCACCAACCTGAGCTCACCTGGACGCCGCGGCCGCGGGTGCTCCAGCCCCCGGTGGAGCTTGGCGTTGCCTGGCTGGGTGATCTCTCCGCCCTGCAGAGCCCCGGGGTGCTGCCTCCGCAACCCCGTGCTCAGCTGCTGGGCTGCTCGCTGCTCACCGCCGGCTTCCCGTTCGGCGAGGGCGGTATCGGCGCCTGGTGCAGCCGCAGCTGGGTGAGGCGATCGACTTCGTGCTCAAGCCCCAGCGCGTGATCGCCACCGAACCGGGCGACACCCTGCAGGGCCTGGCCGATCGCTATGGCACCACGGTGCAGACCCTGCGCAGCCTCAACCCGTTCCTGCTGCCCCTGGACACGGTGCTCACCGCTGGGGGCGACACGCTGCTGTCGCTGGCCGGCCAGTACGGCACCACGGTGGAGTGGCTGATGGCGAACAACCCCGACGTGCACCGCTGGGGCGGTCATGTGGTGATCGAGGGCGAGACGCTCAAGTCGTTGGCCGAGCTCTATCTGACGACCCCGGCGACGCTACGGAAGTACAACGCGCCCACCTACGACTTCTGGAGCCAGTCCGAGCCGCTGCCGGTGGGTGCGGAGCTCGTGGTGCCGCTGACCCGGCCCTCGACACCCCTCGATCCGGGGCAGGAGCTGCTGGTGCCCCTGTTTAGACCCTCCACCCCGCTGCCCGAAGGCTGGCTGCACCTGCCGCCCCGGCGCCGCTCCTTTGCGGACCCGGACGATCGCTCCTACCTCGATGTGGATCCGGAGCCTGAACCTGAGCCTGAGCCCGTGCCCTGAACACCGTCCTCAGCCCGCCGCAGCGGAGATGATGCTGCGGCCGCCTGGGGGATGGGTATGGGGGAGCAGACCAGCGAGCACCGGAGAGTGATGCCCTCAGAGGTCGGCACACCGGTGGATCTCAATCGCTACCCCCGGCGTCGGCTGTTCGAGTGTTTCCGCAACCACCAGGTACCCGTCTTCTCCATCAGCAGCCAGATCGACATCAGCGGCTACGGGGAGTTCATCGCGGCCCGTGATCTGCGCTTCTACACCACCCTCTGCTGCCTGATCAGCCGGGCCATCAACGCCAGCTCCTGCTTCCGTCACCGCATCGTCGATGGGGTGCTGCTGGAGTACCCACGGGTGCATCCCTCGATCAATGTGGCCCTGGAGGACGAGAGCTTCTCCTTTGCTGACGCCTTCTACTGCGGGAGCTTCGCTGAGGACTACGCCAGCCTTCGTGATGCCTTCAAGCATGCTCGGCAGCATCCGAACCAGGAGTTCCGGGGAGGTCTGGATGACCGCTTCTTCCTCACCCACCTGCCCTGGCTGAGCTTCACGGGCATCCAGCATCCGTTCACGCCCGCATACGCCTCGATTCCGTTGATCAGCACCGGTCGCAGCTTTAGGCGCGACGGCAAAGAACTGCTGCCGATCGCCGTTCAGGCGCATCACGCCCTGGTGGATGGTGTGCATGTGGCCCGAATGCTCGACCACCTGTCCCATCTCTGCCGGCACCCGCAGGAGGTTGTGGGCTGAGGGATGAATGAGCCGGTGGGAGGGCTCGGGCGGCCAGGCCTGAGCTGAGCCTCATCGCTGATGGACGCCGCGCATCCGTCAGCGGACGTGGCAATAGCTGGCGTGGGCACAGCCTCGATGGGGTGCCCACGCCAACCACAGCCGCGATGGGTGGACCCATGAGCAAGCGTTTCTTCAATCAGCTGCAGGCACCGCAGCAACCGCTGGTGACCTGCAGCCAGCAGCAGCAATGGCCCAACCAGCCCCCTGGCGCTGACGAAGGCGACGACAACGATCCGAATGCCGCCGGTGCCGGCGACGACGATCTGGATGGCGAGGACGACGAACTCGGCGCCGAGTCCGACGACCTCGATGCGGACGACCCGGCCGATGAGCCCGCTGATCAGCCTGCTCCTGCTGATGGCATCAGCGAGGCCCTGAAGGCCGAGCGCCGCCGAACCAACCAGCTTGAGCGGGAGCTGCGCACCATGCGCCGCCAGCTGGCCCAGTTCTCCAAGATCAACCCTGACGAATACGAACGCCTGCAGGAAGCGGAGCGGCAGAAGGTGCAACTGGAGCGGGAGATCGCCCACCGCGAGCGCCAGCTCCAGGCCAATGCCGACCGCAAGGTGCGCACCGTGGCCAAGGAGCGCGACGACGCCCTGCGCCAGATCGAGGAGCTGCGCAAGGAGCGGCTGCTGGAGCGTCTGTTCTTCGATGCCGAGGGCCGCAGCGGCGGCGACAACCGCGGCAGCTTCTTCGACATCTTCAAGCAGCAGGTGGGCGGTGAGTTCCGCCTGGTGAAGGACGGTAACGGCCGCGACCGGCTGGAGCCCATCGACTCCAAGGGCAACGTGCTGCTCGGTGACGGCGGCACCCTCGCCGCCAGTGAGCACGTGGAGAGCCTGCGCACCCACCCGGTGCTGAGCTTCCTGTTCTCCCAGCGCGGCGNCCTCGGCCCGGCGACCTCCATCGCCGAGTTCGACGGCAACGGGCAGATCACCAACCTGCAGGACATGAGCCCGTCGGAGCTCTACCAGGCTTCGTTCGCAGCCAAGCCGGCAGGTGCCCGGCGCTGATCTGTCTGCTCTCGCTCACCCAGAGAGGCGGGGGCAGCCCGCCCCCACGGAGCATCGGCGCGTTCTTGCTGTCGCTCCACGCGGATTCGGTACGCCGGTTCCGGCGATCGCTGCACGTGGACCCGCTTGTCCCCCGCGCCATGTACCAGCGGGGGCGGGCGCAGCGGCCGCGGAGGCAAGCGCAGCGAGGGAGCCAGCCTCAACCGAACACCACCACCCCCAAGCCAGGACATCTCAACCCCGCAGCCAACCCGCAGCCGGGAAACCTGCCGAGCAAGCGATCACCTCACCCCCNTGCCTCAAGAGGGGNTATTACCCCCAAATACCAGAAACGCGGCCCGAGTGCGTCCGAAATTTCCCGAAATCTGGAGATCGACCGTTTCCGTCAGCACACTCTGGCGGGGGCGCCAAGGGCCAGTGCAGCCCTCGGAGGGCTTCCCCTGACTTCGTGGCCACCGCTGCTCCACAACGGGACGCTGGGGGGCAAGGGGCTGCTGGCTCCCCGCTGGATCATGGGAAGGTGTAAGCCGTGTGTCAGGGACCACTGCCTCAGCCCTGCTGCCCGCCGTTCCGCTCACCCCCAACCGCTGGTGGTGCCCCAGGAGTGTTGGACCCTCAGACCTGGGATTCATCAGAGAGCAAGGTTGAAATCACCCCATGGATGATCATTAGGCCCTGATGGGGGATGAAGCTCGGGGCTGATCTGTCAGTCGCTGCGTAGAGCCTGTCGTGCATAGGATTCAACGTCATCACAGCCTTGCCTGAGCGTCTGTCATGCAGTTGCGTCACGTCATCAACCTGCACAAGGGCGCCACGCCTGTAGTGGTGGCAGCCCTGATGGGGATCTATGGCAACGGTTCGGTGGCGGCGTGGGTGTACCTGGCGCTTCACGGCACCTATGGCCTGCTCTGGCTTCTCAAGGACTGGATCTATCCAGACCGGCAATGGCAGCAACCCGTTGGCTGGGGTATGGCCATCGCCGGATTGCTGGTGCTGGCTCTTTATTGGCTGGCGCCGTTCCTTTTGATTTCCTCTGGAGTGGAGGTCCCGGCGCCGATTGTTGCAGGGGCCGTGGCACTCAACATCTTCGGGGTGTTTCTGCATTACGTCAGTGACGCCCAGAAGTATTACACCTTGCGCTATCACAAGGGACTGATTGATGAGGGGCTTTTCGCCCGCTCTCGCAACACCAACTACCTTGGTGAGCTGCTGATCTATGGATCCTTTGCCCTGCTCTCCATGCACTGGCAGCCCTTTGTCGTGTTGGCAGGCTTTTTCTTTGCGGTCTTCCTCCCCAATATGCGCCGGAAGGATGAGTCGTTGTCTCGCTATGACGATTTTGAAGCCTATCGAGAGCGCTCCGGATTGTTGCTTCCAAAGCTCGGCAGCCGTGGGTAACGCTGACGGCCTTGCGCGCGTTCAGTCAGCCGGCCACCACTGATTGCCAGCCAGCCCGGAGCTTGCGGGCGATCCGGCGGGCCGTGATGGTCGGCTCGAAGCACATCGTCTGGACAGGCTCGCCACCCCTGCCGATGAATGGGGTTACCCCAATTTCGTGGACACCGCGTGTCTGTTCAGTTGGGCCGAACCCTGCCGGGAAGCAGGTCCGGCCCCTGCAGGGCCGGACCTGAGCCCGAAGGCTCAGCAGACCGAGACGGTGCAGCCCGGGGTGCCCTGCAGCTTGCGGGCCAGGGCGAACGCCTTCTCGGCGGGGATCAGCCGCATCTTCTTGACGGGCTTGCCGCGCCGGCCGACGTGCTCGACTGCGCAGGGAACACTGCCGCTCTTGCGGGTGCCGGGCTCATAGCGGTGAACCATGAGCAAGCGGATTTCGCAGACGGGGCCTTGGGGTGTGGCCATGGCTGGTGTGGTGCGGAGAACACCGACCACACGCCCCGCAGGCGTAGCGCTGAGCAGCGCGAGCCGCAGGGGCAGGCTGCGGAGGGGTTCCGCGCCGGCCAGCCACCGCACCCACTCGGATGCCGTGCTGTGCCGACCTGATGGCGCACCCATGCTCAGTGCAGTCCGCTGTGGATCGACTGTCCTGGGGCGGCTCGCCCCGGCAGGGGTGCTCCCCTTGAGGTGTCAGTCGCTTCGTGGGGTTCTTCTCCGGTCCCTGGGCGATGGCATCGACATGGTTAAGGCCCTTGATGCGGCTCATGCCGCAGACATCACACAGACCCGCTCACCTGGCGCCCGCCTGTCCGTTGTGCCGGCAACGGCGATCGAGGGCATGCATCGGCAGCGTCTGCTCATGCGCTGGTTGGACACCCTCTAACTCAATCTTTTGCTGACAGAGTGCGGTCATCCATTCCCAAGTGAAGCTCGGCTTCTGCGAATGCTGAAGCCNAGATGTGTGATTCTGTTGATCTTTTCCTTGGCATGGAGTTGCCCTTGCCAGGGTCAGGGATAGATCCTGTCCGTTCCGTCCATGGCTGTCACTCCTGATACTGTTTTTGATCCCCTCGTGCAAGCGGAGATCGAGGCAGCGCGAGCTGCTGCTCGTCCGTCTGCAGCTGGGTCATCTGGGGACGACGTCCCCCCTTCCCCTCACCAGTGGATTGGCGTGATCACTGGATCTATTTCCTGATGATTGACCGTTTTAACAATCCCACAAGAACTCCGGCCAGTGGTCAGCAGGGATGGAACCGTCGATTTGGACGTCATCAAGGTGGCAGCTTCAATGGCATCAAGGATCGTCTGGGGTATCTCAAGGAGCTTGGTGTGGGAGCAATCTGGATCACGCCGGTTGTGAAGAACCCAGCGGCTGATTGGGAGTACAATTACCACGGCTACGCGGCCCAAGATCTGCTGGCCGTGGATTCACGCTTTGCATCAGATGGCACGCGTGATACGGCGGAAAAGGAACTTAGGGAGCTTGTCGATGCCGCTCACGACCACGGCCTGTACGTGATCCTGGATATTGTCCTCAATCACATGGCTCGAGTCTTTGACTATTGGGTCAACGGCCAGCTGGTGGATAACTATAAGAACTGGGATCTCCTGCGCTCTGCCCCATTTGCCGGGATGGAGCCGGAGATCGCCTGGCTGAATGGCCTCGGCCAGCCTCGGGCCGACTGGAGTGGCCCGCCGCCAGATCCCGCCACCTTGCACCCCGATGATGCTGTGCATCCGGCACGCGATTTTCGAAAGGATTTCTTCCGCCGTCGTGGTTCCAAGCTAAGTGATGTACCCGATTGGCCTTCCTCCGAGCGANGCTTTGCTGTCGGCGACTTTGACACCATGAGACAGCTGGTTGTGGAGTATGCCGTGAACCCCGGGGACTCCTTATATGACCTTTGGGGTGCCAATCCCGTCTTGACCTTGCTGGTGCGAGCGTATAGTTATTTGATCGCACGCTATGACTTTGACGCATTCCGAATCGATACCGCTAAGTACGTTGATCCGGTCATGCTGCAGTTCTTTGGAAATGCAATTCGCGAATTCGCTCTTTCGCTAGGGAAGCGCAACTTCTTCACCTTCGGTGAGGTCTGGGATTCTGATGAAACTCTGGCTCGCTTTGTTGGCAGAAATGCTGGCGTGCGCGAAGGCTTCGGTATCGATGCTGCAAAAGACTTCCCCCTCTTTCAGCTTCTCCGAAGGTTACCCAAGGGCATGGAAGAAGTTCAGCGACTGCCTGCGCTATTTGAGATGCGCAAAGATAACGAAGCTGAACTGCTTTCCTCCCATGGAGAGGCCAGTCGCTTTTTCGTGACCTTTCTCGATAACCATGACCAGTCCGAGCGGATTCGTCATCCCCTCACCCCCGACGCTCAAGTCACGCAGGCGATCGGACTGCTGTTCACCCTCCAAGGCATACCCTGTCTGTACTACGGAACCGAGCAGGATCTCAGCGGCACGGTTGATGCCAATGGCAATCCTGATCTGGCCCAGTTTGAAGGAGTTCGTGAAGCCCTTTGGGGGAAGCCTAACGCTTTCGATATGACTGGGTCCACGTTTGGCTGGATTCGTGGTCTTTCCGATCACCGGTTGGACAATCCCGCCTTGCGCTACGGGCGCCAGTACTTCCGTCCAGTCAGTGGAAATGGAAGCGACTTCGGACCGGCCAAGGGTATTGGGCAGCCGATCTGTTTCTCGCGTATTCTGGGTGATCGGGAGGTGCTGGTTCTTTCCAACACCTCAGCAACCAATACATTCAAGGGACATGTCCAGATCGATCGAACCGTCAACTATCGCGTCGTCAACTTCAAAGTGGTCCTTTCAAATCTTGGTTCTTCTGGCGCTATCGTACCGGTAGAGGAAATTGATGCTGCTGTCTTCTGGGACGGGACTGTCCGCAAAGGAGTTGGGCCTGCCGCCAGTCTGGAAGTGACCCTCCAGCCGATGGAGTTCCAGATCCTTACCCAGGTCATCTGACTCCTTGGCAATGCCATCCCGCCACGTTCAAAGCCTGGGGCCGTTTGGGGCAGGCGAGGAACCCCTCCAAACACCAACACCTGGATGGTGAAACTTACGATCAGTCGCTGATCGCCCGCCAGCAGGAGAGCCTGCTCGCGGGCCTGCGAGTAGGTCGAGCCAGTGATCAGGTGAAGGCGTGCCTGCATGGGCACAGGCCCGCCGAGCTGGGGGGACACTGAACCTGGCAACAGGAGGTAGCGCCCTCCTCCGCCGAGGCCATGACCGCCAGCAGGTCCACCAACACCGCGCCGATCCTGGCCCTGGTGGCGGCTGAGATCGGTGTGCTGATGGCCTTTGTGGGCGTCTGCGAGCTGCGTGCGCCGGATCTTCAGACCTGCGAGCACCGCTGGAGCCTGGTGCTGCCGGCGGTGGCGTTGGCGGGCCAGTCAGCGGCCACGTACTTCATGGACAGCGGCCTCGGTCGCGGGGGCACAGGCCCGGCTCCAGCTCAGCCGCGCAATGCACTGGGCCGCTACACCCGCCGCCGCTCTGGGGACGATGAGACTCCTGCCTGATCTCCTGATCGCCTTTCTGCTGCTGGGGCTGATGGAGTCCCTGGTGAAGCCGATCGCCCGGCGGTTCGTGCAGCGCAGGATCCTGCGGGCGGCGCCGCTGGTGATGGCCCAGCTGGATCCCTTCATGCCGGCGCTGCTGCAGCAGTGCAGGGGGNCGGAGCTGGAGCAGANTCGTGCGCACCAAGCTGGAGACCCTGACGGGAGAGAGCTGGGCGGGAGAGGACCTGAGCCTGTTGTTTCGCCTGTTTGATCCGCGCATTGCTGCTGATCGCACGGCACCCGCGCTCCGCCCTGCTCCCCCTGCCGTGCGCACGGGTGCGTCAACTGTCGCTGCCCAGGACCAGAGCCCGGCCTGAGCGGGCAGAGGCCACAGCGTCCGGGGCCTTGGCGCCGGGGCCTCTGGCCCCAGGCCCCTCAGGGCCGGAGCTGCCGCCGCAGCTGGGCGAGCGCTTTGCGCTCATCGCGGCTGATGCTCATGGCGGAGATACCGAGCTGCGCGGCGGCCTCCCGGCAGCTGAGGCCCTGCAGGTGGCGCAGCCGGAGCACGGCCGCCTGCCTTGCCGGCAGCTGATCCAACACCTGCTCCAGCGCTGCCGCCTCATGGCTGAGGCTTTCGCTCAGTGGGGCCAGCGCCGCTTCGGCCACCTGATCGAGCAGGGTGCCTTCGCCGCTGGGGCAGGGCTGATCGAGGGAGGTGAGCACCCAGGGGTGGTGTGCGCCGGGCTTCTCCTGCTCCCGCCGCGGCACGCGGATGGCGCGGCCCAGATCGCGGGCGTGGTGGAGCAGGGCGCCGCGGATGCAGCGCGAGAGATAGGCGGGAGCGGAGATCGGATCCTCGATGCGGCTGGCTGCGAGCCAGAGGGCCATCTGGGCGACCTGGCGGCAATCCTCCAGCTCGATCACACGCCCGCCGCGGATGTGGAAGCCCAGAGCGTGGGATTCGGCGAGAGCGCGGAACTGGTGGAACAGGGCATCGGCCTGGGAGTGGGTGCGGGGCATGCCCGTGCGGCGAAGAACGCGCGCATCCAGGCCATGCGGAACGAGTGGCCAAGCTGAGTGCCNGCCGAGCCGCAGGCTGCCCGCCCCACTCGGCAGAGCCGGCCCCCACGTCCCCGTCGGCCAGGCATGCCCATCCACCGCATAGGGAAGGTGTATCGAGCCGGATCCGCCTGGTTGCTGGTAACCGCTGGTGTGGCGAGCTCAGCTCCGCGGAGTCCGACCGCTCCCCGCCAGTTGCTTGCGCCAGCCGTGCTCCCTGATCCGATGAGCGCCGCGACTCCCGATCCGCCTGCCGCTCAGGAGAGCATCGGGACCGCTGCATCTCCCTCTCCCCGNNNGNCCCGAGGCCCCGCCGCCGCGGCAGGGCCCGTTGCCGCTCTTGCCGAGGACACCGGCGGCGCCGATCAACCTGACCCTCTCGGCCGATGGCCTGCTGCTGATCGGGGTGGCTGGCTGGCTGGTGTGGCGCCGCTTCCTGCGCGAGGCGGTGCTGCGCCGCGTCGGCGCTCTGCTGGGTTCGGAGCAGGACGCCCGCTACCTGGTGGAGCTGCTGGCCCAGGTGGCGGTGCTCACGGGTGCGGCGCGGGTGGCGCTGGGGAGCTTCTACAACCCGCGCATGTCGATCTCGGGATATGGCTTCACCCGGGCGACGATCATCAGCTGCTACGTGGCCCCGGGCCGGCTGCCGCTGGATGTGGAGACGCGGGACATGCCGATCGATCGCATCCGCGATGACGTGGATGACCTGCTGCAGAACAGCCGCCACGGCTGGCGGCTGGTGGAGGCGGGACCGCATCTGCCGACGGGCTGCCGGGATTACCTGCTGCGCAACCGCATCGCCTTTCTCTACGGCCGGCTGGTGATGCTGGAGGAGCTGCCGGTGGGGATCATCAACATGCAGTTCGACGATCCCGACCAGCACCCACCGGATCCGTCGGGCCTGCCCCATGCGGCGCGGCTGGAGCATCTGTATCTGGAGCTGAGCCGGGTGGTGCGGGGGCGGATGCTGCGGCCGCCGATCTGGCGGCGGCTGTTCAACGCCTGGGCGGAGCGCTGAGCGCGCTCGGCAGGGGGGGGNCTGCGATCGGGTGCCCTGACGCAAGGCGGGCTGATCAGCGCTTCTCGNCTTTCTGCTGGCCGGTCTCGGCCTTCCAGAGCCGCCAGCGCACCTGCAGATTCTTGGGGGCGTAGATGACGATCGGCAGACTGGCGTTGTAGCGCACCAGGGTGGGTTCTCCGGCCAGGGGCACGAAGGCGCGGCGCGGGGTCTGATCCGGCGGGCAGGCCATGAGCGTGGACAGCCCCCGCTCAGCGCCGCTCACGCGGTAGACGGTGTAGCCCCAGCCGGGCACGCTCTCCGGGGTGATGCGGCCTTGCAGCAGCTGGCGGTTGCAGTCCACCTCCAGCTCCTTGCCCACGATCAGTTCCACGCGCCAGTCGGCTGGATCGGACGAGATCGCCGGATCAGGACTGGGCCGCAACACCCCCGGCAGCTGGATCACCCAGCGCGTTTCACCGGCTCCAGGTGCCGGGTAGGGCTTGAGGTCGAGCCGGGGAATGGCCCGGACGGGGGCAGCAGCGGCAGCGATCAGAAGGGGCAGGGCCGCAAGCCGAAGAGTCCTGCCACTCGCGCCATTGGCCATGGATCCGCCTGTTGCAGCATGGCCATCCTCCCTGGATGAGCCCCCCCGATCCTGAACGGGTGGACATCTCGAAAGAGTGCCTGAACGAGCACCTCACCATCGCCCTGAATCTGTCGGCGGCTGTTCAACACCTGGAGCTGTCCTTGAGCGAGACGGGCCATTGCAGCTCTCCGGCCTTCAGCAACCCCCACACCCTGCGGGCCTCCTGCTGCCGCCGCTGAAGGTGCGGCACGCTCGGGCGGAAGTAGCCGCTGCCTGCTGCGGCTGAGCCTGTCCAGTAGGCCGCCGCCTCGGCTGCGTTCATGCCTCCTGGCCTCTGCTCGANGACCCGCGACCAGCCGATCAGCGATCCCCCTGGCGGATCGTGCAGGCCGGCGTATTCCTCGGCGAAGTAGCGCTGCTGCCACGCGTTGCTTCCCGTGTCGATGCCGCTCGCCTGCGCCGCGCTGCGCGCCCGCTCATAGGCCGAGCGCCTGACCCCGGTGTATTGCATGGCGCCGCGGCCGCCGCCACTGCCGGTCTCGATCACATCGAGCCGGGCCAGATCTGGGCTGCCTGTCTCCACGACCATGCAGGCCAGGAAGCCGCAGGCCTCAGCTGCGGTGAACGGCTGGATGCGGCCCCGGCTGGCGGTCTCCACGTCCGGGCCGGTGAGGAAGGCGAACCAGCTCTGCAGGTTGGCGTGCTCAGGCCGTGATAGCAGCCCGCTGCTCACTTTTTTTCCTGGAACACCCCCACGTAGACGGTGCCCTGCTCGTAGAGAGGAAGGATCTTGTCGCGCAGGACGATGTTGTGGACGCGGATGCAGCCGAGGGTGGGCAGCAGCGTCTGCCTGGGTGCCCAGNCGCCGGGCCAGCCGCAGCCGGTGCCGCCGCCGTGGAGCATGATCCCGGCGCGGCCGACGGTCTTCTCCTGACCCTCCAGCTCGACCATGTCGAAGCTGTACCAGCCGTAGGCTGCAGGGTCGCATCCCGCGGCGGGTTGGCGCCCACCTTTTCGTAGTCGCGGTGGACGATGCCGAGCCTGTAGAGACCGGGTGGGGTGTCGGTGGCGGTGTGGCGCCACTCGCTGTCGGCCCCNTGGCCGCGGGCCAGTGCCGGCACCTTCCAGAGGAGCCGGCCGGTGTGGTCGTAGGCNTCCATGTCCTGGTCGCGGTCATTGACGAGCAGATAGGAGTCGCCCGCCTTCACAGGCGCCTTGATGGCTGGTCCGGCCATGCCGGCCTCCTCGCTGCCGCGGGGATCGAGGGGTGGCGGGGCCTTGGCGGCGGGCTTGGGCGCCTCGACCTTGCTGCTGAACGCGACGGCCCAGGGCGCCTCCTCGCTCAGGATCGCCGCACCGCCCTCGAGCTGGCTGATGGCCTGGTGGAGGAGCAGCACGCCGCGGCCCTGCTGCTCCTGGCCCTTGAAGGCGCGGAAGCGCTCGAGGAACCGCTGGGGAGACATGGGGGGCATGGCCTCAGGGCTGCTCCCCTCTCTTGCCAGGACTGCGGCTCCAGGCCGGAGCTGCGGGGGCGGACGACCGCCCCCTGCGGGACGGCGGGCTACAGCACCCGCACCTCGGCACTGCTGCCCATCACCAGCTGCTGATTGCTGGCCATCACCAGCGCCTGCTCGCGCGGCAGCCAGTGGGGCTGGCTGCTGAGATGCCCCTCGGCATCGAGCCAGAGGATGCGGGAGATCTCGCCGGCGGCGGAGAGCAGGTGCACTGCCACAAGACGGATCGGGCAGGCCTGGGGAGTGCGGGCCATGGCGGGGAAGGCAAGGAACGCGATCCCGATGGCCGGAGACGCCCGAGCCGCGCCAGGGTGCGAGCACCGCGAGCACCTGCCTCAGCCCTGGCGCGGTGAGGCGAACCGGCCAGAACGGAGCGCGCCGTGCCGCCCGCTATCCCGCTCAGCCTCAGGCGTCAGCTGAGGGAACGGCCCAGCAGCAGATCCCGCGCCCCGTTCACCAGCTGCATGGTGCTGTGCTCGCCGCCGCGGTCCGGATGGTGCTCACCGGCGCAGCGCTTCCAGGCCTGGTTCACCTGCGCCTCGCTGAGCCGGCCGGAGAGCGGCAGGTGCAGCCGCTGGCGGGCGACGATCGCATCGAGGTCGGGATGCTTGCCCAAGGGGCCCCAGTCGGCCTTGCTGATGGCGTGACTGCGTTTGCTGCCCGCCTTGCTCTTTCTCCGCTTGCCGGCGCTGGTGCTGCTGAAACCCCTGGCGCCTGCAGCATCCGCGCTCTGCCGCTGCTGCCTGGGTTCGCTTCTGGGGGCGGCGAGCAGGACGGCCGGCCGCTCCAGGGTCGTTGTGGACATGAAACATCTCACTGAACCCCAGCTTGCTGCAGCGTCCTCTCAGCCCGGGCGGCGGCGGATTGGGTTGGGCGGATTGCGGCCGCTTGCCTGCTGGCAATAGGTGGTGACGTTGCTGGGGCCGTGGCCCCGGGAGTGACCATGGGCCTCACCCTGATCGAGGCGATGAAGCACGAGACGCGGGTGGACCGGCTCGCTGTCACCAAGACCTTCGCGGAAGGGGAACTGCTGCGCCGCCTGCCGTTCCGCAACCTCGCCGGTGGTGCGCTGAAGTTCGCCAAGGAGGTGAAGCTGCCCCGCGTCGNCTTCCGGGCGGTGAACGAGGNCTACCGCCGCAGCCTGGGGGCGATCAAGAACGAGACCGAGTTCGTCCACCTGTTCGGGGGCGATCTGGATGTGGACCGCTCGATCGTGGACCTCAACGGCCCGGAGGCCCGCGCCAGCCAGACCGAGCAGAAGGTGCGCTCGATGCGCCTGACCCTGGAGGCGGCGATCATCAACGGCGACGCCTCCTTTGATCCACGGGCGTTCGATGGTCTGAGCAAGCGGCTGGTGCCGGGCGGCAAGCAGACCATCGACAACGACGGCGGCACCGTGAAGCTCACCCGCCTGGAGCAGCTGGTGGACTCGGTGAATGCCAACGGCGGCGAGAAGGTGCTGCTCACCAGCCGGGCGGGCCGGCGCCAGATCAGCCATGCCAGCCGCGAGGCCGGTGGTGATCTGTATCAGGTGATCGACGGCCGCCACTGGTTCGAGGACACCGAGATCCTGGTGGTGGATGAGGACGCCAACGGCCATCCGGTGCTGGGCTTCGGGGAGGCGGGCAGCACGACGAGCTTCTACTGCTGCGCCCTCGGCGACGAGATGGTGACGGGTCTGCAGGGCCCGTTCGAGGGCCGCTATGGGATTTCGGTGCGCGACTTCGGTGAGGTGCAGGACGCGCCGGTGTTCCGCACGCGGGTGGATTGGTACGTGGGCTTTGCCGTCTGCCACGACCGCTCGGTGGGACGGCTGTTCAACATCGGCCCGGCCGTGAACTGAGGCGAGCTGGCCTCCTGATCTGACCTGCTGTTTCTGCTTCTGCCTTTCTGCTGAGGACACGACCGATGGGCAACCGACTTCTCGATGCCGCCACCACGCTGCTGGGGTGGATCAACCACACCGCCACCGATCAGGACGAGCGGGTGATCGCCGCCGGCACCACGGTGAAACTGAGCACGCCGCTGGATGCGGCCGATGGCTTCACCTTCCTGGCGTCCCACCCCGGCGCCGCCGGCGCGATCACCTTCACGCTGGAGGTGGCGCCGGAGCGCAAGGACGGCACGATGGGCACCTGGGTGCAGGCGGCCGAGGTGGCGATCCCGGCCGGCGGCGGCCAGGTGGAAGCGCCGATCGGCGGCTCGCTGCTGCAGGTGNCTGCCGCCGATGCGCCGAATGTGACTCCGCCCTGCATGGTCTACGCGCGGGTGCTGGCTGCACCGGCCCCTCCGGCCGGCGCTTATGCCGGCCTCACCCACTGACCCTGAGCGGAGAACTCCATGAGCGCGATTGTGGTGCCGAGCGGGATGCTGCGGATCTCCAGGGAGGGCGAGGCGGACCGGGTGGTGTATCCGGTCCATGCCGAGGGCTGGCGCCAGCTGGGCTGGACGGTGCACCCGCCGGAACTGGAGCTGGAGGAGGACGACGAGACCCAGGATGGCGAGCTCCATGGGGATGGCTCTGGGGCGCCGCCTGATGGTGGTGGTGAGGGCGACCACGACGCCGGGCCTGAGCCGGCGGCTGAGCTGAGCGGTGCCAGCGGCGGCGGCGAGCCCGATGGCGAGGGAAGCGCTGACACAGAGGCCGTCGCTGTGGCTCCCATCCGGCTGCCGGCCTTTGAGGCCATGACCAAGGCCGAGATCATCGCCACCGCGGCCGAGCACTACGGCGTGATGCTCGATTCCAGCCAGACCAAGGCCGAACTCGTCGCGGCGGCCCAGGATCTGGCCGCCGCGATGGAGGCCGAGGCTGCAACGGCTACAGGCGATGGTCAGGGCGAGGGCGGAGGTGGCGACACCGAGGCCNTGGTGCCTGGCGGGACCGATGAACTGGCGGTGCCCGATCTGCTGCTCTGAGGGNCCAGGGCGAGCGGCGCCATGGTGAGCCGGCTGGAGGTCAACAGGCTCCGGCCGGCGTTTCCATCCCTGCTCCGGCTGGCAAAGGCCAGTAGCCCGGTGCGCCCCTGATGCCCTACCCCCTGGCCCTGAGCGCGCAGCAGCTGGGCGATCGGGTGCGCGTGCTCCCTCCGATCGGCTGTCCGGGCCGGGGCCAGTGGGTGGTGCCCCATGAGGTGCCGCGCTGGCTGGCGCTGGGCTTCCGGGAGGCGCCGGTGCCGCAGCTGGAGCTGGAGCTCACCTGGATGCCGTCGCGCGCGCGCTGGGACGAGCCGGCCCTGTCGCGGGCGGTGGTGCTGACGATCAACCCGCGGGCGCTGCCGCCCCAGCCGATCCAGGTGAGCTGGGGTGATGGGAGCAGCGAGACCGTGCCGTGGTCGCCCTTTGACTCCCGGGTGCCCGAACCCCGGCATGTGTACCCCATGCCTGAGGACCTGACGGTCACCGTGCAGGTGGGGCTGCTGGTGGCCAGCCTCGAGGTGGCGCTGCTCGGCTGCCCGGTGCCGGTGACGGCCCCGCGGCCCGGGGAGGATCCGCCCACGGTGGGTGTGGGCATGGCCCTTGTGCCTGGCGCGGGCCTGATCGGCAACGCCTTCGACGGCAGCCGCAACGAGCAGTGGCAGCTGCGGCTGCACCCCGACGGCGGGCTGGCGTTCCTGCCGAGCCCGGTGGACGGCCAGCCGGCGCTGGTGGCCATGCACGGCTCCGGTGCCGCCAGCCGGGGGGTGCGCTGGTACGGCGGCGACGGCCCACCGACACACGACTGGCAGGCCACGGCGCAGCCGCCGCCGGCGCCGGGGGACTTCTACCTCGACCGGCTCAGCGGCACCGTCTACGAACTTGTGGGCTGAGTGCACCTGCTGCCCGGCGGGCCCGCCTGCTGGTAAGAGCCAGCAGACGGGGAACGGCTGGGCATGGGCTGGTGGCCCCTGGGGCACTCGATCCGTGGTCCGGCCGGGCCTGCGGGCCCGCCAGGTGCTCAGGGGCCGGCTGGTCCTGAGGCGGCCTGGGGTGCGATCGATGGTGATCTGGCCGATCAGGTCGATCTGCAGCAGGCCCTGACCCTCAAGCTCGATGCCTCCCGGCTCACCGTCGGCCCGACGCCGCCAGTGAGTCCGATCCCCGGCGATCTCTGGATCGACACGAACTGAGCATGGCGATCACGAGCCGCGACCAGCTGATCGCCGCGCTGGCGAACTCCCGGCATGTGCTGTTCGACAAGGCCTCGATCAGCAATGCCGTCGCCGGACGCTTCTACTCGCTGTGGCGGGCCACCGGCCAGCCGGGGCAGGGCGCGATCCCGGCGGCGACGGCGGTCTGCGACCGGACCCTGCTCGGCGCTTTCAACCTGCAGCCGTTCGCCAGCCCCGCCACGAACTACCTGGCCTGGGTGGATGTGGCCACCAGCCTGGCGACCGCCACCCTGGAGATCCATGACAGGCTCTGCCATCAGGGCGGTCTGGTGGGCAATCTGGCGACGCTGCAGACCACCAACCTGCCCCTCACTCTTGCTGGAGTCTCTGCAGAGCGGATCGGTGCGGAGGATTTCAGCCAGCTGCAGTGGTGGCTGGAGTGGTACGCCGACACCGGTTCCACCGCAGTGACGGCCACCGTGACGGTGGTGTGCGACGACGACAGCACCCAGACGGTGGCGGTGCCGCTGGTGGCCACCAGCCGCGCCTCGGGCCTGTATCAGGTCCTGCCGCCGCCGGGGAAGAACGGGATCAAGGCGGTCAACGGCGTGCAGCTGAGCGCGACGACCGGCACGGCAGGAAGCTTCGGTGTGACCTGCACCCGTTACCGCGCCGGGTTCTTCACGGTGGTGGCGAACAAGGCGGAGATGTACGACTGGGCGGCGCTGGGGCTGCCGGAGATCGCCCCGGATGCCTGTCTGAGCCTGATCCAGCTCTGCAGCGCCACCACCACCGGCACCAGCAAGGGAGTGGCGCGGTTCGTGGCGGGCTGATCGATGACCCGTGATGTCCGAGGCACGCGCCTGCCCTGGCGAGGCGGTGCCGATGCCTGGGACCGGGGAGCGGGCGGCGCACTCGTCACAGCCGAGTTCTTTGGCCTCGAGGGCCCGTCGCCGCAGGGTGGCGGGGTAGAGGTCTGGGTTGCCGGTGCCTGGCTGAACCGGCCGGTGCGGGTGTGGCTGGGCGGCGCCTGGGTGGAGAAGCCGGCTCGGCGCTGGAGCGGCAGCGGCTGGGTGCTGTCCTGATCCCGGGCTCTCGGGGTTGCGGATCCGTCAATGGCAATAGGGATCAGGCGGAGCCTGAGACCCGATGAGCTGGCAGAACACCGGATCGATCCGCGGGCCGCAGGGTGTGCCGGGCCCGGCGGGCGTCGCCGGTAGTCCAGGGCCGCAAGGGCCGGCGGGGCCTGCAGGCAGCCCGGGGATTCAAGGGCCGCCGGGTGAGCCCGGAAGCCCCGGCAGCACCGGATCCCAGGGGGCGGCGGGGCCTCAGGGGGCTGCCGGGCCGGCGGGACCTCCGGGACCTGCGGGCACCGGCATCAACATGAAGGGGTCGGTGGCGAGCGAGGCCGCGCTGCCCAGCACGGGCCAGGCCGAGGGCGATGGCTACGTGGTCGTGACCGCCAGCGGCGGCCGCCAGAACGTGCTCTACGTCTGGGACGTCGACAGCAGCGACTGGATCGATCTCGGCGGCATCTCCGGCCCTGCCGGTCCTGCCGGCCCTCAGGGTGCGGCGGGGCCGACGGGCCCACAGGGCGTGCCCGGAGAGCCCGGCAGCCCAGGAACAGCCGGACCTCAGGGGCCTGCGGGTGCTGCCGGGCCACAGGGTGTGGCGGGCCCTGCGGGTGCGCGCGGCACGGGCTGGTTCGTCGCAGCGGTGCTCCCACAGGGCCGATCGAGGGCGCGATCGAGGGTGACCTGTATCTGGACATGGCAACGGGGGAGGTGTACCGGCTCGATCCAGCAGCTGCCGGGATTCCACTGGCCAGCCTGCCGGCTCTGGGTGATGCCCTGGAGGGTGGCTACTACGGAGGCCTCTACTCGCTCGCCGGCACGGGCACCGCGACTCACGCCCTGATCGTGGCGCCACAGAGCGGCGGCCAGACCTCAGGCCTGGCCTGGAAGAGCGCCAACACCGCCTCGGCCGGCACCGAGAGCACGTTCGACGGCCTGGCGGCCACGCAGGCAGCCGCCGACGCAGGCAGCCATGCAGCGGCCGATTGGGCGCGTGCGCTCACGATCGCTGGCCACGACGACTGGTACATCCCCAGCCAGTTCGAGATGCTGGCGCTCTACTGGAACCTCAAGCCGGAGGGCGGCGGCGACTTCCCGAACAGCGAGGGGCCGGGTGCTGGTGTGAACCCCTACGCGGTGCCGCAGCGGGGTGAGTTCGGCTACGACACCAGCCCCGGCCAGACGCCAGCGGCCGCCTTCCGGCTGAACCAGTCGCAGGCGTTCGACATGGGCCAGATCTACGGGGTTGCGACCCAGGGCTCGACCACCACCCAGCAGCGCACCCTGAGCTGGATGGATGGCTTCTGTGGGGCCGGCAACAAGACCACCAACCGCTACTGGCGGGCGATTCGTCGCGTGCCTGTGACGGCCTGAGGCGTGAGCGATGGCGAGCTGGGTGCAGCGCAGTGGTGGAGGGCGGCGACTCCAGATCCAGCAGACCCTGGAGGTTGGTGCGGGTGATCTGGTGA
>NZ_LFEK01000069.1 GCF_001039265.1 Synechococcus sp. GFB01 | reverse complement strand
GGTCGGGCGGTTCAGCTGGATCAACCTGATCTTCCCGATCCCGGTGCTGTTCTTTCTTGGCGTGTTCGTGCGGGCCATCTTCAACCTGGAGCGGGGAGAGGTGCAGTGGAAGGGCCGTCGCTTCCGCACCCGCTGATGGAGGTCCGGGAGCTCATGCCGCTGGTCAGCTCGGCGGCCTTCTGGCTGCTGGCCTCCTTGCTGGTGGGGCTGCTGGCCAATCAGCTGCCGGAGCGCTGGCTGGGGGCTGGCAGCCCCCGAGCGACCCTGCCATCACCAGCCTCCCCTTGGTGTCGATTGTCACGGCAGGCGGGACCGCTGCACATCCGGGGCTGGAAGCGGTGGATCCCCGACGCCGGGGGCGCCCTGCCCGGCGGGGTGCGCAAGGCCAGCCTGGTGCAACGCGATCCGGCGGCATTGCGACGGCTGCTGCTCGAAACCCGTCGCGCCGAGCTCGTGCACTGGCTGCTCTGGCCCGCCGCACTGCTCACCGCCCTGTGGCTGCCGCCGGCGGGGGTGATGGTGAACCTGGCGTTTGCCAGCCTGTTCAACCTTCCCTGCGTGCTGGTGCAGCGTTACAACCGCGGCCGGCTGCAGCGCTGTCTGGCGCGGATGGTGTGCTGAGGCCGGCGACTGCCGCCGCCGCTCAGGGCCCCAGGCAGCACTCCTCCAGCTCCACGCCCACTGGCAGCCCGGCGTCGTCGGCGTGACGGGCGAACACCAGCTGATTCACGCCGGCCTCCAGCACAAACGCGTCGCGCTGGGGATCGAAGCAGGCCAGATGCCGCAGCGGGATGGTGAGGCTGAGCCGCCGCCGCTCGCCCGCGTTCAGGCTGAGCCGCTGGAACCCCACCAGGGTGCGGCGCGGTCGCTCCAGCAGCACCCCGGGTGGCTCGAGATACACCTGCACCACCTCGGCGGCGGCCATCGCTCCCACGTTGGCGACCGTCAACGCCAGCTCCACCGAGCCCTGGGCGACCTCGCTGACGGTGTGCACGGCGGCCGCCGGATCGCTCAGCTCGAAGCGGCTGTAGGAGAGTCCGAACCCGAAGGGGTAGGCCGGCACCTCACCCTGGCGCTGCAGGCGCCTGTAGCCGTGCCAGAGGTCGTAGTGCACCCGTGGCGCCCGCGGCTCGAACGGCGGCAACTGCGTCTCCCGGGCGGGAATGGCGAAGGGAAGCCGGCCTGAGGGCGACACCGCGCCGAACAGCACATCGGCCAGGGCATGGCCGCCCTGCTCGCCGGGGTACCAGAGCAGCAGCAGCCCCGGCACCTGCTGATCCCAGCTGCGGCTGAGGATGGCGCCGCCGCCCATGAGCACCACCACGGTGCGCGGGTTGGCGGCGGCAACGGCGCCGATCAGGGCCACCTGCTCCGGCGCCAGGCCGAGGCTGGTGCGGTCGCCGGCGGCGAAGTCGCCCCCCTGGCGCGCCGATGCGAAGCTTGTGATCCAGGCGATCAGGCTGGTCACACGCTGCCAGTGCGGTCGCAACCCGGGCCAGAGGGGCAGCTGCCGCAACCAATCGGGCGGCGGGATCTGCCTGAGGATCGGCGCGATGTCGCCGGGGTGGATGTGCTCTCCCTCGAGCCGCCAGTCGAGCCCACCACCACCACCGCGGCATCGCTGCCGGCCGCCAGCCTCGCCGCCGCCACCGGATCGCGGCCATCGGCGTGCACGATCGGCAGCTCGGGCTGGGCTGCTCGCAAGCCGGCCAGGGGGTCACCACCGTGCCCGGCTGCGGCCGGGTGTCGGACGAGCCGCGATCGCCCAGGTTCACTCTATCCGCCAGCGCACCGATCACCGCCAGCGAGCCGAGCTGCCGCAGCGGCAGCACCGGCTCCCCGCTGCCGAGCGGTTCGTTGCGCAGCAGCACGATCGCCTGGCGCGCCGCCTCCCGGGCCAGATCCTGATGGGCCGGGCAGCGGCGCAGTTCGGCTGGATAGGAGCCGGCTGGCACGCGCAGCTGCGCCCGCAGCTGGCGCAGCACGGCGTCGTCGATGCGCGCCATCGGCAGCCGCCCCGCTGCCAGAGCCTCGGGGAGGCAGCCGGCGAGGATCATCCGGAACGGCATCTCCAGGTCCTGGCCCGCCAGAAGCCCGGCGACGCCGTTGCGAAGGCCGAAGATGAAGTCGGTCACGACGAAGCCCCGAAAGCCCCATCGGCGTTTCAGGATCGCCTCGAGCAGCTCCGGGTGTTCGCCGCACCAGCGGCCGTTCACCCGGTTGTAGGCGCTCATCACCGAGCCGGCCCCGGCCTCCACGCAGGCGCGGAAGTGAGGCAGATAGAGCTCGTGCAGCACCCGCGGGCTCACCTGCACATCCACCAGGAAGCGCGAGCTGTCGATCGAATTGAGAGCGAAGTGCTTGACGCAGGCGATCGCATGCNGCTCGATCCCGCGTGTCATCGCCGCCCCCATCGCCCCCACGTGCACCGGGTCCTCGCCGTAGGTCTCCTGGGCCCGTCCCCAGCCCGGATGCCGCAGCAGGTTGATGCACACCGCCGCCACCCAGTTGGCCCCGCAGCTGCGCGCTTCCCGGGCGATCGCCTCGCCGATCCGCTCCTCCAGCTCCGGGTTCCAGCTGGCGCCGCGGGCCATCGGCACCGGGAATGTGGTGCCACCGCGGTGCAGCACCACGCCGCGCGGCCCATCCACGAAGTGCAGACCCGTGAGCCCCAGGCGAGGCAGCTGCCCCGCCGGCCAGGGATGGCGATGGGATGCATCGCGCAGGGCGATGTCGGCCATGCCCGACCAGAAGGGCGTGTCGCCATCGAGCAGACCGAGCTTCTCCTCGGTGCTCATCCGGGCCAGCAGCTGCCGGGCCCTCGACTCCAGCTCCGTGTCGGCCGGCGGTGCGTTCATCGGGGCCGCACCATTGCGCCGGCCACCGGCCGCTGGCGAAGGCCGCGCTGCTCCGCGATCCGCATGGCCTGCTGCAGCGGCGTGGTCTTGATCATGCTCTCGGTCTCACCGCAACGCCGTCGCTGCCCTGGCCCGGGCTGGCGCGGCTGACTAGAAGCGGGCCATCGCCGCGATCTTCGCGAGCTTGTCGGCATCCAGACCCTCCAGGTCGGCGAGCTGCAGGATGTTGTCCTTCACGAGGCTGGCGAACACGAACAGAATGCCCTCGAGGCGGAAGTCGAAGCGGCCTTCGATGGTGTGACGCTCGATGCTGAGAAANTCGTGCAAGGCCCAGATCGTTTCGGCTGAACTGAGCGATGCGGACCTGGTCTGGAGTTCGGACACCAGCCGCTCGATCACACGCCCGTAGGCACGCTCAAAAGCATCCCGCGCGATCGCCTCCTCCCTCTCCGACCAGCCTTCCAGAAGGGCTTCGCTCATCGGCCAGAACCGTGCTGTGGGTGAAGCTAACTCCATGCTCACGTCATCGTGAGCCGACGGGATCGCGCCCGTGCCGCCGGAAGCTCGAACCAGCTGCGGCCCGGGTCGTCGTGGTGTTCCCGGTGATAGCCGAAGTGGAAGCAGGCCAGCAGCGAGAGCCACGGCGGCAGATCGAGGCTTTCCGGATAGCTCTGCCGCTGCGGAGCTCTCTGCCCGCGATGCGGAAGATAGGTGCCGAAGATGAACAGCTGCAGTGAGCTCAGCAGCAGCGGCAGCGTGCAGAAGAGCAGCACATTGGCAATGGCCGTGGGGGTCATGCCGCTGAACACGAACCCCAGCCCGGCCCAGCCGCTGAGCAGACACCCCATCTGGGGAAGCGTGAGGTATCCGGCCATGAACTGGCGGTACCAGTGAAGCGCTCCTGTCTGCCCGCCTGAGGGGAAATCCGGATCCTCCGCGGTTGCTGTCAGCTGATGGTGTCGCTGGTGGTTGATCCGGCACCGTTGATAGGGCAGCGCCGCGTAGAGCGCCAGGGCCGCCGCTCCCAGCCGATCGTTCCATCGGCTCCGGCCTGGGCAGAGAATGCGGTGCATCGCATCGTGGCCGATGATGAAGAGGCCTGTCTGCAGCAGCGTTCTCAGCAGCACGGCGGGGATCAGACCCCACCAGGGCAGCAATTGGATGTTCAGCCCCAGCAGGCTCACCAGTGACGCCAGCCAGCCCAGGATGAGGGCGGCGTTGATCAGCAGCCCCCAGCGGGTTGTGCGGCCCATGCCGGCGATGTGTTGGCTCAAGCAGACTCACGCCCGAGCTTGAGAAGCTCAGCAGCCGATGCCAGCAGGTCGATCGCCACGAAGTAGATCTTCCCTTCGGGATTGAGCAGAAAACGCCAGGCCACGTTCATGCCAACCCCAGCCCCGAACCAAGGAGTCTGCACCTTACCGGTCACCTTGATCTGGGTGAATCCGCCTTCAGCTGGTTCGGCATAGCCGCGTTCGGGGAGGAGCTGGAGATTCTGGCAGTCTTCACGGAAGAAGCGCAGGATGGCGTCTTTCCCGACAATCGGTTTCTGGAACGGAGGCTGCAGAGCCCCATCCGGCATGAAGAGCTCGATCAGATTATCGAAATCGTTGGCATTGAGAAGGTCCATGTAATTGTTCACGGTGGGGTTGATCACCCCTTCGATGAACACTTTCTTGCGCAACTGCTCCGGTGTTGGTGGGACGACCGGCTCCATCACGCGCTGGCCCTCGCCCTTCTGGGGGTCGTAACCCATGTCGACCACGAAGTTGCGCAGGATCGTGATCTGTTGACCTTTGTCAACCTCCTTGAGCGAATTCAGCACCGCTGTCGCATTGGCCGAGAGCTGATAACCCTCGGGGATGGGGGCCACCAGTCCAGCGGCCATCCACTCGCCCAGCTGATACCAGAATCCCAGCTTGATGTTCACCGACCACACCGAGTAGGTGCGGCAGATCGGAGTGTCGATCCGGTTGGCCAGATCGCACATCACCTGGCTCTGCTCGGCAAAGCTCATCGCCTTGATCTCATTGAGCGTGCGCTCTGCGAACTGCATCCGGGCGGCGCCCGGTGCCGCGATCGTGATCGTGCTGCCCATTTCCAGATAGGCGAACCAGATCAAGGCGAGCTGATCTTCGGCGCTCAGCAGGCGGAAGCGCGCTGTGATCGCGGGCACGACATCCGCCGTCTGGGTTTCGGGGAAGATCCGTGCAGCTTTGTCGAGGGTGAACATGGGGGTCAAGGCGGAGGGCAGTGGAGTTGTGACGGCCGTGTGAAGCGGATCGGGCGGCCCTGGGTGAGATGGGAGCCGGCATTCCGACCCAGGCGGCGAGCCGTTCCCGCTTGGGTGCTGCTCAAGGCACTGCAGCGATGCGCTGCCTCACTCAGCCCGCCAAGGGGTGGTGAGAGACGTGTCGTCCATGGGCGGACCTCCCCGGGGCCTTCTCTCCAGCTTGCTCAGCCAGCGCAGGCGGACAATCAGCCTTTACACCCATTGCCTAACGGCGTTGGGGTGTGCATGAGATCGGTGTGTTGTCGCCGCGCAGGATGCAGTGGCTGATGCTCCAGTCGTAGTGCTGCCAGACGGCGGCCGGGAGCCTGTAGTCGCAGCCAGGGAAGTCGCCGAGTGCNACCCGGGTGGNCTGGGCCGAGCAATAGGGCCGGCTGCCCGGCCGCGCCAGATACTGCTGGTGGTAGGTCTCCGCCGTCCAGAACGGCACCCTGCTGCGGATCTCGGTGGTGATCGCGCCGTAGCCCGCCTGATCGAGCAGCCTTTGGTAAGCGTCCCGGCTGGCCTCGGCCTGGGCCAGCAGGCTCGGATCGTTCACGTAGATCGCCGAGCGGTACTGGCTGCCGCGGTCGTTGCCCTGGCGATCACCCTGGGTGGGATCGTGGCATTCCCAGAAGAGCTTGAGCAGGTCGCCGAAGCCGATCAGGGCGGTATCCCACACCACGCGCACCACTTCGGTGTGGCCGGTGCGGCCGCTGCACACCTGCTGGTAGCTCGGTCGTTCCAGATGGCCACCGGCGTAGCCCACCGCCGTGCTCACCACTCCTGGCAGGCGCCAGAACCCCTTCTCCGCACCCCAGAAGCAGCCGCAGCCGAACAGGGCTTCGCTCTGCCCCGGCTGCGGAGCGGCATCGATCGGGGTGCCGAGCACCATGTGCAGGCGATCCTCCTGGGGCAAGGCTGCAAGGCACGGCTGAAGGCAGCCTAGGGAGCATCCGCTATGGGCCGCTTCAGCCGCCCCGATCCGGCTCCAGGGCCAGGTGGTTGAACAGGGTGGTGGTGAACGCGAACAGCAGGAAGGGCAGCGACAGCACCAGGATCAGCCCCACGCCGAGCAGGGCGATGATCGGCTTGCTGGTGCCCATCAGAGCCAGACCCGCCGCCAGGCTGCCGAAGATCACCAGCATCCAGATCAGGATCTGGCCATAGATGTCGCCGAAGGTGAGCGTGCAGCGCAACCGGTAGGTCACGGCGGAGGGTTCCATGGCGGGTATGCGGCGGCGCCTGTGCGGCCTGCCGCCAGCTAAGCCGCGGCCTGGGCTGCTGGCTGCCCTGCTCAACAATCTGTTGAGCTGCTGCATCGGCGTCACACCGGCCGGGCTCAGGCCTCCGGATCAGGCGGTCTGCAGCTCCTCGCTGGCCAGCTGGCGCTCCCACAGGCGCTGGTAGGTGCCCGGCCGCTCGACCAGATCCCGGTGATGCCCCTGCTGCACCAGCCGGCCATCCTCCAGCACCAGCACCCTGTCGCAGGCGGCTGCGGCCGAGAGCTGGTGGCTGATCATCAGGATCGTGCGCTGCTGACGCCGCAGGCTGCGCAGGATCTCGGCGGCGGTGGTGTTGTCCACGCTCGCCAGGGCGTCGTCGAGCACCAGCAGGGGCGCGTCGATCAGCAGCGCCCGCCCCAGGGCGGTGCGCTGCCGCTGGCCTCCGCTCAGGGTGATGCCCCGCTCGCCCACGAGGGTCTGATAGCCATCGGGAAACCCCTTCACGTCAGCCTCCAGCCGGGCCTCGCGGGCACTGCGCTCGACCTGCTCGAGGCTGGCCTGCGGGTCGCCGTAGCGCAGGTTGTCGGCCAGGGTGGCGGTGAACAGATACCCCTCCTGGGGCACCAGGGCCACTCTGCGCCGCAGTTCCGCCAGGTCGAGCCGGGTCACATCCACGCCATCGAACCAGAGCTGCCCCGGCTCCACCTCCACCATCCGCCCCAGCGCCCGCGCCAGGGTGGTCTTGCCGCAGCCCACCGGCCCCACCACCGCCACGAGTTCGCCCGGTTCCACCCGGAAGGTCACATCCACCAGGGCCGGCCGGGGAGCATCCGGATAGCGCACCGTGAGGCCCCGCGCCTCGATCGCGCCCCGGGCGGGGCTCACCGCCTGCTGGGGCGAAGCCGGCGACTCCACCCGCGGCTGGCGCTCCAGCAGATCCTCGATCCGATCCAGGCTCACCTGNCCGGTCTGAAAGGTGTTGAGCGTGAACCCGAGCAGGGCGGTGGGGAAGACCAGCCGTTCAACGAAGAGGATCAGCGCCACCAGATCGCCGATGCTCAACCGGCCGCTGAGCAGCTGGCCGCTGCCCAGCGCCAGCAGCAGCAGCAGGCTCAGCGATGAGATCCCCTCCAGCAGTGGGAACAGGNTGCTGCGGGTGCGGGCGAGGTTGAGGGCCGCATCGCGGTAAATACGGTTGCTGCCCGCGAACGCCTCCTCCTCGGTGGCCTCCTGGCCGTAGATCTTGATCGCGGCGATGCCGGAGAGATCCTCCTGGATCAGATCGCTGAGCGAGGCCAGGGCCTCCTGCTGACGGCGTTGCTGGCGCATCATCCGCCCGCCGAACAGCCGCACCACCGAGAGCATCAGGGGGTAGAGCGCGATCGCCGCCAGGCTCAGCCAGGGGTCGATCGCCAGCATCGCCGGCAGGGTGAAGGCGTAGGCCAGGGCGGTGTTGGTCAGGCTGAGCACGGCGAATCCGAGCAGCCGCCGCACGTTCTCCACATCGCTGGTGGCGCGGCTGATCACCTCACCGCTGCCCGTGCCCTGCACCCAGCCGGGCTCCTGCAGCAGCAGATGGTCGAAGATCCGCTGCTTGAGATCGGCCTCCACCTGCCGCCCCACGCCGAACACCAGCAGCCGCGACAGCAGCCGCACCCCGCCCATCAGCGTGGCCAGGGCCACGATCAGACCGGCCTGGCCGAGCACATCAGCGAGGCTGAAGCCATCCTTCAGATCGTCGATCACCCGCCGCACCAGCAGGGGGATCGCCACGCTCAGCAGGTTCACCGCCACCAGGGCGACAGCGCCCTGGAGCACGGTGCGCCGGTGCGGCCGCAGATAGCGCCAGATCCGTTCGACTCTGAAGGCAGCCAAAGCGTCGCAACCGCGACATCCCAACCTAGGCAGCGGCCGCTCGCCGGCGGCTTCCGTCACACTGGTGGGAGCGTGGCGTGCCGATGAGCGAGCAGCAGAGCCATCCCCTCCATGCGCTCGACCGGCAGGTGGTCGACCGCCTCCTGGCAGCGGCCACCCCCGCCGATGACCATCTGGTCGACGCCGCCCGACTGCTGATGCGCTACGAGGGATTTCCCGGTGCCTCCGATCTCCAGGCCGACCTGCACAAGGCGCTGCGCCTCTGGGGCCTGAGCCGGGAGCAGCTGCAGGAGCGCACCCGCGCCATCTGGGCGGCGGGTTACAGGCCCGCACCGCTCGCCGCGGCGGCCGGTGCGGAGCCGGTGGGATCGGGTTTCGACACCGCCGACCAGGACGGCTGAACCGTGGCGTTGCCGGCCCGCGCCGCGGCCCGGCGGAGAATCTTTGCCCGGGCATCGCCAACTGCCCCCACTTCAGGTGATAGTGGAGAAGTCCCCATCACCCGGCCCGGTGTGCTCTGCACCCGGGCTTTTTACTGACCTCACGCTCCGCCTGCCCCCGGATCCCTGCCGCAGCCTTCCCGATGGCCCCTGCCCAGCCCTGGCCCCAGCTGCTCGATCAGTTGCTGGAGGGCCGCTCCCTGACGGCCCCGCAGGCCGATGCGCTGATGCGCGGCTGGCTGGACGAGGCGATCGAGCCGGTGCTCACCGGAGCCCTGCTGTCGGCTCTACGGGCCAAGGGCCTGAACGGCGAGGAGCTGGCTGCGATGGCGGCCGTTCTGCGCGAGGCCTGTCCTCTGCCCGGTCCTCGGCCGGATCTCCCCCTGGTCGACACCTGCGGCACCGGTGGCGATGGAGCCGACAGTTTCAACATCTCCACGGCGGTGGCCTTCGTGGCCGCTGCCTGCGGCGCCAGCGTGGCCAAGCACGGCAACCGCAGCGCCAGTGGCAAGGTGGGTTCGGCGGATGTGCTCGAGGCCCTCGGCATCCATCTGCAGGCGCCTCGTGAGCAGGTGATCGCAGCCTGC
>NZ_LFEK01000068.1 GCF_001039265.1 Synechococcus sp. GFB01 | reverse complement strand
GGTGAGCGAGCGCACAGCGCGCGGCACCCAAGTTCATTCATGACAGGCTCAGATGCTTTGGCTATAGCCGTGCCCGAAATGGGGCAGGCTGGCCCACCCGGTCACGCCACTCGGCGCCGCCAGCCTGCGGCTCCTGGGTGGTGCCGTGGTTCTGCTGCCGCTCGCGCCGGTCCTGTTGCGCCGATGGCGGTGTCGCTGCGGGCCGAGGCCGGCACGGCGGCGCTGGCCTTCGGTGCTGGCGGCCACCCTGCTGGGCACGAGCGGCGGCATCGTGTTGCAGCAGTTGGCCCTCAGCCGGCTGCCTGGTGGACTGGCCGTCGCCCTCCTGGCCACCGCTCCGGTGATGGCCCTGCCCCTGGCGCGCTGGGAGGGGGATCGGCCCGGCTGGGCCGGTGCGGTCGCGGCGGCTCTGGCCCTGCTGGGGGTGGTGCTGCTCAGCCGCTGAGAGGGGCACCGAGAGCCGGTGCTGGCATCAGCCGCCAGGGCGGTCGCTGGTGGTGCCCAGGCGTCGATCGGCCTGCTGCACGGCCCACCGGCCGAGATCGTCCAGGCTGAGGGCCAGGGGGTCGCAGTCCAGGCTCGCCGCGATCATGACCACCTGTGCAGCGATGTTCGCCAGCTGTCCCGCCAGCACGTGCTGGAAGTCGGGATCGTCGGCGAGCTGAGGCTGCCGGCAGCTCCAGGCGGCGATGGCCTCGGCGCCGGGGGGCTGGCCGCTGCGGCGGCCAGCGATGGCCTGGAGGGTGCGCAGTCCGTGGGCCAGCAGACGCAGGTGATGGCGTTCGAGGGCCGGCAGGAGGGTGCTCTCCAGACCGATCAGCTCCTCGGCGCTGAGGGGGCCGGCGCCGGCGGGGATCACGCCGGGCCGGCGGCCCGGCGTGCCAGCCGGAAGCCGCAGGAATGACCCTCCTCCAGGCGCCAGTGCACACGGTCCACCTGGCAATCGGGGAAGGTCTGGCGCAGCAGCTGGAGTTCCTGGTCGCAGACGCAGGGGAACTGCTCGGCGATGCGCATCACCGAGCAATGGAATTCGCGGATCACCCAGCCCTCGCCGTCCTCGGAGCACTCCGCCACGAAGCCTTCCCGGCGGCGCAGTTCCACCAGACGCTCCAGGCGTTTCTCCAGGGAGCCGCTGCCCAGCTGGCGGCGATAGGACGAGGCCTTCTCGCGTGCCTGTTGCTCCAGGAGCACCTGCACCGTGCCTGGGGGGAGGCTGCCGGCGATGGAGCTGAGCAGGCCGAGGGCAAAGTCCTCGCTGCCGTCTGGGAACCGGGCCTGCCCCCTGGCGGTGAGCTGCCAGCGGTTGCTCGGCCGGCCGGGACCTGCCCCGCGGCAGTTGGCCTCCACCAGGCCATCCTCCTCGAGGCTGCGCAGGTGGCGACGCATGGCTTGCACGGACACCCTCAGCCAGGACGCCAGGTCGGATGCGGTGGCCTGGCCGTGGCGCAGCAGCAACGTGAGAGCCTCCTCCCGGGTCGACGCTTCGCGACTGGCGGCCTCCCGGGCCTGCCGCTCGCGGCTGCCGCTGGAACTGGTGGTGGCGTTGGATGTGGTGCTGCTCATGGCCGACACCGGGCTTCCACACCATGCCACGTGTCGAACGCAATTGGGGTGGGGCTGCACAATGGGCGCCGAGCCCAGCGGCCGAGCGTGTGCTCTACGCTGCCCGATAAGGAAACACCAGCGTTTCGTAAACGCCTCGATGCCGCCCTGCGGCACTCCCCGCGTCACCGTCCTGCGACACCGCCCAGCGTCATGTCCGAAACCAGCGCGTCCAACGGTCCCGATCAGCCTTCGGCCCCCAGCTCCGACAGCCTGGAGGTGATCCGCAAGTTCGCAGAGACCTACGCCCAGCGCACCGGCACCTACTTCTGCAGCGACCCTGGGGTGACCGCCGTGGTTCTCGAGGGTCTGGCACGCCACAAGGACGAACTCGGCGGTGCGCTCTGCCCCTGCCGCCATTACGAGGACAAGCAGGCCGAGGTGGCCCAGGCCTTCTGGAACTGCCCCTGCGTGCCATGCGGGAGCGTAAGGAGTGCCACTGCATGCTGTTCCTCACCGAAGACAACCCCTTCCGGGGCGAGAAGCAGACCATCTCCCTCGAGGAAGTGAAGGCCCTCACCGCAGGCTGATCCTGCCCTTATCCGTCATGTCCACCGCCACTGTTGGGGATCTGGTTTCTCAGCCGTACAAGTACGGCTTCGTCACCGAGATCGAAACCGAGAAGATCGCCAAGGGCCTCAGCGAGGAGGTGGTCCGGCTGATTTCCAGCAAGAAGAATGAGCCGGGCTTCCTGCTCGACTTCCGCCTGCGGGCCTTCCGCCAGTGGCAGCAGATGCAGGAGCCGGACTGGGCCGCCCTCGGCTACCCGCCGATCGATTACCAGGACATCATCTACTACGCGGCCCCCAGGCAGCAGGCCAAGAAGGCCAGCCTCGATGAGGTGGATCCCAAGCTGCTCGAAACCTTCGACAAGCTCGGCATCCCGCTGAGCGAGCAGAAACGTCTCTCCAACGTTGCGGTGGATGCGGTCTTCGACAGCGTCTCGATCGCCACCACCTTCAAGGAGCAGCTTGCCGAGCATGGCGTGATCTTCTGCTCGATCAGCGAAGCTGTGCAGGAGCACCCGGAGTTGATCGAGCGGTACCTGGGCACGGTTGTGCCCAGCAACGACAACTTCTTCGCTGCGCTCAATTCGGCCGTGTTCAGCGATGGCTCCTTCGTGTTCATCCCGAAGGGGGTGGCCTGCCCGATGGAACTCTCCACCTACTTCCGCATCAATTCCGGCGACACCGGCCAGTTCGAGCGCACCTTGATCGTGGCCGAGGAAGGCGCTTCGGTGAGTTACCTGGAGGGCTGCACCGCCCCGATGTTCGACATCAACCAGCTGCATGCGGCGGTGGTGGAGCTGGTGGCTCTCGATGATGCGTCGATCAAGTATTCAACGGTGCAGAACTGGTATGCCGGCGATGAGCACGGTGTGGGCGGGATCTACAACTTCGTGACCAAGCGTGGCCACTGCCGCGGCGATCGCAGCAAGATCAGCTGGACTCAGGTGGAAACCGGCTCGGCGATCACCTGGAAATATCCCAGTTGCGTGCTACAGGGTGCCGATTCGGTGGGTGAATTCTATTCCGTGGCCCTCACCAACAATCGTCAACAGGCTGATACCGGCACCAAGATGATTCACGTGGGCCCGCGCAGCCGCTCCACCATCGTGAGCAAAGGCATCAGCGCCGGCCACTCCAGCAACAGCTATCGCGGACTCGTGCAGATCGGCCCTAAGGCCGTGGGTGCCCGCAACTACAGCCAATGTGATTCGATGCTGATCGGCGATCAGGCCGCAGCCAACACCTATCCCTACATCCGCTCCCAGCAGCCTGATGCGGCCGTGGAGCACGAGGCCAGCACCTGCCGCATCTCAGAAGATCAGCTCTTCTATCTGCAGAGTCGTGGCATCGGCTTCGAGGAGGCGGTCTCGATGATGGTCAGCGGCTTCTGCCGCGATGTGTTCAACCAGCTGCCGATGGAATTCGCGGCCGAGGCCGACAAGCTCCTCGCGCTCAAGCTGGAGGGGTCGGTGGGCTGACCCCCACCTGTCCCCGGTTCGTCTCCCCCTTTCTCCCCGCTTCCCCGTTCTTCCCCTGTGATCCGTTCCAACGCTCCGGTTCTGCTCGAGATCCGTGATCTCCATGCCGCCGTGGAGGATCAGCCGATCCTCAAGGGGGTGAACCTCACGATCCGCGCCGGCGAGATCCACGCCGTGATGGGCCGCAATGGCAGCGGCAAGAGCACCCTCTCCAAGGTGCTGGCCGGTCATCCGGCCTACACCGTGACCGGTGGCAGCGTGCTCTACCGCGGCGAGAACCTGCTGGAACTCGATCCCGAACAGCGGGCCCGGATCGGTCTGTTCCTGGGGTTCCAGTATCCGGTGGAGATTCCCGGCGTCAGCAACCTGGAGTTTCTGCGGGTGGCCACCAATGCCCGCCGCGCCGAGCGGGGCGAGGAGGAACTCGACACCTTCGCCTTCGAGGATCTGGTGCGCGAGCGGCTGAAGGTGGTGCAGATGGATCCCGCCTTCCTGGATCGTTCGGTGAACGAGGGTTTCAGCGGTGGCGAGAAGAAGCGCAACGAGATCCTGCAGATGGCCCTGCTGGAGCCGCTTGTCGCGATCCTCGATGAAACCGACTCCGGCCTCGACATCGACGCCCTGCGGATCGTGGCCGGCGGGGTGAACCAGCTGGCCGGCCCCGATAACGCCACGCTGCTGATCACCCACTACCAGCGCCTGCTCGATCTGATCACGCCTGACTACGTGCATGTGATGGCGGCCGGCCGCATCCTGCGCAGCGGCGGCAAGGAACTGGCGCTCGAGCTTGAGCGCAGCGGCTACGACTGGGTGGATCAGGAGCTCGCCCGTCTCGAGGCTGAGCGCGCACCCGTGGAGGTGGCCTGATGGTGGCCGCTCCTGCCGCTGCTCCGGCTGCAGCCGCGCCTGGGCCCGGCTCTGCCGCATGGCTGGTCGATCTCGCCGGTGCGCCCCTGCCCGGCCGCCGCCATGAGGACTGGCGCTTCACCGATCTGGGCGCCCTGACGACCCTGGAACCGAGGCTGCTGGATGGCGCCGATCCGCTTGCCCTGATCAGCCTGCCCGCCGGTGTGCAACGCCTCGGCGCAGCTGAGGCGGGCCCCTGGCTCGGCCAGGCACTGGCGGCCACCGCCAGTGCCGACCACTGGCCCGTGCGGCTCAACGCCGGAGCGGGGCCTGCCCTGCTGGCGCTGCGGGTGAGCGGCGCAGCCGCGCCGCTCGAGCTTGCTCTCGACGCCGGTGCCGCCGCCGGCCTGGCGGCCTTCCGGCTGCTGCTGGTGCTCGAGGCCGGCTCCAGCCTGGAGTTGCTGCTGCGGCCCTGCTCCAGCGCTGCCAACGGCCTCAGCCTGGTGACCGAGGTGATCCTCGAGCCTGGCGCCAGCCTGAAGCTCGGCAGCCTGGGACTGGGCCATCCTCAGGCGTGTCTGCTTCAGCACACCGCCGTGCTCCAGGAGAGCGGCAGCCGTCTGGAGCACACGGCCGTGTGCGGCGGCTGGGCCCTGGCCCGCCAGGAGCCGCGCATCCTGCAGCGGCAGGGAGCCGCATTCACCCGACTGCGTGGCCTGCAGGTCTGTCGCGATCGCCAGGTGGCCGATACGCACAGCTTCGTGTGCTTCGAGGGCCCGGATGGCGAGCTCGACCAGCTGCACAAGGCCGTGGCCGATGACCAGGCCCGCAGCGTGTTCAACGGCGCCGTGCAGGTGCCCCGTGCCGCCCAGCGCACCAACGCCGCCCAGCTCAGCCGCAACCTGCTGCTCTCCGATCGCGCCAGGATCGACACCAAGCCCGAGCTCGAGATCGTGGCCGACGACGTGAAGTGTGCCCATGGAGCCACCGTGAGCCGCCTGCGGACCGACGAACTCTTCTATCTGCGCAGCCGTGGCATCGCCGCCGCCCAGGCCGCCCAGCTGCTGCAGCGCGCCTTCTGTGAGGAGGTGCTGCGCGAGCTGCCCGTCGCCGCGCTGCCCCACCGGCCCCTTGAGCGGCTCCTGGCGGAGCACTGATCGCCATGACAGCGTCTCCAGCCCTCGATTCAGCCCTGGCCGTGCCGGCAACGCCGCCCGTTGCGGCTGAGCCCGAGAACCTGGCTGCCCTGACGAGGCCCGATTTCCCTCTGCTGGCCCAGACGGCCTGCCTGGGCCAGCCGCTGATCTATCTGGATCACGCCGCCACCAGCCAGAAGCCCCGCCAGGTGCTCGAGGTGATGCGGCACTACTACGAGCACGACAACGCCAACGTGCACCGCGGTGCCCATCAGCTGAGTGCACGGGCCACCGATGCCTTCGAGGGTGCGCGGGTCAAGGCGGCGGCGTTCGTGGGGGCGGCCAGCCCGCGCGAGATCGTGTTCACCCGCAACGCCAGCGAGGCGATCAACCTGGTGGCGCGCAGTTGGGGCGAGGCCAATCTGCGCGCCGGTGACGAGGTCCTGCTCTCGGTGATGGAGCACCACTCCAACCTGGTGCCCTGGCAGCTGCTGGCGGCGCGCACCGGCTGCGTGCTTCGCCATGTGGGCCTCACCGAGACCGGCGAGCTGGATCTCGACGACCTGCGCCGGCAGCTGTCGGAGCGCACCAGGCTCGTGAGCCTGGTGCAGGTGAGCAACACGCTCGGCTGCCTCAACCCGATCGCGCGGATCGCTCCCCTGGCGCACGCCGCCGGAGCCCTGCTGCTGGTGGATGCCTGCCAGAGCCTGCCCCATCTGCCCGTGAACGTGGCCGCGCTCGGGGCCGACTTCCTCGTGGGCAGCTCCCACAAGCTTTGCGGCCCCACCGGGATGGGTTTCCTCTGGGCGCGGGAGGCATTGCTGGAGGCGATGCCCCCCTTCCTGGGCGGCGGCGAGATGATCCAGGATGTGTATCTGGATCACAGCAGCTGGGCCGAACTGCCCCACAAGTTCGAGGCCGGCACACCGGCCATCGGTGAGGCGATCGGCATGGGTGCCGCGCTCGACTACCTCAGCGCTCTCGGGCTCGATCGCATCCACGCCTGGGAGCAGATGCTCACCCGCCAGCTGTTCGATCGCCTGCAGGCGATCGAGGGTGTGCGCATCCTCGGGCCCACCCCCGAGCAGCAGCCCGACCGCGGCGCCCTGGCCTCCTTCACCGTGGATGGCCTGCACGCCAATGACATTGCCGCTCTGCTGGATTCGGCCGGCATCTGCATCCGCAGCGGTCACCACTGCACCCAGCCCCTGCACCGCCTCTACGGGATCTCCGGCTCGGCACGCGCCAGCCTCGGCTTCACCACAACCCCGGAGGAGATCGATCGCTTCGCGGAGGAACTGAAGGGCACGATCACCTTCCTGCGGGAGCACAGCTAGCTCCAGCGTCCATGCTGGAGCTGATCACCCTGCTGCTGATCGATCTCTCCGAACAGCGGCTCTACGCCTACGCAAGCGGCCCCCGGCCGATCTATGCCGCCCTGGTCTCCACCGGCCTGACGGCCTCCCCCACGCCGGTGGGGGAGTTTCGGATCATGACCAAGTACGCCAGCACGCCTCTGGTGGGGAGCGACTACCGCACCCCGGCGGTGCCCGATGTGATGTGCCTGGGCGGTGGTGGACTCGGCGCCGACCGCTACTGTCTGCACCCGGCGCCCTGGCAGGAGAACAGCGGTCAGTGCTTCGGAGTGCCTCGCAGCCGCGGCTGCATCCGTCTCAGCCGTGCCACCGCCCGCTGGCTGTTCGAGCGCACGGCGGTCGGTACGCCGGTGCGGATCCAGCCCTGAGCCTCAGGCTGGTGTGAGCACGGCCAGGGCCTCGGCCCGGTGCCGGCCCTGCCAAGCCCAGCGCCAGCGCCAGCCGGCGCCTCGGCTACCGCCTGAATGGCGGCGGCGTCGGCAGGCTGATCGAAGCCGCAGAGGTGGGTGATCACCTGCTCCCGCTGCTCGCCGCTGAGTGGCTGCCAACCCTCCCGCACCCGTGCGGCATAGCGCTGGCGGTAGGGTTCCAGCGGCTCCCCAGGTTCGCGGAACACGTCGGCCCAGAGGAACAGGCCATCCGGCTGATGCGCCGGCGGGCTGCCTGCAGGAAGGCAACCTTCTCAGGGTCGCTGAGATGGTGGATGGAGAAGGCCGCATGCAGCAGGTCGATCGGCTCCCCTGCCTGCTGGATCCAGGCCAGCAGATCCGCCTCCCGCCAGTGCTGGGATAGGGCACCGGCCCGAGCGTGACCCGGGCCATGCCCAGCACGGCTCCGGCCAGATCCACCGCCGTGTAGGACTCCAGCGGCAGACGGCGCAGCAGCGGCGCGAGCGGGCCAGGTCGCCGCAGCCCAGATCGACCAGGCGGGGCGAGGCGGCCCCGGCGGGGCGCCGGTCCAGCCAGGAGCCGATCGCGGCAGCAGTGGCCTCGCCCAGGGCCCGGTGCTCCATCAGGTCGTGCTCCACCACGGCGCGGTAGGTGGCCCATTGCTGCTCAAAGAGCGTCAAGATCCCCATCGGCCCGATGATTCCGGCCATGAACTCTGGCGCAGATCCCCAGCTGTTCCTGGTGGTGCTCGGGGGGCGCACCCGGGGCTGCCGCATCGAGCTGCACGATGTGCGCTTCGTGGCGGGCCAGTCGATCGAGGACACCCTGCCGGAGTTGCGGCGGCAGTGGTTCGGCCGGCGTGAGGGCCTCCACCTGGACAGCTTCATGGCGGTGCGGGTGATCGATGGCTTCGCGGTTCGCCTGGGGCGCGAGGTCCCGGCGCCCCGGCCCGAGCGGCTGTGGTTCGTGAACCTGGGCGCCTACCGTCCCGACTGCCTCGCCGAGCTGCACCACTTCGGCCTGGTGGTTGCCCGCTCGGCCGAGGCGGCCAAGGCGGCAGCCAGGCGCCAGTGGTTGCGGGGCACCGTGCAGCAGCACAAGGATGATCTGGCCGCCGTGGACGAGTGCCTGGCGATCGAGCAGCTGGAGCTGCTGGGCGGCGAGCGCTGGCACGTGCAGCTGGAGCCCCATCCCCAGGGCTGGAGCCAGAGCCAGGTGCCCGACTGGTTCGGCTACCGGCCGATCTGACGGAACGGCCAGCGGAGATGATCGGCTCCAGAGAGACCTGGGCACCCATGAACATCGACGGCAGGGCCTGGCGCACCATCTGGCTGGAGCCGGATGGCCGCTCGGTGGGCGTGATCGACCAGACCCTGCTGCCGCATCGCTTCACCACCCGCACGCTGGCCAGCTGCGAGGAGGCGGCCGAGGCGATCCGCATGATGGTGGTGCGCGGTGCGCCGCTGATCGGCGTGACCGGCGCCTATGGCCTGATGCTGGCGCTGCAGGTGGATCCCTCCGATGCATCCCTGGCGGCGGCCTTCGAGCGGCTCAACGCCACCCGGCCCACGGCGGTGAACCTGCGCTGGGCCCTGGAGCGGGTGCGCGATCGGGTGGCTCCGCTGCCGCCGGAGCAGCGGGCCGAGGCCGCGAAGCGTGAAGCCGCCGCCATCGCCGACGAAGACGTGGCCATGTGCGAGGCGATCGGAGAGCATGGCCTGGCGCTCTTCCAGGAGCTGGCGGCGGCGCGGCCGGCCGAACGGCAGCACGAGCCCCTGAGAGTGCTCACCCACTGCAACGCCGGCTGGCTCGCCACGGTGGACTGGGGCACGGCCCTGGCGCCGATCTACAAGGCCCACCGCGCCGGGCTCCACATCCATGTGTGGGTGGATGAGACGCGGCCGCGCAATCAGGGCGCCTCGCTCACCGCCTGGGAGCTGGGGCGCGAGGAGGTGCCGCACACCGTGATCGTGGACTGCCGATGGGCGGCGGCAAGGGCGGATCGAACTTCAACCCCAAGGGCAAGAGCACGCGCGAGATCATGCGCTCTGCCAGAGCTTCATGACCGAGCTGTACCGTCATATCGGTGCGGACGC
>NZ_LFEK01000067.1 GCF_001039265.1 Synechococcus sp. GFB01 | reverse complement strand
GGCCGGCCTGGCCTGCCTGCGGGAGGCCCCGCCCAGCGCGGCGACCCAGCTGGCGATCGGCCGCAGCCTGATCGGACGGCCCGGCGACACCGAACAGCGCGGCGAGACCCTGCTGCTGCAACTGGCTCTGCGCCATCCCGCCACGCCGGAGGCCCGTGAGGCCGTGGAGCTGCTCAGTGAGAGCAGCACCGCCAGCAGCCTGGCTGCCCTGAGCCGGCTGCCGCCGGCGCTGCATCAGAGCGCTCCGGTGGCCGCCCGGCGCGCCCTGAGGAGCGTCGGCAGTTCGGCGACGCTGGCGGTGCTGCGGCGCTGGCCCGATGATCCGGCCAGCTGGGAACTGCAGTGGCAACGGGCCCGCCTGGCACTGCTGCAGGGCCGCTGGCAGGAGGCGATCAGCCTGCTGTCGGAGCCCCGCAGCGCGGCGGAGCAGCCACCCCTGCTCGCCTCCCGCCGGCTCTTCTGGCTGGGGTTCAGCCATTGGCAGCAGGGGCAGCGGCAGCGCGCCACCGCACTGTGGCGCGACCTGCTCCAGCGCCATCCCGGCGGCTACTACGGCTGGCGCGCGGCCGTCCGGCTGGGGCGGGCGGCGATGGATCCCGGCCGCCCGGCGGAGCCCGATCGAGGCTCTGGCAGCCGCTGGCCAGCGGTGATGCCGAACTGGATCGGCTGTGGCGGCTGGATCAGCCGCTCGAGGCCTGGGAGCACTGGCGACACCATCGCGGCGGCCAGCCACCCGGCACCGCCGAGGGCCTGCTGGTGGAGGGCAGGCTGCGTCGTGCCGTGGGTGACCACTGGATGGGGCTGGCCCAGCTGGAGCAGGCGAGCCTGCGTCTGCCTGCAGAGGCCTGCGGCGAAGCGGCCGTGCTGGAGACGGCCCTGCACGAGAAAGCCCAGCAGCCGGCCCTGGAGCGGGCCTCCCGGCAGACAGGCGTGTCGGCGGACCTGCTGGCGGCAGTGGCCAAACAGGAATCGCGCTTCACGCCGGGTGTGCGGTCGGCGGCCGGAGCCGTCGGGCTGCTGCAGCTGATGCCCGAGACCGCCGCCGAACTGGCGGGCAGGCCTCTGGCAGCGGCGGAGCTCGAGGATCCGGAGCGCAACGCGGTGCTGGGCGCCCAGTACCTCCGCCAGCTGCTGCTGCTGTGGCACGGCAACCCCCTCCTGGTTGCCGCCAGCTACAACGCCGGCCCCGGCGCCGTGGCCAGCTGGATCAGTCCCCTGCTCAACCGGGCCCCCGAACTCTGGGTGGAGGCCATCCCCTATCCCGAGACCCGGCTATACGTGAAGAAGGTGGTCGGAAATCTTTGGAGCTTCCAGGAGCCGCGCCTGCCCCGCTGTCCCGGCTGAGCGCCCGGCCGCTGGCCTAACGGGTGCCGAGCCAGCGGCCCAGGCCTGCTCCGGAGAGCACCAGCACACTGAGGACCAGCAGCTGCATCAGCGGGGTCGGCACGACGCGGATACGAGCCAGATCCAGGCGAGCCAGCAGCACGGCGCAGGCCAGGATCAGCACATTGGCGAGCACCTGCAGGTGGAGCAGATAGAGCCCGCCCACCGTCACGATCAGCAGGCTCACCACCAGGCTCATCACCCGGCTGGCGGCCATCAGGCCGGACACCCAGCGCAGCAGCTGATCCGGCATGGTGCACACCAGCACCACCAGCAGGGCATGAAGGCAGTCGACCGACCAGAGGGCGCCGCCGACTCCGCCGCCGCCGCTGGTGAGTGGGCGGCCCCAGTTGAGGCCCTCGTAGGCGGAGATCACGACCAGCACCAGCAGCATCGGCGCCCGCAGCGGCAGAAGCAGCAGGCGCAGCGGAGAGATCACGGCTGATCGAGCACCAGGGTGATGGCCTCAAGCGGGCAGCTGGGGATGCATTGCTCGCACACCAGACAGCGTTGCGCATCGAAGGCCAGCCGCCAAGCCGGGGCCGAGAAGCTGAGGGCACCGCTGGGGCACACACCCGAGCAGATGCCGCAATCCACGCAACGCTCCCGGTCGATGCGGATCTGCCCGGGAGCGCGGTTGATGCCCAGGCCAAGACTCTCGAGCCAGAGCTCGGCTGCCTGGAGTTCGTCGATGTCGCCGGAGAGTTCCACCACCATCGTGCCGCTCTGGTTCGGTGCGACCTGGGCGCGGAGGATCTTGGCGGCCACGTCAAAATCCACCGCCAGCCTGTAGGTGATCGGCTGGTGCACCGCCTCGCGGGGGAAGTGGAGCGTGAGTCGGCGCTTCAAGGGCAGCGGACGGAGCGTCGGTGGCCAGGCCGGGGCTGGCAGAGTGCCCCGAGACTGCAACCCGGTTCCACCCATCATGACCAGCCCCGCGATCGGCCAGCGCGAACGCGTGTTGCTGCTGGCGATCGCCGCCCTGCTGGCAGCGGCGGTGCTGTGGTGGCGCGGCGGGCTGCAGCCCGCCGCGCCGCTCGAGCGACTGGCCCGCCAGTCGCTCGAGCTGCAGGAGGCGCTCGGCAACGGACGGCCCACGCTGGTGGAGTTCTACGCCGACTGGTGTGAGGCCTGCCGCTCCATGGCGCCAGCCATCGAAGCGATCGAGGCGGAGCAGCGCGGCCGCCTCGACGTGGTGCTGCTCAACGTCGACAATCCGCGCTGGCAGCCGGAACTGGAGCGCTACGGGGTGAACGGCATCCCCCACCTGGAGNTTCTTTGATGCCGGGGGACGCCCGATCCGGCCGGGCGATCGGAGCCCACAGCGCAGCAGAGCTGCGGCAGCTTGTGGCTGCGCTGCTGAGCGGTTCACCGTTGCCGGATCTGGCGGGAGTGGGGGCAGTGAGCCGGCTGAGCAGCGAGGATGGCCGGCCCCTGGCGGACCCTGGCACGATGGCCGCACCCCGCAGTCACGGCTGATGGATCCCCGCTTCCGGGTTGACCTGATCGCCGCCACACCCAATCCCCAGCAGTGCGTGTATGCCGGCATGCACCAGGACTACAGCGAGGGGTTCGTGGCCGCCGACCGTGCCAGTTGGCCGGATGAATCCCGAGCCGGGGAGATCTGCGTGAAGCGGCTGCTGGCCGGAGAGCGGGGGCACTACGGCCCGCTGGAGCACGCCCAGATCGTGCTCAACGTGGGCTGGTTCCCCCACTCGGTGATGCAGCAGGCCCGCACCCACCGCGTGGGTGTGAGCTTCGATGTTCAGTCGATGCGCTACACGGGGGATCGCATCTGCCGGGCCGCCAATGGCGACCTGGAGCTCGAGGAGGTGTTCTACCTGCGGCCGGTGGGCGCTTACAGCGACCGCCAGGGCAAGCGCTACAGCTATTCCGCCGAGCAGCGGGCCGAGGATCTGGATCTCTGCCGGCGGGCCGCCGAGCGCTACCGCGACATGCTGGCGGCGGGATTCGCCGAGGAGCATGCACGCGGAATCCTGCCCTTCGACTACCGCCAGCACTTCGTGGTGAGTTTCTCGCTGCGGGCCTTTCTGCACTTCATGGACCTGCGGGCCAAACTCGACGCCCAGGAAGAGATCCGCGCGCTGTGTGACCTGATGTGGCCGCACATGCAGGCCTGGGCCCCCGAGATCGCCGCCTGGTACGAGAAGAGCCGCCTGCACAAGGCCAGGCTGGCTCCCTAGAGGGCCAGGCTCAGCAGGCTTCAGACCTTGGCCAGGGTGACGCGCTCGGGCTGATGCTGATATTTGCCGGCGCGATCCTGGTAGGTGGTTTCACAGGGATCGCCCTCGAAGAAGAGCAGTTGGCAGATCCCCTCGTTGGCGTAGATGCGACAGTCGGCGCCGGAGGAGTTGCTGAACTCCAGGGTGAGGTGCCCCTCCCAGCTGGCTTCGGCCGGGGTGGTGTTGACGATGATGCCGAGGCGGGCATAGGTGCTCTTGCCCAGGCAGATCACGGTGATGTTGGGCGGCACCCTCAGCNTCTCGAGGNCTACGCCGAGTCCGTAGGANTGGGCGGGCAGGATGAAATAAGCACCATCGGCATCGTCGTGGAGTGGCGCGGGCTCCAGATTGGCGGGGTTGAACCGCTTGGGATTGACCACCGTGCCCGGCACATGGCGGAAGATCAGGAACTCCCTCGGCGAAAGGCGCAGGTCGTAGCCATAGGAGGAACAGCCGAAGCTGAGCACCGGCTGGGCACCGTTGTCGGGGTCGAGATGGCGCACCAGCTGAGCCTGGAAGGGCTGGATCATGCCGGCAGCAGCCTGATCGTTGATCCAGCGGTCGTTCTTGAGCATGGGTTCGGAGCAGGCCTCAGAAGCCGCGGCGCAGCTGGGTCACCTGATCGGCCAGGGCCATCAGTTCAGGCGCCATGGCAGGTCCGGTCAGGATGACATCCAGGTGAGACGGTCGCTCCTGGAGAGCGGCGACCACCTCCGCCAGATCGAGAAAACCCAGCTCGACGGCCAGGCCCAGCTCATCGAGCACCATCAGGTCCACCGCGCCGGCCCGCAACTGGTCGCGGCTGAAGCCCCACACCTCTTGCACGGCCGCCAGGGTCTCGGCGTCGTGAGCGGCGGCGGCCTCTCCGAGACAGGCGGCCACGGCGGGCCGCAGCCACTGGAGTCGGCCGCACAGCCAGGGACTGCGGGCCAGACCCTGATCCACGCCGCCCTTGAGAAACTGGCTGATGAGCACCCGGCTGCCCAGCCCCGCGCTGCGCAGGGCCTGGCTGAGCACCGCCGCGAAACTGCCGCGNNNGGNTGCNTGTGTGGATCTGCAGCAACCCNTCGGGCTCCGNCCNNNATCAGCCGCAGAGGGGGCCGGGCCAGGCCGCCCCCGGCCAGCACGGCCAGATGCTGGCGAGTGGCACTGGCGGGCAGGCTCGCGGCCATCAGCGGCGGGGATCACGAACCTGAATGTAGCGGCCTTGGGCCGTTTCTCCAATCACAGACACCATCCCTGGTGGCAAACAGATGTTCTGCTTCAGGCGGGGGCGGGGGTGCGGCCTAAAGGGTCACGGTTGCTACATGCCTCCCCGTGGGGTGCTCCGTAACGTCCATCACACTTCCAGGACCGCCATGGTCGGCGCCACCCGCGGATTCAGCCGAACGACCAACCTGCCCGGCAGCGGGGCACCCGGCGCCGTGGCTGGCATCGGCACCGGCTCCCAGCCTGGGCCCACGCTGGTGGATGTGATCCGCGGGCTCGGCGGCAGCAGTGTGGAGACCATCGAGCGGGGCAAGACGATCTTTTTTCCGGGCGACCCGGCCGAGCGGGTGTATCTGCTGCGGCGCGGTGCCGTGCGACTGTCCCGGGTGTACGAGAGCGGCGAGGAGATCACGGTCGCGCTGCTGCGCGAGAACAGTCTGTTCGGGGTGCTCTCCCTGCTCACCGGGCAGCGATCCGATCGCTTCTACCACGCCATCGCCTTCACCCGCGTTGAACTGGTCACGGCCCCGGCGACCTCCGTGCGTCAGGCGATCGAGCAGGACGCCAGTGTGGGGCTGCTGCTCCTGCAGGGTCTCTCCTCACGCATCCTGCAGACCGAAACCATGATCGAGACCCTCACCCACCGCGACATGAGCTCGCGCTGGTGAGTTTCCTGCTCGTGCTCTGCCGCGACTTCGGCGTGCCCGGCAGCGAGGGCATCACCATCGATCTGCGCCTGTCCCATCAGGCGATCGCCGAGGCGATCGGTTCCACCCGCGTCACGATCACCCGACTGCTCGGCGATCTCCGTCAGGACGGGCTGGTGGCGATCGACCGCAAGCGGATCACGGTGTTCGATCCGATCGCCCTGGCCAAGCGGTTCAACTGAGTTGATCGGCCAGCCGATCCCGGAGAGCCGCAGGCCTTCGCTGTGGCCCCTGGCGGGCCGGGGGATACTGGTGCCACCTCGCAGCGCGTCGTGTCGGGCTGGCTGCTGATCCTGTCGCTGCTGGTGCTCGGCGGGGTGCTGGCCACCCTCGGGGACCGCCTGGGCAGCCGGGTCGNCAAGGCACGTCTGAGCCTGTTCAATCTGCGGCCGCGACGCACCGCCGTTCTGATCACCGCCCTCACCGGCAGCCTGATCAGTGCCATGTCGCTCGGGTTGATGCTGCTGGTGAGCGAGCGACTCCGCATGGGCCTGTTCGAGCTCGACCAGTTGCAGGATCGCCTCAATGCCGGGCGGACCGAGCTGGCCGAGCGCAAGGCTGATCTGGCCCATGCCGAAACGGAGCGCCGCCAGGCGGAGCGCCGCTNCCAGGACGCCCAGGAGCGGGCCACGAGCCTGCGCCGGGAGCTNGGAACCCCTGCAGCGGCAGCGGACACAGCTTCAGTCGGAGCGCGACCGGCTCAGCGCTGAGGTGAGGNCCCGCGACGGCGACATCCGGCGCACGGAGGCCGAGCTCGCCCAGGTGCAGGGACGCATCGCCAGGGGGGCCAAGGAACTGAAGGAGCTGGAAGCCAAGCTGCTCGCCCTGCGTCGCGGCGATGTGGTGATCAGCAGCGGCGAGCCTCTGGCCAGCGCCAAGGTCAAGCTGCAGCAGCCCGCTCAGGCCCGGGAGGTGATCGATGCCGTGCTCCAGCAGGCCAACCTCAACGCCTTCCGCCGGGTGCTTCCCGGCCAGGCGGTGGATCGCCAGATCCTGCTGGTGCCTGTGGAGGACATCAACAAGCTCACCTCCCTGCTGACGCGGCCCGGGAGCTGGGTGTTGAGCATCCTCTCGGCCGGCAATGTGCTGCGCGGCGAGCGCCAGGTGCTCGCCTTCCCCGATCTGCGCCCCAACCGTCAGGTGCTGCAGGCCGGGGAGGTGCTGGCCAGCACCACGATCGAAGGAGATCTGCGCGACCGGGAACAGCTCAGCCGCCGCCTCAATCTGCTGCTGGTCGCCGCCTACGCCCGTGTCCAGCGCAAGGGCAGCGTGACGGACGGCCTGCAGGTGGATCCGGCCAACATGCGGCAGCTCGGCGAGGCGCTCAGCGAGCGTCCCTCCGGCGAGGTCGCCCAGCTCGAAGCCGTGGCGCTGCGCGATGCTGACACGCCCGACCCGGTGATCGTGCAACTTCGCTGGAGCAGGCCTGACAGCGATCGCCTGCAGCCGCGGCGGCCGTGAACGCTAGCGACGAGTGGCTGGCCGGCCTTGATCCCGGCCGCAGCAAGTGCGGCCTGGCCCTGGCTGAGCCCCGAAGCCATCGGATCGTGGCTGCCGCCGTGCTGAGGCCTGCAGCCTGCCTGGACCGGCTGCGGCGCTGGCAGGAGCAGGGGCTGGAGTGCGTTCTGCTGGGGAACGGCACGGAGAGTGGGCTCTGGCTGGAGCAGCTGCGGAACCTGGGGCTCGGCGTGNCAGCTGGTGGAGGAGCGGGGCACCACCCTGGCGGCCCGCCAGCGCTACTGGGAGCTGCACCCGCCCCGGGGCTGGCGGCGTCTGCTGCCCNGGGGGCTGCGGCTCCCCCCCNGCGACATCGATGACGTGGTGGCGCAGCTGCTGCTGGAGCGCCACCTCGGCTGTCAGCTCAGAACTGGGCCCGCACCGTGAAAGCGTAGTCGCCGCCGGCCTCAAGCTGGTAGTCGGTTCGCAGCAGGAAGCGCAGCAGGGCGTCCTGAATCAGGGCCCGTCCCAGGGACGGCTCCACGGTCAGTTCGCCACGATCGAAGGCCCAGCTGAAGCTCCACTGGAACCCACCGGCGCTCACCTCGCCCTCCACCAGCCGCTGGCTGAAGCTCTGGCGCAGCACCCGCAGCTGAGCGGTGGTGGCGGGCAGACGGGCCATCCGGTCAGCCTGCTGCCACCGGACTCTGAAAACTGTTCAAGCGATTACCGGCACGCTCCACCCCGAGGCGCTGGATCAGAGCGATGCCGGCCTCCACCTCGCTGAGCACCGCGTCCAGCAGCGGCTGCTCGGCGGCGGAAAAGCGGCCGAGCACATGACCAACGGTGCGGGCTCTGCGCTCCGCCGGATCGGTCGCGGGGGCGCCGATCCCGATGCGCAGGCGCGGAAACTGCTGGGTGCCGAGATGACTGATCGTGCTGCGCAGGCCGTTGTGACCACCGGCGCTGCCGGCAGCGCGCAGGCGCAGGCGCCCCAGGGGGAGATCCATGTCATCCACCACAACCAGCAACTGGTGCGGCTGCAGGGAAAACCAGTCCAGCGCCGCACGGATCGAGCGGCCGCTGTCATTCATGAAGGTCTGAGGCTTGAGCAACCGCAACCGGCTCGGGCCGTGGCCGACCTCGGCCAGCAGACCAGTGAGCTTCGCCTGGTGGCGAAACCCTGTGCCTGCCCTGGCGGCCAGCCGATCGAGCGCCATGAAGCCCACGTTGTGGCGGGTGGCGGCGTACTTTTCGCCGGGATTGCCAAGCCCCACGACCAGCTGGAGATCCGGATGCTGGCGATCGGGCAGGGCCGGATCGGACATCGGGCTGGCCAGAGCTCAGGCTGGCGGTGAGGCGGGCGGCTCCACCTCAGCCGGCTCGGAGCCCGCCGCGGCAGGCAGGGTGCTCTTCGACCCGGATGACGTTTCGTCGCTGGCGATGGCCGAGCGAAACTCCTTCTCGAATTCCGAGGAGGCCGACTGGAACCCCTTGAGGGTGCGTCCCAGGGTTCTGCCCAGCTCGGGGAGTCGCTTCGGGCCGAACACCAGCAACCCGATGGCGGCGATCACCGCCAGCTCAGGAAGACCGATGCCGAAGAAATTCATTGTCTGAAGAAGGGAGGCCGGGGCTCAGGGGAGGCCCTCAGCTCAGCCGTTCCAGTTCACGGTGATGCCTTCAAGCAGCAGCGACTTGTTGTACAGCTGCAGGATCACCAGAAGGAACACAAGGAAGAGGAGCATGAACACGCCCATCACGGGGGTGGTGCCCCAGCCCGGCACGACCTTGCCGTATTCGGAATTCAGCGGACGCAGCAGATCTCCGAGACGGGTGCGTTGGGCCATGGCAGCTGGATCCTCTCGCTGAGGGGCGTGCAGTCTGACTAGTGTAAGTGGCCTGCCGGGCACCACGCGGCGCGCCGTCGAGACTTGTGACGAGGGTCGTCACAGTCCGGTCGGACCATCCGGCAAACCNGCCCATCCCGCCGGCCCGCGGCCGCCTCATCAGTCTCGCCTCATCACCATGGACACCAGCACCGCCAGCTCCCCGGCCCTCAGCGTGGCGATCGCCGTGCTGGTGGTGCTGCTGGGGCTCACCGGCTTCGGCATCTACACCGCCTTCGGACCGCCGTCCAAGGGNCTCACCGATCCGTTCGACGATCACGACGACTGATCCTCCAGCAGGCGAGCTGCCAGGGGGCAAGCTGCGCCGGCCCGTCAGCTGCAGCGCCTGGCCGCGGCGGTTCCGCGAGCGGCTCGCCAAGACCATCGAGCCGCTCGCGGAGCTCCCAGAGGTCACCCAGGTCGAGCCGGCGGCGCGCGGGCGAGAGGTTCTGCACGCAGATCACCAGGCTGTCGGCACTGCCTGCGGCCGGGTCCCGGCGCAGACCGATCAGCTGCAGCCCCCGGGACAGCGGGGGGAGAGCGGCCAGGGGCTCAGCGGCTGGATGCTGAACCGGAGTGCCGGTGACCGGTCGCAGCCAGATCGGCTCGCGGAAGGCCACAGCCTGCTCCGGCACCCCAGCCGCACACCAGCCGGGCGCACAGGGCAGCAGGGCCAGCCGCTGACGCTGCCAGCCGTTGTCGGCTCCCGGGTCGGGCCAGGTGG
>NZ_LFEK01000066.1 GCF_001039265.1 Synechococcus sp. GFB01 | reverse complement strand
CCCTGATCGGCTTCGGAGGGCTGGGGCTGGCCCTCGATCCGGCGCTGCTGGCCCGCTGGTCCGAGTGGACCTTCATCGGCAGCGATGCGGCGCTGGCGGTGGCCGTGAACGGCCGCGTGCTGCCGGCGGGCCTCCGGCCCCTCGATGCGATGCCCTGCTGCAGCCGCGTGCTCACCAAACCCGGCTACAGCACCTTCTGCGAGGCGCTCAGCCAGGGGCTCGGCATTCACCTGGTGCATCGCGAGGGGTTTGCCGAGGCCGCCGTGCTCGAGCAGGCCCTGCAGCGCCACGGCGCCCATCGCCTGCTCTCCCAGGCCCAGCTGCACAGCGGCGCCTGGGAACTGGACCAGCCCCTGCTGCCGCCCAGCCACGGTCCGCTGCCCACGCACGGGGCCGAGCAGGCCGCCGCGGCGATGCTGGGCTGGCTGGCCCAGCGGGGCCTGACGGCCTGATGCGCCGACCCGATCAGCAGTTCCAATCAATACTCCCGGCACGATTGGCAACGCTGTTGATTCTCAGGCCAGAAACTGAGGTCACCACTGGATTGCAAACCGTGTGCGGTGATTCTTGATACGAGTGGACGATTTCTTGATTGGCCCATATAACGCCGACTTTTCGCCGGATATAGCCAAATTGGCGCCCAACGTTGCGAGACCCCCGCATAAGCATGCGAATTCACTCGCCCGTGAGTGCCTTCCTCGCCGCTGCGGCTCTGCTGCCGCTGGCCTCTCCCGCCATGGCCCAGGCGGCCCCGCCGCAGGGCTCAGCACTGGCCAGCGCCGCCGTGCTGATCCGGCCGCTGCCCCTGCCGCCGCCCCCGCCGCGCATCTTCGCCATCACCCCCGAGCGCCGCGCCCTGCTCAACACGATCCGCTACGCCGAGGGCACCTGGGCGGACGGCCACGACATCGGCTACCGGATCATGTTCGGGGGCGGGCTGATGCCCTCCCTCGATCGGCACCCCGACCGGGTGATCCGCAGCGCGCGCTACGTCAGCGCCGCAGCCGGTGCCTATCAGTTCATGCCCTTCACCTGGGATCTGGTGACCCGCAGCCTCGGGGTCCAGAAGGCCGGTCCGGATGCCTTCGGGCCCCATGTGCAGGACCAGGGCGCCCTGTTCCTGATCCAGCGCCGAGGCGCCCTGGCTCTTGCCGATCAGGGGGCGTTCACCCCCCAGCTCGCCCACAAGCTGGCTCCGGAGTGGGCCTCCTTCCCCACCCTGGCGGGCCGCAGCTTCTACGGGCAGCCGGTGAAGCGCTTCGATGAGCTGCGCCGCTTCTACGAAGCCAACCTGGCGCGGCTGCGCAGCCAGCTCGAACCCTCGCTGCCGGTGGCTGAGACCCTGCCGCTCGCCGAGAGCCGCCCCGCCTGTGAACCCGAGGACTCGCTCCGCTGCCAGCTGGAATCCCTTGAGCTGCGCTCACGGCCCCGCGCCGGGGCCTGATCTCGGGCGGCTGATCCTGGCCGACCGGCTCAACGCTGCGCTGCCGGGATCAGCCTTCGCCGGGGCGCTCCCGGCTGCGCCCCACCGTGACCTGGGCGATCAGATAGGCGGCCACCGACGCTCCCAGGAAGCCCAGCCCATTGCGGGCCAGCGGCAGCAGGTCATTGGTGCGGGTCACGATCGGGGCGACGCCGAAGACCCCGAACAGGATGATCCACAGAGGTGAGAGCAGCAGCACCCAGGCCCACTCGATCGTTCGGCCGGGTTGGCGCGGATAGGCCGCGAAGCCCACGATCAGCCCGCCCAGGATCGAGGTGGCCAGGGTGAGCACCCACTGCTCCTGGGGCAGCCCCGGCACCACCTGGCAGCCGCCGATCACCAGGCAGCCCTTCACGGCGTGGAGGGCGTCGAGGATGGCGGCGTCCTCGCCGTTGTCGCGCACGTAGTACTGGTTGCCGTAGCGCGTCTGCAGCTCCACCCAGAAGGTGCGGGGCATCAGGGCGAAGAGGGCATCGCCCACGTTGAAGTTGAGCAGGTTGCCGCCGCGCTCGTCGGCGATCAGCAGCAGCGAGCGCTCATCGAGGTTCCAGAAGTCCTTCACGGCGAGCCCCGGCGTGCGGTCGTACTGGGTGAGCACCCGCAGCTTCCAGCCGCTGGTGGCCTCGAAGTCGCTGAGCTCCTCCTCGAGTGCGGTGCGCTGGCTGTCGGTGAGGGCCTTGGCCAGGTCGATCACCGGGGTGAGGTGATCGGGCAGCAGGTCGGGATTGTCGTAGGCCAGGGCCGGCTGGACCCAGCCGGTGGCGGCCACCAGCAGCAGGAATGCGCTCAGCGCCGCGGCCCACATCCGACCCATGCACCTGTCCCAGGGGAAGATGCATTCTCCCTGAGTCGACTGCCGAGCGTGAGCCTCCCCGCCTGGCTGCTGGAGCGACTGCAGGCCGCCGGCGGGCGCGTGCCCTTCAGCACCTACATGGGCTGGGTGCTGCACGATCCGGAGCACGGGGCCTACGGCGCCGGCCGCCTGCGCATCGGCCCGGCGGGCGACTTCGCCACGGCTCCCTCGCTCGGACCCGACTTCGCCGCCCTGCTGCTGCCCCAGCTGGCCGAGTGGCTCGAGACCCTGGCCGCTGAGCCCGACGCTCGCCTGGCCCTGGTGGAGGCCGGCCCGGGGGAGGGAAGCCTGGCCGCCGACCTGGCCGCTGGACTGGCGGCAGGCTGGCCTGCGCTCGCCGCGCGCACCGACCTGCTGCTGGTGGAGCCCAATCCCGGCATGGCCGCCCGCCAGCGCCGGCGGCTGGCGGACTGTCCGCTGCCCTGCCGCTGGGCGTAGCTTCGCGGAACTGGCCGCCGCTCCCCGCCGCGGCGTGGTGCTCGCCCATGAGGTGCTCGACGCCCTGGCGGTGGAGCGGATCGTCTGGGACGGGTCGCTCTGGCGCCGCCAGATGGTGGCGCTGCACGAGGGGCCCGATGCCCAGCCCTCGCTGCGGCTGGAGCCCGGCGAGCCCCTGGATCCGCCGGCGGATGCGCTGCTCTCCGCCCTGGGGCTGCTGCCCTCCTCCCCCCAGCGCCAGCCCGGCTGGAGCACCGAACTCCACCCCGTGCTGGCGCCCTGGCTTGCCGCCTGCGGCGAGGCCCTTTCGGCCGGTGCGCTGCTGGTGGTCGACTACGCCCTCGAGGCCTGGCGCTACTACGCCCCCCAGCGCAGCGCCGGCACCCTGCTGGCCTACCGCGGCCAGCGCGCCAGCGGCGATCCCCTGCTCGATCCGGGGGAATGGGACCTCACCGCCCATGTCTGCATCGAGAGCCTCGATGCGGCGGCCAGGGCGACCGGCTGGATGCCCCTCGGTCACTGCCGCCAGGGCGAGGCGTTGCTGTCGCTCGGTCTGGCCCAGCGGCTCCACGGCCTGCAGCAGGAGAGCAGCAGCGCCACGGGAGTGCCTGATCTGGCTGCTCTGCTGGCCCGCCGCGAGGCGCTGCTGCGGCTCGTGGATCCCATCGCCTTGGGCGATTTCCGCTGGCTGGCCTACGCCCGGGGCCTGCAACTGGGCGTGCCCCGCTTCCTGCAGGAGCCGCCGGGCTGACCACCCAGCTGCCTGATGTCTGCCTGCTCAAGCCGCCGCCAGCCAGCTCTGCAGCGGCTCTGGCTGCTGCTGCGGGCTGCTGGTGATCTCGATGATCCGTCCGATCGAGGCCGGCGCGGTGAGGGCGTCGAGGCACACCTGGGCCACGAGGCGGCGGGGAATGCTGTCGCTCTGCTGCTGGTCGGGGCCGCTGAACACCACGCCCTCACGGGTGCTGCGGCTGTCGTCCTCGCTGAGGCCGCCGGGGCGCACCACGGTCCAGTCGAGGCCGCTGCCCTCCAGCCAGCGCTCCCCCAGCCGCTTCCACACCAGGATCAGGCCGAACAGATTGAGCGGGTGCAGCCAGCGGCCGGCGCACAGGGAACTCACCAGCACCACCCGCCTGAGGCCAACCGCCCGGCAGGCCTGGATCTGCTCCCGCACCCCCACGGCATCCACCTGCAGCGGTCCGGCCAGATTCACCGACGGCCGCGCTCCGGTGGCGATCACCAGGGCATCGCAGCCGGCCAGGGCGTGCTGCAGGGCATCGCCCTGAACCAGCTCCAGCCGTCTCACCTCCAGCCGCCCCTGCTGCTCGGCCTCGGCCAGGGCCGGCGGCAGCACCGAACCCGGTCGCACGATCGCCCGCACCTGCAGGCCGCGCCGCAGGGCCTCATCCGCCACCCGCCAGCCGGTCTTGCCCGAGGCACCGGTGATGGCCACCAAGGTCATGGTTGCTCGCTCGCTCACCCCCCCATGCTGGCCGGCAGCCGCTAGAACCGCGGCCCATCTCCCGGATCCCCATGGCCACGGAAGCCCGCTGGAACGGCCAGCTGATCGCGAGCAGCGACGACATCGTGACCGTGGAGGGCAACGCCTACTTCCCGCCCGAGGCCCTGGTGGAGGGATGTTTCCGCCCCTCGAACCATCGCAGCGTGTGCGGCTGGAAGGGCGAGGCCCACTACTACGACGTGGTGGTGGACGGCCAGGTGAACGCCAACGCCGCCTGGTTCTATCCCGATCCCAAGCCCGCCGCCGCCGAGATCAGGGGCCGGGTGGCGTTCTGGAAGGGTGTGCAGGTGCGCTGACGCCCACCGGGATCACCGGCATCAGGCTGCGGCGAAACCAGCTGTCGCGGCCGCGGGGTCGCAGCAACCGCAGCAGCAGGGCCAGCAGCGCCAGGGGCTCGGCCGGAGCACGCCGCACCGGCCACTGCCCGGGGCGCCGGTAGAGGCGCCGGTGCAGCTCGTCGCGCTGCAGCTCGCTCAGGTCTCCCCAGCGGCCGCCCAGCCGCAGGCCCTGGCGGCACTCCAGCTGCAGCGGCCAGCGCTGCCCGTCGCTGCTCACCAGCTCGAGGCTGGCGGTCTCCAGATCGTGCAGGGGCTCCGCCAGCTGCAGTTCGGCCCCGACTTCGCTCAGGGCCGTGAGCCGGGCCGGCCGGCCGTTGAGCGTCACCGCCTCTCCCCAGGCCAGCCAGGGGATGGCGCTGCTGCGGGCGCGGTCGTGGCAACAGCGCAGCGCCGCCAGCAGCAGCAGGGCGTTGAGCAGGCCCCAGGCCAGCACCACCGCGAGGGTGGCGCTGGAGATCCCTTCCAGAGCAGGCCGCCTGGCGCCCAGGCCCAGAGGTGCCGGCAGCAGGTTGAGCAGGGCCACCACCTGCAGGCTCAGCAGTGCCAGCAGCGGCAGCAGCAGCTTCGGCTCCGGCGACCGGCGGCGACCGACGGCCAGCGCCTTCGGGGTCACGGCGGAAGGGCTGGGGCCGGCCCAGCAGGGCGCCCAGCACCGCCCCGGCGAGGGGCAGCAGCACCAGCCAGCGGTAGAGCTCCGGCATCAGCGCGGTGCGGCTCTGGCCGCTGATCCAGCGGGCCAGCAGCAACTGGGCTGCCACCAGCGGCACGGCCGCCTGGAGCAGGCCTGCCCCGCTCACCTGCAGCGGGGCGACGCCCAGCACCCCCAGGCTGAGCGACATCAGCAGCAGCACCAGCTGGGGAAGCACGTTGAACCAGTGCAGGATTCCCTCCAGAAAGGCCAGCCGTTGCAGGGGGTTCAGGCCGGCGATGCGCAGCGGGTTGGCGCCGGTGCGCAGGGTCTGCAGGGTGCCGCCGGCCCAGCGGCAGCGCTGCCGCACCAGCGCCGCCGCACTCAGCGGGGCCAGGCCGGCGCTGAGCTTCTCGGCCACGAAGAGGCAGCGCCAGCCCGCCGCCGTGAGGCGGATGCCGGTGGCCAGATCCTCGGAGGGCGTGCCGGGTTCAAAGCCCCCCACCGCCAGCAGCGCCTGGCGCCGCACCACGAACGAGGTGCCGGCGCACACCACGGCATCCAGCCGCTGCCGCACCGGCTCGATCCAGCGGTAGAAGCTCTCCTCGTCGGGCAGCAGCCAGCGCTCCAGCGCCAGGTTGCGGATCACCGGATCGGCGTTCATGTAGGTCTGGGGCGTCTGCACCAGACCCACCGCCGGATCCTCAAACCGCCCGGCGGTGCGCTCCAGGAAGCTCTCCACCGGCACCACGTCGGCGTCGAACACCGCCACCAGCTCGCCGCTCAGCTCCGGCAGCACGTGGTTGAGATTGCCGGCCTTGGCGTGCTCGCGCCGCTCGCGCTGGCGGTAGCGGCAGCCAGGCGCTCACAGAGGGCCTGCAGTTCCGGCCGGCCGGAGTCGTCGAGCAGCCACACCGCGAAGGCTGGGTAGGCGATGGCGCGGCAACCGCGCAGGCAGCGCTCCACCACCTCCAGCGGCTCGCCATAGCTGGGCACCAGCACATCCACCCACGGCACGGCCGCGCTGGATGGGCCCTGCTGCCGTTGCGCCGGGGCGTCCGCCGGCCGGGCGCGCTCCGGCGCCAGGGTGAACAGCAGCAGCAGCAGCCCATGGGCCTGCAGCCAGAGCTCGGCGGCCAGCAGCAGCAGGCTGAGCGTGCCGGCCAGCGGGGTGGTGAGGTTGAGGGTGGCGGTGATCCGCCAGTGCAGGTAGCGGCCCGTGAGCAGGGCCAGCAGCAGCACGGCCCAGGGCAGGCGCATCAACTGGAGGGCGGCTGTTGCGGCATGGCCGGCGGCGGACAGGTGAGCCGCTCGAAGTCGCAGCTGAACACGGTGGGCTTCTGCCAGCTGAGCGGGATCTCCAGCAGGTCGCGCGGGCCGCTGATCCCCTGCGCCACGAAGATCAGCGCCGCCAGGGTGTTGAGGCTCAGGTGCAGCCGCCGCCAGCGCAGCTCCCGGTGGATCTCGGGCCGCCCCGCCATCGAGAACAGCATCAGGCCGACCAGGCCGATGCCTCCCCAGAAGTGGGACTGCCAGAAGGCCGGATCTAGGGGATTGTCGCTGCGGCGGAACACCTCGGGCTGCAGCCCCAGCCCGATCACGCCGGCCCAGCAGAGCAGGGCGAAGCTGGCGCGGTAGACCGGCTGCCGCACCCGCCAGAGGGCGGCGAGGGCCACGCCACTGCCGATCAGCACCAGCAGCAGCAGCCCGAGCCGCCCCGGGCCGCCCTCGAAGCCGGCCAGGGGTTTGCCGGTGGCGATCACCACCGCCTCGGCCACCAGCACGATCGCCACCACCGCGCCCGCCAGCCACTGGCCCAGGTCGGCGTGATCGCGCCCCACCGTGGCGGGCTCCTTGCTGTGGTGGATGCGTCGCTCCCGAGTCTGCCGCGCCAGCCGCAGCACCATCCCCAGCAGGGGGTACACGAGCACCACCGCCAGCGCGGGGTGGATCAGCCAGAGCCAGTCGACGGTCTGCATGGGGGATCGCGGCGGGAGGGCGGCGGCAGCGGAGCTCAGCCTTCGTTCAGCATGGCCTCAGGCCTTCAGCGGTGCCCACGCCATGGTGGCGTTGAATTTCTGACACCAGATCAGCACCGATCCATGCCGGCTCAGATCGATCGAGGCCGGGATCGTGTAGCTCTGGGCCCCGGACGACGACTTCAGCGGCGCCAGGATGGTGGTGCTCCCGGGCTTGAGGGGATAGGCCGGCGGCTTGCTCATCGCCAGCGGTGTGGCGGAGGGGCTGAACACGATCTTCAGGTCCGGGGCCATGTCGTTGGTCCTGAAGTCGCTGCTGAGTTCGAGGATCCGCGTGCCGCCCTCCGTGCGGATCTTGAAGCCGCCGCTCACCGGCGCCTCCGCCTGGCGGAAGCTGCCCTTGGCCATCGCGGCGGCGACGGGCAGCATCGTCTTGCCCGGAGCCGGCTTCGCCGCGTCGGCGGCGCGCACGACAGCCGCTGCGGTGCCCAGCAGCACCAGGGCCATGGCTCCGGCCGCAAGGGTCGAGGGCAGGGATGGGGTCTTGACCACCATGGTGGGAACGGGGGTAATGAAGGGGTAATGAAGAAGGAGGAGCCCAGCCCGGTGGGATCAGCGCCTCCGCCCCCCCTCTACCGCTGAGCATCGCGATCGGATTGCCCCCCCATCGGCTCCTGCCCGGCTTCGCCCTGCCCCTGGCGATCTACGTGGTGCTGCGCGGTCTCGACGCCACCGTGCTCAAGGCTCTGCAGCAGCACGGGCTGAGCAACCCGGTGAACGGCGAGAACCCGATCAGCTTCTGCAATGTGTTCTTCTTCGCCCAGCTGTCGATTGGACTCGCCGCCCTGCTTGCCGGTCGGCGCAGCCTCCGACCGGCGCTGCTGTCGCTGAGCCGGCGCGATCGGGCTCTGCTGGCGGGCGACGCGCTCCTGGGCAGGTTCGTCGGTCCGGTGGCCTACTACCTCGCCCTGCAGTCGCTCACGGTGATCAGCCAGACCCTGCTCTTCGCCCTGGTGCTGCCGGTTTCGGCGCTGCTGGCCCGCTGGCTGCTGCGCGAGCCGCTGCCGCGCGCCTTCACCCCCAGCCTGCTGCTGATCAGCTGCGGCCTGCTGCTGCCCCAGCTCACCCAGGCCGCCATGGGAGCCGGCATGGACGACCTGGCGGGGTCGTTTGGGCGCTGGTGGGGGTGCTGGCCTTCAGTGGCGCGGCGCTCACCGGCCGCTCGATCGCCGGCCGCAACTGGCCCGCGGCCCTGAGCGTGGGCCTGGGCTCGAGCGTCACGGCCCTGGTGTTCGCCGCGCTGGCCCTGCTGCTCTACGGCCCCGGGCACTTCCTGCTGCTGCAGCTCTGGTGGGTGGCGGGCGTGCTGCTGCTCTATGCGCTCACCCTCTCGCTCGGGAGTGAGCTGGCGCTGCGATGGGCCTACCGGCAGGCGAGCGTCGCCACCGTGTCGCTCTGGGGCAGTCTCACGATCGCGGTGGCCGTGGTCAGCGCGGCGCTGCTGCTTGGCGAGCCGATCCGCCCGCCCACCGTGGTCGGTGTGATCCTGCTGCTGGCGGGCGTGGTGCTGGCACGCCGCCCGCGGCAATCCGATCGGCCGGCTCGCCAGTAGTTCCCAGCAACGGCACACGCGGCAGACCTCGTGGCACGCCGCCCCCCCGATCCCGATGCACCACCCGGCCGGCCCGTGGCAGCGGAGCCGCCGCTCGCGGATGCTCAGCCCTTCGACAACCTCGAGGCGCTCTACGAGGCCTGCGGAGCTCCGGTGCACCGCCTGGCCCTGCGGCTCTGCCGCTCGCGGCAGGAGGCGGAGGATCTCACCCACGACGTGTTCCTGCGCTACTGGCAGCAGGGGCGCTACGAGCCCTCCCGCGGGCCGGTGCTCGCCTACCTGCTGCTGCTCACCCGCTCGATGGCGATCAATCGCCTCCAGCAGCGCCGCAACCGATGGCAGCTGGTGCAACGCTGGTCGCACCAGCTCTTCCCCGCGGCCGTGCCCGGCCCCCACGACAGCGTTGAGCAGGAGGATCTCGCCGAGCGGGTGCGCAGCGCCCTCGCCGCGATTCCCGCCAGCCAGCGCCAGGTGCTCGAGCTGGCCTACTACGAGGGGCTCAGCCAGGCGGCGATCGGCGAGTGGCTGCAGCTGCCGCTGGGCACCGTGAAGACCCGCTCCCGCCAGGGCCTGATCCGCCTGCGCGAGCTGTTGTTCGATCTCCGCAGCACACCATGACTCCCGACGACCGCCACCCCCACCCGGAGCGCTCCGCTGCCGACGCCTCCGAGATCGACGCCCTGCTGGCGGGCCACGCGCTCGGCGATCTCGACTCCGCCGAATGCGAGCGGCTGGCCGCCCTGCTCGAGCAGGATCCCGCCCTGAGTGACCGGCTGGGCGAGTTCCGCACCACCCTGCAGCTGCTCCCCCTGGCCCTGCCGGCC
>NZ_LFEK01000065.1 GCF_001039265.1 Synechococcus sp. GFB01 | reverse complement strand
CGTCTTCCAGCGCGTCAGCCTGGGCTTCAGCCTGGTCTTCGACCTGGTCGGCCTGCTCGCTCTGGCAAGCGCCGAGGCTGATAAGGCCAATGCTGGCAACGCTGGTGAGAATCAGTTTACGCATGTTTCGCTCMAMKRCCGCCCTGATGAGCCTCAACGGCGGCTCACTCGAGGAGGTGATCCGGGTCCGGGGTGCTCGACAGCACAACCTCAAGAACGTCGATCTGACGATTCCACGCAACCGGCTGGTGGTGTTCACGGGCGTCAGCGGCAGCGGCAAGAGCTCGCTGGCCTTCGACACGATCTTCGCCGAGGGGCAACGGCGCTATGTGGAAAGCCTCTCGGCCTATGCCCGTCAGTTTCTCGGGCAGGTCGACAAGCCCGACGTCGACGCGATCGAGGGCCTGTCCCCGGCCATCTCGATCGACCAGAAATCCACCAGCCATAACCCCCCGCTCCACCGTCGGCACGGTCACCGAGATCCAGGACTATCTGCGCCTGCTGTTCGGCCGCGCCGGTGAGCCCCACTGCCCGGAGTGCGACCGATCGATCCGGCCCCAGTCGATCGATGAGATGGTGGATCAGATCCTCAGGCTGCCGGAGGGCACCCGCTACCAGCTGCTCGCTCCGGTGGTGCGGGGCAAGAAGGGAACGCATGTGAAGCTGCTGAGTGGCCTGGTGGCCGAGGCTTCGCCCGCGTGCGCATCAACGGCGAGGTGCGTGAGCTGGCCGACAACATCGAGCTCGACAAGAACCACAGCCATCACATCGAGGTTGTGGTCGACCGGCTCGTCGCCCGCGACGGTATCCAGGAGCGGCTCACCGATTCGCTGCGCACCGCCCTCAAGCGCGGCGATGGCCTGGCGTTGGTGGAGGTGGTGCCCAAGGCCGATCAGGCGCTGCCGGAGGGGATCGAGCGGGAGCGGCTCTATTCCGAGAACTTCGCCTGCCCGGTGCACGGGGCGGTGATGGAGGAGCTCTCGCCGCGGCTGTTCTCGTTCAACAGCCCCTACGCGCCTGCGCCGACTGCCACGGCATCGGCCATCTGCGCAAGTTCACCGTGGAGCGGGTGATCCCCGATCCCTCGCTGCCGGTCTATGCCGCCGTGGCGCCCTGGGCCGAGAAGGACAACGCCTACTACTTCTCGCTGCTCTATTCGGTGGGCGAGGCGTTCGGGTTCGAGATCAAGACCCCCTGGAATCAGCTCAGCCCCGAGCAGCACGAAGTGCTGCTGCACGGTTCACGCGAGCCCATCCCGATCCAGGCCGACAGCCGCTATCGCCGCTCCCAGACCTACGTGAGGCCCTTCGAGGGCATCCTGCCGATCCTGGAGCGCCAGCTGCGCGACGCCAGTGGAGAGGCGATGCGCCAGAAGCTCGAGAAGTATCTCGAGCTGGTGCCCTGTGCCACCTGTCAGGGGCTGCGCCTGCGGCCCGAGGCCCTGGCGGTGCGGGTGGGGCCCTACCGGATCCATGAGCTCACCTCCACCAGCGTGGCCGAGAGTCTGCGCCGCATCGAGCAGCTGATGGGCGTGGGCGAGAGCGAGGGGTCCGCACCGCTGCTCTCGGACCGCCAGATCCAGATCGGTGATCTGGTGCTGCGGGAGATCCGTCTGCGGCTGAAGTTTCTGCTGGATGTGGGGCTCGACTACCTGAGCCTCGACCGGCCGGCGATGACGCTCAGTGGTGGGGAGGCCCAGCGGATCCGCCTGGCCACCCAGATCGGTGCCGGCCTCACCGGGGTGCTCTACGTGCTGGATGAACCGAGCATCGGTCTGCACCAGCGCGACAACGACCGGCTGCTCAACACCCTGATCAAGCTGCGGGATCTCGGCAACACCTTGATCGTCGTGGAGCACGACGAGGACACGATCCGCGCCGCCGACCACATCGTTGACATCGGCCCCGGCGCCGGCGTGCATGGCGGTCACATCGTGGCGGAGGGCAGCCTCGCCAACCTGCTGGCGGCCGAGACGTCGCTCACCGGGGCCTATCTGAGCGGCCGGCGAAGCATCCCCACCCCTTCCCAGCGGCGCAGCAGCGGCTCGCGCCGGCTCACCCTGGTGGCTGCCGCCGCAACAATCTCGGCGGCTTCGATCTGCAGATCCCCTTGGGCCGCCTGGTGTGTGTGACCGGTGTGAGCGGCAGTGGCAAGAGCACGCTGGTGAACGAGCTGCTGCATCCGGCACTCGAACACCAGCTGGGCCTGAAGGTGCCCTTTCCGGCGGGGCTGGACGAACTGCGGGGCATCCAGGCGATCGACAAGGTGATCGTGATCGATCAGAGCCCGATCGGCCGCACCCCCCGCTCCAACCCCGCCACCTACACCGGTGCGTTCGACCCCATCCGCCAGGTGTTCGCCGCCACGGTGGAGGCCAAGGCCCGCGGCTACCAGGTGGGCCAGTTCAGCTTCAACGTCAAGGGCGGCCGGTGTGAGGCCTGCAGCGGCCAGGGCGTGAACGTGATCGAGATGAACTTCCTGCCGGATGTCTATGTGCAGTGCGACGTCTGCAAGGGCGCCCGGTACAACCGCGAGACGCTCCAGGTGACCTACAAGGGCCACACCATCGCCGATGTGCTGGAGATGACGGTGGAGCAGGCCTGTGAGGTGTTCTCCGCCATCCCTCAGGCCGCCGATCGCCTGCGCACCCTGGTGGATGTGGGCCTGGGCTACATCAAGCTGGGTCAGCCTGCGCCTACCCTCTCGGGCGGCGAGGCGCAGCGGGTGAAGCTGGCCACCGAGCTCTCCAAGCGGGCCACCGGCAAGACCCTCTACCTGATCGACGAACCCACCACCGGTCTCAGCTTCTACGACGTGCACAAGCTGATGGATGTGATGCAGCGTTTGGTGGACAAGGGCAATTCGATCCTGGTGATCGAGCACAATCTCGATGTGATCCGCTGCTCCGACTGGGTCATCGACCTCGGGCCGGAAGGGGGAGACAAGGGAGGCGAGATCGTGGTGACGGGAACCCCGGAGGAGGTGGCCGAGCATTCCACCAGTCACACGGGGCGTTACCTCAGGCAGGTGCTGGCGCAGCATCCGTCTGCACGGGCGGCGGCCTGAAGTGGGCGTTTCATCACAAATCATTGCNGACCCGCGCCTGCCCAGCGTTCGCTCAGTGGGCTCTCCACACAGCGAGTCTCGCCATCCTGACTGAGACTATTGCTGCGCTGATCGCGCTACTGCAGGGCTGACAGCCAGTCAGATCCCGNCTATCGATAACGACAACCGCCATTGCCGTTCGTCGTTCGCCAGGAGCCCGCCATGGCCGGCCTCTACGTGCTGCATCTGCACCTGCATGGGTTGTTTCGATCCCATGACCTCGAGCTCGGTCGTGATCCCGACACCGGCGGGCAGACCACCTACGTGCTGGAGTTGGCTCGGGCCATGGCGGCCCGTCCCGAGGTGGAGCGGGTCGATGTGGTGACCCGGCTGATCCGCGACAGGCGGGTGTCGGCCGACTACGCGAAGCCCCTCGAGCCCCTGGCACCGGACGCCACGATCCGCCGGTTCGCCTTCGGGCCCAGCCGCTACCTGCGCAAGGAACTTCTCTGGATCCATCTCGATGAGCTGGCCGATGCCCTGGCCGAGGCCTTGCTGGCTCAGGAGCGGCTGCCCGACTGGATCCACGCCCACTACGCCGATGCCGGCTATGTGGGTGCATTGCTGCGTCGCCGCCTCGGCATCCCGCTGGTCTTCACCGCCCATTCGCTCGGGCGGGAGAAGCGGCGACGGCTGCTGGCCGCCGGGCTCGATGCCGTCCAGATCGACAGCCACTACTCCATGGCGCAGCGGATCGACGCCGAGGAGCTGGCTCTGGCCCACAGCAACCTGGTGGTGACGAGCACCCGCCAGGAGCTGGACCACCAGTACGCCCGCTACGGGCGCTTCCGGGCGGACCAGGCCCGGGTGATTCCTCCGGGGGTCGACAGCCGTCAGTTCTTCCCACCCCAGGCCGGTGCCGATGAATCGGCGATCAGGGAACTGATGGCCCCCTTCCTCCGCGATCCGGCCAAGCCACCACTGCTGGCGATCTGCAGAGCCGATCCGCGCAAGAACATCCCGGCGCTGGTGGAGGTGTTCGGCCGGTCGGAGCGCCTGCGGCGGCGCCACAACCTGGTGCTGGTGCTGGGGTGTCGCGATGACCCCCGCCAGCTGGAGACGGCGCAGCGGGATGTGCTCCAGCAGGTATTCGAGCTGGTGGACCGTTATGACCTCTATGGCCAGGTCGCTATCCGAAGCAGCACCAGCGCAGTCAGATTGCCGAGATCTACCGCTGGGCTTCCCGGCTCGGGGGCGTGTTCGTGAATCCAGCCCTCACAGAGCCTTCGGGCTCACCCTGCTGGAAGCGGCCGCCAGCGGTCTGCCCGTGGTGGCCACGGATGACGGCGGCCCGCGCGACATTCTCAACCGCTGCCACAACGGTCTGCTGGTGGATGTCTCCGATCTCGATGCTCTGCAGTCGGCGATCGAGCAGAGCCTGGCCGATCCGAATCGCTGGCGCCGCTGGCGCGACAACGGCATCGAGGTGGTCAGCCGCCATTTCAGCTGGGATGCCCACGTCATCCACTACCTGGGGGAGGCTCTGGCCAGCGCCCGGCAGGCGGTGAGTCTGCGCCCCACCCTCTGGTTCCGGCAGGGTCAGGCCGGTTCCGGCCGGCCGCCCCAGCGATTGCTGGTGCTCGATCTCGACGCCAGCCTGTCCTGCCCCGAGCCCGCCAGCCTGGCGGAACTGCGGCGCCGACTGGGCCGGCATCCCGGCCTGGCCCTGGCGGTCTGCACCGGCCGTGGCTACAAGGCTGCTCGCCAGCGCTACGCCGAGCTGCACCTGCCCGATCCCTGCCTCTGGATCAGCAGCTCGGGCACTGAGATCCACATCGCCACACCCCATGGCGATGTGTCGGATCCCCACTGGCAGCGCCATATCGGTCGTCGCTGGGACCGCGCAGCCGTGGAGCGGGCCCTCTCGGAACTGGGCACTCGGCTGGAGCTGCAACCCGAGGCTGATCAGGGACCCTTCAAGGTGAGCTACACGCTCACCGAACCCGATCAGGGGATCATCCCGCTGGTGCGCCAGACCCTTCGCCAGCACAGGTTGCTGGCCCGGCCCCACCTCTTCCACCACTGGTATCTCGATGTGCTGCCGCTGACCGCCTCCAAGACCGAGGCCCTGCGATACATGGCCCTCCGCTGGCAGATGCCGCTCGGGGCGATCCTCGTGGAAGCCAGTCAGCAGGGGGATGGCGAGTTGCTGCGGGGTCTGCCGCTGGGTGTGGTGCCGGAAGATCACGACCCAGCCCTCGACAGCCTCCGCAGCCATCGTGGGGTGTTCTTCTCATCGAGACCCCAGGCCTGGGGTCTTCTGGAGGGCCTGGATCACCACCGCTTCCTGCGCCACTGAGACCGTTGCAGGCTCAGCTGGGAGGTCTCCCTCCGGGCTCAGAGGGCGGGGTCGGCACTCTCCGCTGCGGCGAAGTGCTGGTTGCTCTCCGGCATCCAGTAGCTCAGGTCGTTGTGCCAGAACAGCCGGCCCGGCAATTGGCTGGTCTTCAGCTTCGTGCTGCCCATCGCGCTGACGAGCTGCGCCAGCTCAACGGGGTTGAGATCGGTCTTGACGTCGTCGCCGGCCACTTTGAGCAGCATGGGCAACCGGGCCAGTGTGACGGGATCGGCCAGCTTGCGGAACACCTCGGAGAGCACCAGCTTCTGGCGTTCCATCCGCCCGAGATCGCCGAGTTCGTCGTGGCGGAAGCGCAGGAAACCCTCCAGCGCTTCGCCTTTGAGCACCTGCGGGCCCGGCTGGAGGTCGATGTAGAGCCCCTGGGCATTGTCGACGTAGTACATCCGCTTGGGCACGTCGACCTCCACGCCGCCGACAGCCTCCGCCAGGCGTTCCACCGCCCGCAGGTTGATGCGCACGTAGCGATCCACCGGGGTGCCCAGCAGGGAGCTGAGCTCCTGTTTCACCGAGTCGATGCCGCCGAAGGCGTAGAGGGCGTTCGCCTTCACCACCCCGAACTGCTGCGATTCGATGAATGTGTCGCGTGGCACCTGCAGCAGTTCCGTGCTGCCGTCGTTGATCCGCACGGTCAGCATGACGTCGGTGTTGGCGCCGACCTTGTCGGTGCCGAGGACCACGATGCGGCGATTGCCGAGGCCCAGCGGGTGGATCATCCCAGCCAGGCTGGGCGGCGCCTGCAGCAATTTGGGCAGCGGTACCGCCAGCCCATAGCCCAGGGCCATGCCCAGCAGAAAGGGGAGCAGGGGAAGCCTGCGGCCGCCTGCAGGGCTCTTGCGGCGGCGCTGGGAACGACGGTCGTCCAGGTCGGTCACACCAGGATCCCCCGCCACGGGGTGGCGCTGCCGACGGCGGAGGAGCTCGGGTACGGCCTGGCTCATGGCGCTGTGATGTGGGCGCACCTTAAAGGCCGAAGCAGCCCTGCACCAGATCCCACTGGACCGTTTCAGCAGCGGATCAGCCGCCGCTCCGCACTGCGATCCGCCCCGCGGCGGCATCGGCCCGGTGGCGCGCCTCGGCCTCGCTGGACCCCCGGGCCAGCGCGACGCCCATGCGGCGCAGGGGCCGGGCCTCGGGCTTGCCGAACAGCAACACCTGGGTTTCCGGTTCAGCCAGGGCGTCGGCCACGCCGGCAAAGGTCACCGGAGCACCGGCGCCCTGGCTCAGAATCACGCGGCTGGCGGCCGGGCCGAGGCTGCGGATCTCGGGGATCGGCAGGCCCAGCACCGCGCGCAGATGCAGTTCGAACTCGCTGAGGTTCTGGCCCATCAGCGTCACCAGTCCGGTGTCGTGGGGCCGCGGTGAAAGCTCGGAGAACACCACTTCGAGATCGCCGCTGTCGGGCTGGCTCGCCCTGCGGCAGAGAAAGAACTCCACCCCGAACAGGCCGGCGCCGCCCAGGTTGTCGGTGACGGCCCGGGCCATCGCCTGAGCCGTCGCCAGAGCCGAGTCCGGCATCCGGGCCGGCTGCCAGCTGCACTGGTAGTCGCCGCGCTCCTGCACATGGCCGATCGGTGGGCAGAAGAGGGTGGGCCCGATCCACTGCTTCACGGTGAGCAGGGTGATCTCCAGCTCGAAGTGCAGGAACTCCTCCACGATCACCCGGGCGCCGGCGCCGCGGGCGCCTGCCAGGGCCGCCTCCCACGCGGCCGGGATCCCCTCGGGGTTCTGAACCACGCTCTGACCCTTGCCGGAGGAGCTCATCACCGGCTTCACCACCACCGGCCAGCCCAGGGGCGCGGCCGCGCTCGCCAGTTGTTCGGCACTTTCGGCATAGGCGAAGCGGGCCGTGCGCAGGCCCAGCTCCGAGGCGGCCAGATCGCGGATGCGGTCACGGTTCATCGTGACCGCCGTGGCCCGGGCGGTGGGGATCACGCTGATGCCCTCGCGCTCCAGCTCCGCCAGGGCATCCACCGCCAGGGCCTCGATCTCCGGGATCACCAGATCGGGTCGGTGGCGGCGCACCACATCCTTCAGCGCTTCGGCGTCGGTCATGGCGATCACCTCCGCCGTGTCGGCCACCTGCATGGCGGGGGCACCCGGGTAGCGGTCCACGGCGACCACGCGGCATCCGAGCCGCTGGGCGGCGATCGCCACCTCCTTGCCGAGTTCACCGCTGCCCAGGAGCATCAGGGTGCGGGGCAGGGTGTCAGCGGGTCTGGCCATCAGGGGAGTCGGCACGGTAGAGAAGGTCCTGATCTTCCTGCAGCGCTGTGGTGCCGTCAGCCCTGACCCTGGCCTACAGCACGGCCGGCGATGCGGCCAACAGCCTGCTGTTCGGCTGGGACATCGCCGATCTGCAGCGCTGGGCCCTGATCTACCTGGGTGCCTCGTCGCTGGCCTTCGTGCTGGTGTGGGTGGTGGGCTATCTGCGCCGCAGCGGCTAGGGCAGCAGGGTGAGCTGCCGCACCGCCGGCTCCTCGCTCACGAAGCCGTAGGCCTCGAACAGAGTCGGGTCGGGATGGGTGATGCGCTGGCCGTCGCTGTGCCGCTCCAGCCGGAAGCCCTCCCTTGCCATGCGCCGCATCAGGGCGGCTGCCTCCTCGAAGCGGGCCGCCATCGCCTCCAGACTGGCGCAGTCGGCCGTGAGTCCGCGTTCCGTCCAGGTGAAGTAGGCCATCGCGTCAGACCGTTGTCAGGGCGTCGTCAGGGCAGCAGCAGCACTCCCATCAGCACCAATAGCAGGCTTGCCGCCCAGAAGCGTCGTACCACCTGCTGCTCGCTCAGCCCGCCCAGCTCGAAGTGATGGTGCAGCGGCGCCATCCGGAACAGCCGCCTGGCCTGGCCGCTGCTCGGGTTCTTGGTGGCTTTGAACACCCAGACCTGCAGGATCACCGACAGCGATTCGGCGAGGAACACCCCACCCATCAGCAGCAACGGCCAGAGGCTGTTGGAGAGCAGGGCCACCGCGGCCAGGCAGGCGCCCATGGCGAGGGAACCCGTGTCTCCCATGAACAGGCGGGCCGGGTGGCGGTTGTGGGCCAGAAACCCCAGCCAGCAGCCCGCCATCGCGGCGCAGAACCCCGCCAGGGCCGGGTCGCCGTCATGGCCCCGCAGCATCAGCTGCAGCCCCATGCCGGTGAACACCACGGCACCGCAGCCGGCCGCCAGCCCGTCGAGACCATCGGTGAGGTTGGTGGCGTTGCTCTCCGCCAGAAACACGAACAGCCCCAGGGGCCAGATCAGCAGCCCCAGGGGCAGCACCCAGCCCAGGGGGAGAGCCACGTCGCCGGGATGGGCTCCTCCGAGCCACTGGCCTTGCGCGGCCCAGACCAGGAAGGCCAGCGCCACGCCGGCCTGGAGCAGCAGCTTGACCTTCGGGCTCAGGCCGGTGTTGTGCCGTCGGGTGAGGCTGCGCCAGTCATCGACCGCGCCGATGGCCATGGTGGCCAGGGTCACGGCGGCCACGGCCATCAGACGGGGATCGCCCGGGCTGATCAGCCCGCCCACGATCACCCCCACCGGCACCACCAGCAGTCCCCCCATCGTGGGGGTGCCCGCCTTGCTGAGATGCCCCTGCGGACCCTCCTCGCGGATCACCTGTCCCAGTTTCAGGGCCCGGAGCCGGGGTACCCCCCAGGCGGTCACCAGCGCGCTGATCCCCCAGGCGAGCAGCAGCGGGGGCGTGAGCAGGGAATTGGCGACCCGGATGTCGCTGAGCAGACAGGCCAGCAGAAGGATCAGCGCCAGCAGGGCTGCAGAAGCTGCGCCACCCCCTGATCGGCTGGATCTGGATCGGGTCGGGCTGGATGGGTTTGGAACCGTGCGGGTCAAGGGAACGGGAGCCGACCGTTCCAGTGTCCCGTGAAGGGATCAGTCCTCCCAGTCCTCCTCGGGTTGCTCGTCGGCGGGGTTGTATTCCTCCTTCTCGCCCATCAGGGCCGAGAGCTCCTCCTCTTCCACCGTGCTCACATCGGCTCCGGCGGTGTCCTCGTCGGCCACAAGTCTGCCGCTGCTCTCGAGCCAGCTGAGCAGATCCGGCTCCTCCCGCAGGGGCAGCACCGGCGCCGGCTCATTCCGGCCGTAGCGGGTGAGCGATGGATTGATGCTGTCGAGGGTGCTGCCGGCGGCACCGGCGCTGAGCTTGCTCATTCAGGCTTGGACGGGCCACGACCGATCCACCACCATAACGCGAGCCCCCATGACCCTCTCCAAGATCGGCGCCGTGCTGCGACTCTGGGCCCTGGCGCTGGCCCTCAGTGCCGCCCTGGTGGCGGCCGGTGAGCGCTGGCCCGAGCCGCTGGTGCCCCGTGGCGGTGCGATCGGGGCCCTGCTGCTCGGGCCGCCCCTGCTGATGACCCTGTGGCTGCTGCGCCGCTGGCGGCTGCAGAGCGGCGCCCCCGACAGGGGAGAATCGAGCGAGTGAACACGGATCACGGGGGAGTGCCTTGATGGGTCGGGCGAAGAAGGCGGTGCTGGCCTATTCGGGTGGCGTGGATACCAGCGTCTGCATCCCCTATCTGAAGAACGAGTGGGGCGTGGAAGAAGTGATCACCTTCGCCGCCGATCTGGGCCAGGGCGATGAGCTCGAACCGATCCGTCGCAAGGCACTGGATTCCGGCGCCAGCCAGTCGATCGTGGGTGATCTGATCGAGCCCTTCATCACCGAGTTCGCCTTTCCGGCGATCCGTGCCAATGCCCTCTACGAAGGCCGCTATC
>NZ_LFEK01000064.1 GCF_001039265.1 Synechococcus sp. GFB01 | reverse complement strand
GCCTGAGCGCCGACACATCGATCCGACCGGCACGCGCGCGTTGTTGTGGAGCCCGTCCGGAGTGCATGTCGCCGCCACTCCGGCATTCCCCAGCAACACCCATGTCGAATCTTTCGCGCCGCAGGTTCCTGCTCACCGCCGCCGGCTCCGCCGCGGGAGCCGTGTGGCTCGCCGCCTGCGGCGGCAACAAGACCCAGACCGACAGTTCCAACCGCCCCAGCCCCCACCGCCGGCGGCGAGCGCCCGAGGTGAAGGGCGCCACCCTGGGCTTCATCGCCCTCACCGACTCGGCCCCGCTGATCATCGCCCTGGAGAAGGGGCTCTTCGCCAAGCACGGCATGCCGGAGGTGAAGGTGATGAAGCCTGGGGTTTGCCCGCTACGAGAGCCTCGAGGGGGAGCGGCCGATGGCGATTCGCTGGCGGTTGGAGCGGCCCATCCCGGCGGGGTGGATGCAGTGGATGGGGTTGGCGGTTTGAGGGGGCAACCGCCATCAACCCCTCCTAAAGTGAGAGGCTTGGAGGAGTGCCATGGCCCTCGCCATCAATCTCAATGAAGAGCAGTCCCGCGCCCTCGCTGAGGTGGCGGTACGGCTCAATGTGGCCCAGCAGGACCTGGCGGCAGCCGCCGTTCGCGATCTGTTGAGCAGGCCCTCCGCCGACTTTGAAGTCGCCGCCTCCCAGGTGCTGGCAAAGAATGAGGAGCTCTACCGGCGCCTGGCTTGATCCGCTTTCTCAGCCTCAGCGAGGTTCTGGAGCTGCATCGCCGTCTGATCGTCACCTCTGGTGGATTGCCCGGATTGCGGGACCTCGGCCTGCTGGAGGCGTCACTCTCGCAACCCCGCCAGACATTCTCGGGCACTGATCTCTATCCCACTCTCGTCGATAAGGCAGCAGCACTTGGCTTTTCTTTGATCAGGAACCATCCCTTTGTGGATGGCAACAAACGCATCGGTCATGCCGCCATGGAAGTCATGCTGATGCTCAACGGGTATGAACTGACGGCTTCGACGGAAGCAGCGGAAGCCACCATTCTGGCTGTGGCCTCCGGAGCGCTTGGGCGCCAGGCCTTGACCGACTGGGTTCGGCAACTGATCAAGAGCTCGGAATGAGGTGATTCTGCAAACAGATCACCAGCCGCCTCATTCGGCCCAGCAAGGATGGGCGCCGAGTCAGGAGTCCTCTGGGGCTTCCCAATCTCCTTCTGCCTTGGCAATCCACTCCGGAACGGCCGACCATGCTTCAACCATGCAGCACCTCGCCATGGTCAAGCGCTTTGCGCACGACCGGATCACCCCCCCGGAAGCAAACTTCAAACTCCTCCGGCCTCCGGACAATGAGATCCAGGGGGATGATCACCGGGCAACCTCGCCGCATTTCGCGGATCTTGGCCAGGTGGCGTCCCTCGATGGGCATCACCACCAGGATGTCGGCATCCCAATCCCAGCGCCCGTCTCCACGAGCCAGGGAACCGTAGCCGGAGGCTTCTCCGCAGGAGTACAGAATCACTTTCTCGGGGCGTAGCACTCCACCAGCCGCTGCGTCAAAGCAAGCAGCGCCTCGCGGGTCACCAGAGGTGTCGGCGTGGTGGTCATGGGCTTCATCATCACGAGGCTTCCATGAACAGGTCACGGTGCCTATCGCCTGTGCCCCCCGCCCAGCTGTGCGGCACCGGCGAGCGCTGGCGTCCCCTTCCCGACGCCCTCGCCCTGCTCTGGCAGGCCGCCGCCTCCACCCGCTGCCCTGGGCCCTGCAGGTGCCCCTGCGCGTCCACGGCCGCTACAGCCGCGCCGAAATCGAAGCGGCCTACTGCTGCGCAGAAGCCTCCGGCTACGGGATTCTGCGCGACGACGCCCCCTGGATCCACCGCAAAGGCGTGCACTGGCACGAACCCAGCCAGCGCGACCTGCTCTTCGTCACCCTCATCAAGAGCGAAGCCCTCTTCTCCCCCACCGCCCGCTACCGCGACCTGGCCCTCGGCCCGTCCCTGTTCCACTGGGAGAGCCAGAGCACCACCACCGCCGCCTCCCCCACCGGGCAGGTGTCACCGAGCCGTTCCGGTGTCTGGCTACGCCATCTACGAGGGCCATGTGGGGGAGCGGCCGATCCCCGCGGCGTGGATGCAGTGGATGGCGTTGGCGGTTTAGCGTCGTAGGGCTCCCCCACAGCACAAGCCAGGCCTGGAGTTCCCATGCGTCTCGCCGAGCTGCAGCGATTGGCCGCCCAGCTCCAGGAGCTACTCGCTCGCCACGGCGCCAGCAATCCGGCGGTGTTCGGCTCCGTAGCGCGGGATCAGGCCACCCCCAGCAGTGATGTGGATCTGCTCGTGGACCTTCCCCCCGGCGCCAGCCTGTTCGACCGGGCCGAGCTGAAATCCGCTCTGGAGGATCTGCTGCTCACCCGGGTGGATCTGATCCGCCGCCGCAACCTCAAGCCGGAACTGAAAGCCACTGTGGAAGCCGAAGCCATCCCCNTGTGATGGACGTGCGGGATCGCCAGGCGCTGATCCATATCCTGTCTGTTCTCGATCGGGCTCTGGGCTACCCGATCGACAACGAAGAGACCTCTCTTGCCAAGGATTATCTCCAGGATGTAGTGATCCGCTGTCTTGAGATTGTTGGCGAAGCCACCAAACGTGACAGCCCTGAGTTGAGGCTGCCACACCCAGGGGTGCCCTGGCGGGCGATGGCAGGGATGCGGGATGTCCTGATCCATGCCTACGACCAGGTTGATCCGGAACAGGCCTGGATGGCCTATCAACGCTTTCCGGAGATCCGTCGCCATAGCGACGCGATCCTGAATCAGGGCTGAGGACACCAGCCACCGTGAAGGCGTGCTCTGGCACGAACCCAGCCAGTGCGATCTGCCGTTCGTGACCCTCAACAAGAGCGAATCTCTCTTCTCCCCCAAAAGCCCCCCCGCCAGCTTGCCAGGAGACTGCCAGCAGGGATGACGCTTCGGCCGGTTCAATGGAGGCAGGGTCAACGTCATCGCGTTGAACCGTGTGGCCAGCATCACCCCCGCCGAAGGACCCAGGCTTGAACGAGGCCACCAGGCCTCGGTGTTGAACCAGACACACGCATCGGCCCGTACGGATACCTCCTGTGTTGAGAGCCAGAGCCGGGTGCCTGGCGAATTGCAGCCAGCGGGTAACCCGCCCTTGACATCCGCATGGTCAGCAGAATGGTTCGTCAAGCTCTTTTGAGCATAGAGTTGATTTGTGGAGAGAGGGAAATAGTCGTTAGCCATCGCGCTTTTCACCACTCTGATCTGAATCGATAGCCATGGGCCTGGAGGCCATCGCCAATCGTCCAAATGCGCTATCTCTTCATGCCGCCTCATTAATTCACAAGCGAACTTAAATACCATGCAAACACTCACCAAGGGCGCCAAGCGCACCCGAAACAACAGCTACGCCGAGTCAGAAGGAGGCATGTGGGACTCCGAGGAGCATGTGCTTCTTGACCCCAAAGTCATCGAGCCGGTGATGTACTACGCAGATCCTGAGAGTAAGGCAGGATGGGGCTTTCACCGCCGCGCTGAGTTGCTGAATGGTCGCCTCGCCATGCTGGGTTTCGTGATCGGCGTGAGCCTCGAACTTCTGACCGGCCAAGGGATTATGCAACAGATTGGTCTATCTGCCCTGCTTCATCAGTCTTGATCAGGCCTGGGCCTGATTGTCACTCTCCAGTCGACCACAGGTTGGAGGCCATCGCAGTCATCCTCGGAAGACGCGAATGTCCTCCCTTCATTAGCCGCTTTGATTGAGCGAGATGGATGTCTCCAACGCGAGCAGCCAGTCTGTGCCCCTGTTCAAGGCGCGGGGTTCGCGGCTGCTGCTGTACTTCGTAGAAGCCTGCGGCTACGGGCGCGAGCACCGGCGTGAGGCGGACCGCGCCGGGAGCGTCACCGAGCCGTTCCGCCATCCGTGCGTTGCCCGGTACGACAGCCCCGAGGTGGAGTGGCCGATGACGATCCGCTGGCGCCTGGAGCGGCAGATCCAGGCGAGGTGGCTGCAGGGGGCTGCGTTGGCGGTTTGAGGCGAGGCTTCTTCTTGACAGAGCGATCTGAACAGAGCCTGTAGCTACCTTGGTTGCTGAGCGCTTCCCGGGGCTGGCCAGAGGCCAAGATCCCTAGCGGCAGCTCTGCTCGATTCCAGCCCAGGTGAGTTTTGTCGCTGCCTGGCCGAGCTGATCCTCCACCCACATCTAAGGGTGAGCCAACTGCTCAAAGCTGGCCTTTAGGCTCCATTGAGTTCAATGAGCAGTTGGGTGCACTGGGCCAGAAGAGCCGGCAGACTGCCCTGAATCACGCCCCAGACAAGCTGATCGTTGATGGCTACGTAGTCGTGGGTGAGCTTGTTTCGAAAGCTGATGATCTGTGGTGCCTGATCAATCTGAATGAACAGATCCAAGTCTCGCCTGGAGAGCTGGCTGAGCGCTTCGCCAATGATGGTGAACTCCCGCTCAACAGAGGAGCGAATCAGACGGCTCTTGCAGTAGTCGTCGACGCTGATGCAATCGACGGCCTTCTGGATGGCGTGGCCTGCCTCGATCACATCGCTGAGAAAGGCCCTTGGATCACGCTTCATAAATCAGCTGCTTCGAAGCATCGATGTCGCGGAGTACATAGGGATTGCGCACAGCATCGGCCATCACCAGATCCACAGGCTTGCCAATGATCGAGGCAAGCTGTTGCTCCAGGCCAAAGTAAGCGCGCACCAGGGCTCTGGGTTCGATGGGCTGGAACTCCACGAGCACATCCAGGTCGCTGTGGCTGGGGTCAAAGTCGTCCCTCAGAGCCGAGCCAAACAGATGCATGCGCAGCACATGGTGCTGTCGGCAGGCGTCCACGATGGCGTCGAGTTGAGGCTGGGCGAGGGCGAGGCTCATGGGGCCAGACCGATCTGATCAGTATCGATGGAAACCGCGACCTTGCCAGGTCCGCGCCAGCTGAGTGCCCCTCACGACGAACAGCTGTAGTGCGAAACGCCCCCGGCGTTGAAGAATTCCCGGGGCTTGAGGCGGTCGTACCTCGCCTCCAGCTCCGGCGGCAGCTCGTCGTAGGGATGGCTGAACACCTCCTGCAGTTCCCTGACCAGGCTGAAATCTCCGTCCGCCGCCTTCTCATAGGCCGGAGCGATCAGCCATTCGCGCCAGGTCACTGCCGGGTTCACCCGTTTCATCGCGGCAGCTGTCGCGTTGATGTCGCCGCCTGCCGTGATGCGTTCCCGCCAGCGCTGCAGCCAGTGCGTCCATTGCGCATCGAGCTGCTCCGAGCTGGGCACATAGAAGCTCGCCTTCAGAGTGGAGAGCTGCTCGGGGATGCCCGACAGCCTGCGGAAGAAGATCGTGAAGTCCACCTTGGAGAGCACCAGCAGCTCCAGCAGCTCGTTCACCAGCGCGGCGTCATGGCTGGCCAGGCCGAGCTTGCGGGCCCACATCGACTCGAGCTCCTGCTGCATCGCTGCGGCGAAGCCNTCGCGGATCGCATCCAGCCTCGCCAGGGCCTCCGTGTTGCCCTCGAGCAGCAGGCGGATGGCGGCCCAGAACATCTGGTAGTTCGCTTCGGCGGCCACCGGTTGATTGAAGAAGCAGAAGTGCTCGCCGCCGCCGGTCCAGGGCTGAAAGCGGGATCGAACAGCTCGCAGAATCCGAAGGGGCCGTAGTCGAGCGTGTAGCCACCGGCGGCGCAGTTGTCGCTGTTGAAATTGCCTTGGCAGTAGCCCACGCGGATCCAGTGGGCCACCAGTGCGGTGAGCCGCGAGCGGAACAGGCCGGCCAGCTCCACCACCTGATCGCTGAACGCCAGGCTCGCATCGATCTCCGGCCGGTAGTTCCGCTCGATCAGGTGCGCCACGATCATCCGCAGCTCGTGCAGCGCTCCCGGATGGGCACCGCTGCGGGCCCGGCGGGCGAACAGCTCCAGCTGGCCCACGCGCAGAAACGAGGGCGCGACGCGGGTGGTGATCGCCGCCGGATTGTCCACCAGGATGTCGGGATCGAACGACCTGGAGTTCGGCGAGTACCAGGGCCGGCGCACGGTTTCGGCTCGCGACACATACAGCGTCAGCGAACGTGAGGTGGGCACCCCCAGGGCGTGCATCAACTCCTGGGCCAGAAATTCGCGCACGCTGGAGCGGAGCACGGCGCGTCCATCGGCGCCGCGGCAGTAGGGCGTGGGGCCACCGCCCTTGAGTTGCAGTTCCCAGCGCCGGCCGTTGAACACGCCTTCGAACACGGAAATGGCACGGCCATCGCCGTAGCCGTTGCCGGTGCCGAACGGGCACTGCTGGATGTATTCGGTGCCGTAGATCGAGAGGGCATAGCCCGTCGCCCAGCCGAACGGCCGCATCGGCTCACGCGCCACGCTGATGTCGCCGGAGAACAGCCGGCGGAACTGCTCGTCGTGGGCCAGCGCATCGCTCAGGCCCAGTTCCTGGAAGAGACTTCGGCTGTGCGCCACGTACTCCGGCGCTGGAATCGGGGTTGGCCTCACCGGCACGTAGTGCCCGGAGAACACCTGGCGGGGCTGGTGATCGTGGCCATCGCCAGTGGCCTGCGGGTCCGCCTGCAGCGAATCCAGCAGCGAATAGTCGGCCCGTTGCGCAAACTCCGCGAAGCTCGAGGTGGCTGGCATGGGGCCGATCGTCACGGGGGTGGTTGGTTGCGCGCTTGCCTGGGCATGGCCCCGACACTGCGCTCCTCATCCTGGCGAGCCGGCGGCCAGCGTTGTCAGCCCGGGTGGATCGCGCGCGAAGGCGTGCTCTGGCACCAGCCCAGCGGCATCGACAGGCTGCTCATCACCCGGCGCAGCAGCGAACCCTCTTCTCCACCACCACCCGCTGCCGCGACCTGGCTCTGGCGCCTCGCTGTTCCGCCAGTCGAGGGGCAGCACCAGGTTCCGCGGCGGCAGCTCAGTGCAGCTTCATTCCCCGTCGCCCAGGAAGATCAGGGATTCGCGCTGCACCCACAGCACCCGTCCGCTCTGGCCCGGGTAGCCCACGCGGCACCAGGTGCCCTGGCTGTTCGTGGTGCAGGAGAGCTTGTCGAGGGTTTCGCCCGACACACCCATGCCGGCGATCGCCGCGCCGAAATTGGGCTGGGCGTAGAGGGTCACTGTGTTCTGGCCGTGACCGTTGAGCTTCACCTTGCCGTGGGCGATGTGATCCAAGGCAGGGGCCGGCTCACTGCGCACACTCGAGACGGAGATCGTGTTGCGGTCGCCGCCCTGCTCCACCAGCTCGAAGCTGTGGTGGCCGCTCATCAGCCAGAGGCGTCCCTGCTCATCGCGCATCGGGCGCCTGTCGGTGGTGGGGGGACCGGCCGGCACGAAGCGGACGATGGCGCCGGCGCTGAAGCTGATCTCAAAGCCGCCGTTGCGCCAGGGCTGGATCGTGCAGGTCTGTTTGCTGCTGTTCAACCAGCAGTCGACCGTCTCGGCGGCGGCGGCCGGCCGCTGGAGGGTGACGGCCCCGGCGATGCAGCCGGCAGTGAGGGCAGCGAGGCTTAGGGCCCGACGTCGAATCATGGCAAGGAGACGAACGGGCTCAGTCTGCGGTTGTGACCCGTCAACGCTTCCGGCCGGCCAGGCTCACCGCAGCGCTCACACCGGAGACGGCGATCAGGNCGTAGGTGATCGGGATCAGCGCGAAGGGCTCGTGCAGGATGCCGTTCTCGTCAATCCTCTGGCCCTGCAGCTTGTAGGCACTGCCGGTGGCCACGGCCCCGGCCAGGGCGAGCACGGCGATCAGGGTGGGGAGCTTCATGGGGCCATCCTGCCGCTGGCGCGCTCAGCAGCGCAGCGTCGCCACCAGCGCACGGTGCCGCGGGCTGCAGGGCCACCACGGAACTGTGCATCGTGATCGGGGCTGATGGCGAGGATCGGTCGCCCGCGCAGCGTCTGAGGTCGCGGTCTCAGCAGCAGTCTGTGGCGTGCCTCGGTGGGTGGGCATGGCGCGTGGCTGCTTCGCGGAATCGAATGCCTGGGCCGGCAAATGCAATCGTCCTGATCTCGATTGTTCCGGAGCACGTTCGCGGCGTGGGTTTTGGCATCGAACTTGCGATTCGGTGGGAATCACAGACCGAAGCTCCAGCGCAGTTCGCAGGAGCACGTGTGGCGGGCTGCCCGAATGGCCATTGGTTCCGGGCTACGCAAGGTAGAGACAATCAACCCGCCAAGGCTGGCAGGATTGGATCAGAGTCTTGGCTGCGTCGATGCGTATCGGCACCACAGGCCCGGCGACCGCAGGCTGGACAAAGACCGCCCTTGTCTGCCTGGCTGCCAGCATCACAGCCGGCTGGTCTCTGCCTGCCAGGNCTGACGCCAGGGCGGTCGTTCCCGAGAACGAACGGCGGGGGCTGGAGCACGTCCTGCCCGGTGCCCCGAAGGAAACGCGAGGTGTTCGATCAGTGCGCCTGCTCGGATCCACGGATCTGGAGCGGGATTTCCCAGCGATGAAGGGTTACATGCTGCGCGCCCGGGAAATCACCGTTGCCCCCGGCGGCCAGATCGGCGTGCATCGCCACGAACGCCGCCCGGGTGTCGCCGTGATGCTGGAAGGGGAGATGACCGAGCGACGCGCACCTGCTGCCCAGCCGAAACCGCTCGCTCCAGGAGAGGTGGCCTTTGAAGCGGCCGGGGTGGTGCATTGGTGGCGCAACGAGACCGATGCCCCGGCGAAGGCGATCGTGATCGACATCGTGCCGAAGGATCTGCCCTGACCCCGTTCCTGCCCCTGTTCCGCCCGGCCAACCTGCTCACTCCCCGATCTCGTTCAACTCGCGATGACGGTGGGCTCTGCTGAAGGCACGGCCCCACCGGCCCGCTGTTCCTGAGCTTCAACAACGGTGCAGGCTGGGCAGGGCACTCCGCGCAGACGCCACTAGAACGACCACAGGGGCTTGCCGTGGCGAGCCCCTCCCGATCCTTCAGGAGGCCGGTGGATGGTTCCGCGCTGCACGAGAGCTCTCGGCGCTGCGGGATGCCGCTTCCTGGCCGCCTCCCTGGCCCTCGGTGCGGCGGCGGTGCAGGCTGCTCCCAACGGCACCTGGCTGTCGCAGCCCCAGATCTGGTACTACGCCACGCGGCGGTCGCTGGAGATGACCATGGCGCAGATCCGCGCCAGCAACTACCGCATGGTCTTCCTCGACGTGCGCAAGGTGTCGGACGCGATGCAGCGGGAGGCGGCGGAGGCGGCCCGCCGGCAGGGTCTCCTGCCCGTGGTGTGGGTGCAGTCTCCCCAGTACCGCGCGCTGCGTGTCGAAGACCTCGTGCATGAGGCACGCCACGGCGACGCCATCCAGGTTGACGATCACTTCTTCGCCAACTACAGCCTGGCGGATTTCCATCGGCTGCGGCAGATCTACACCAAACCCATCTTCTGCAGCATCCAGCCGTTCCAGGCCGGCCTGGTTCCCAGTGCCGGCTGCAATCAGCTCGATGTGCAGTGCTACACCGCCCAGCAGTTCCAGACCTGCCTCAAGGTGGCCGACCGGCTCGGCGCCGTGGTGAGCCTCTCCACCCAGAACACCCTGGGGCATCAGAGCCGTCTGGGCGGACGACTCTTCAACACCTTCCTCTGGCAGGGCCCCTGGTGAGGCCGGGGGGACCAACAGCGGAACAGCCCTGCTTCATCGCAGCGCCCGATCCACCGCCGCATTGGCATGGATCGTCATCGTGTCGAACGTGGGCACCGACAGGTCCTTCTGCTGGATCAGCAGCGGGATCTCGGTGCAGCCCAGCACCACGCCGCCGGCGCCCGATTCGCGGATCAGCTTCTCGGTGATCGCCACGAAGCGCGTCTTCGCCTCGGGGGTGAACCTCTCGACGGCCAGCTCATCGAAGATCACCTTGTTGATGTAATCGCGGTCGGCCAGCTCGGGGGTCACCACCTCGATTCCGAACCTGCTCTTCAGGCGCTCGCGGTAGAACGGCGCCTCCATGGTGAACTTGGTGCCCAGCAGCACCACCTTCCTGATGCCGGCGTGGCGGATCGCCTCGCCGGTGGTGTCGGCGATCTGCAGCACCGGGATGCCGATCTGCTGTTCAATCAGATCGCCGGTGGAATTCATCGTGTTGGAGGCGATCACGATGAAATCGGCTCCACCGCGCTTCAGTCGGCCGGCGGCATCGAGCATGATCCGGCGCAGCGCGCTCCAGTCCCCCGCCTCGGCCAGCCGCTCGTTTCGGGAGAATTCGCCGAATTCGATCGAATACATCAGCACCCGAGCTGAGCTGTTGTCGCCGAAGCGCCGCTGCACGCGTTGGTTCATCAGCCGGTAGTACTCGATCGACGACACCAGGTGATCC
>NZ_LFEK01000063.1 GCF_001039265.1 Synechococcus sp. GFB01 | reverse complement strand
CAGGACGGCGCCGTGACTCGCCAGTAGCCGCCGGCTCACGGCCAGCGCCGCCTTCTCCATCAGCGCCTCCACCGGCAGGCCGCTGTCGAAGAGCTCGGTCTCCAGCGCCGCCATCTGGGCGCCGCTCACCAGCATGTGGTCGCCGTCGCGCGGGGGCCAGAGCGGGGCGGCACGGCGGGCAGGCACGACAGGACTGAGGGGCTCGGTCTCATGATGGAGGCAGCCCGCCCTCGTCGCCCCGTGCCCGCCGCGGTTCAGCCGTTCACGCCGCCGGCCACGCCGGCCGGGGCCGCAGCCCTTGAGCGGTTGCGGCAGTGGCCCGGTGAGCACCGGGTGGCCGTGGGGCTCTCCGGCGGGGTCGACAGTTCGCTCACGGCCGCGCTGCTGGTGGAGGCCGGCTGGGCGGTGGAAGGCCTCACCCTCTGGCTGATGCAGGGCAAGGGCGCCTGCTGCGCCGAGGGGCTGGTGGATGCCGCGGGCATCTGCGAGCAGCTGGGGGTGCCCCACCACGTGGTGGATTTCCGTCAGCACTTCAAGCAGCAGATCGTCGATTTCCTGGTGGAGGGCTACGGCGCCGGCATCACGCCGCTGCCCTGCTCCCGCTGCAACCGGGAGGTGAAGTTCGGCCCGATGTTGCGCTGGGCCGAGCAGGAGCGCGGCATCGATCGCATCGCCACCGGCCACTACGCCCGGGTGTGGCACGGCGATCAGAGCGCCAACGGCCGCCATCAGCTGCTGCGCGGCCTCGACGCCCGCAAGGATCAGAGCTACTTCCTCTACGACCTGCCCCAGGAGGCGCTGGGGCGGCTGGTGTTCCCGCTCGGCGAGCTCACCAAGACCGACACCCGCGCCGAGGCGGCCCGCCACGGCCTGCGTACGGCCGGCAAGCCCGAGAGCCAGGACCTCTGCCTGGCTGATCACCACGGCTCGATGAAGGCCTTCCTCGATGCCCATCTGCCGCCGCGGGTCGGCGAGATCGTGCTGTCCGACGGCCGGGTGGTGGGCCGGCACGACGGCATCGAGCACTTCACGATCGGCCAGCGCAAGGGGCTGGGGGTGGCCTGGAGCGAGCCGCTGCATGTGGTGCGGCTCGATGGCGCCATGAACCGCGTGGTCGTGGCGCCCCGCCGCGAGGCCGCCCGCGGGGATGCCCTGGTGGGGGCCGTGAACTGGGTGTCGATCGAACCGCCGCAGGAGCCCCTGGAGGTGGCCGTGCAGGTGCGCTACCGCAGCGGTCCGGAGCCGGCCCGGCTGATCCCGCTGCCCGCCACCGACGCCGACCGTGCCGCCGATCGCCCGTATCGCTGCCGGCTGGAGTTCGCCGAACCCCAGTTCTCGATCACGCCGGGCCAGGCGGCGGTGTTCTACAGCGGCGAGATGCTGCTCGGCGGCGGGCTGATCCAGGCCGACTGAGCGGCTTTCCCCCGGCGCCCCCCTGCGGTGGGGGCCGTTGGTGGCTCCTCACCAGAAGGGATCGCTGGCCAGTTCCACGCTGAGGCTGCCGCTGCGGCTGGGCGGCACCGTGGCGATGCAGGCCCGCACGACTCGGCCGTTCACCTCGATCTCGCAGGCCCCGCAGCTGCCGCCGAGGCAGCCGGTGGGGATGCTCACCCCGGCCTGCTGAGCCGCGGCCAGCCAGTCGGTGCCAGTGGGCACCCGCGTGCTGCTGCCGTCGGGCCAGCGGATCAGCACCTCCTTCATGGCGGCCCCAGCAATGGCTCCAGGTTGACGTGCCGCTCGAAGGCATCGGCGAGGCGATCGAGCAGCCGATCCCGCTGCCGGCTGTGGTGCGGTTGGTGTTCGCTCAGCAACGGCAACCCCCGGCGGCGGCGCAGCCGGTTGAGCCAGCGTCGCCGCCAGGGGCCGCTCTCGAACACACCGTGCAGGTAGGTGCCGGCCACCAGGCCGCCCTGATCGCCCAGCGGCTGCACCCAGCCCAGGCCGGCATCGGCGCAGAGCGGCTGGCAGCACTCGAGCGCGCGGCTTTGACCGCGATGCAGCTCGAAGCCCTCCAGTTCCAGGGGTGCGCCATCTCCCAGCGGTGCGTCATCGTTCGCGGCGGGCCAGAGCGCCGGGCTGCGACGCCGGCGCAGGGCCTTGGCATCGCCGAACACGGTGCCCAGGGCAGCAGGTCGAGCCCGGCCACGCTGTCCGGCCCGTCGTGGGCGCTCCCCTCCAGGCCCTCCGGGTCGCTCAGCTCACGCCCCAGCAGCTGCAGGCCGCCGCAGATGCCGAACACCTGGCCGCCGCCGAAGGCATGGCGCCGCAGCGCCTCCCCCAGGCCGCTCTGCCGCAGTGCCGCCAGATCCCGCAGGGTCTGCTTGCTGCCCGGCACCACCACCGCATCGGGCGCCCCGAGCTCCTCGCCGGGCTCCACCCAGCGCAGCTGCACGCTCGGCTCGGCCTCCAGCGGGTCGAGATCGGAGAAGTTGCTCAGCGACGGCAGCCGCAGCACTGCTATCTCCAGCTCGGCGCCGTGTTTGCGGCCGCGCCGCTCCAGCAGATCGAGCGAATCCTCGGGAGGGAAGAGTTCATCGAGCCAGGGCATCACCCCCAGCACCGGGATGCCGGTCTCGGCCTGCAGCCAGCGGCGGCCCTCCTCGAACAGCTCGCGCCGGCCGCGGAAGCGGTTGATCAGCAGCCCGCGGATCAGCGGCCGCTCCACCGGCCGCAGCAGCGCCAGGGTGCCCACCAACTGGGCGAACACGCCGCCGCGCTCGATGTCGGCCACCAGGATGCAGCGGGCGCGGAGGTACTGGGCCAGGCGCAGGTTGGTGAGGTCGCGGGCCTGCAGGTTCACCTCCACCGGGCTGCCGGCTCCCTCGAGCACCAGCCGCCCGGCGGGGTGGCGCCGCCTGCAGCTCGCTCAGGCCGCGGCGGATCGCCGCCCAGCCGGGGCGGAACCAGTCGCGGTAGTAGTGCTCGGCGCGGCAGCTGCCCACCGACCGCCCCAGGTGGATCACCTCGCTGGTGGAGTCGCCCTGGGGCTTGAGCAGCACCGGATTCATGGCGCAGCGCGGTTCGAGCCCCGCCGCCCAGGCCTGCAGCGCCTGGGAGTAGGCCATCTCGCCGCCCGCCTCATCCACCCAGGCGTTGTTGCTCATGTTCTGCCCCTTGAAGGGCAGCGGCGTCTCGCTGCGGCGCCGCAGCACCCGGCAGAGGGCGGCCGTCATCAGCGACTTGCCGGCACCGCTGCTGGTGCCGAGCACCATCAGGGGGGTGGGGTGCTCACAGCCGCGGGCGGTGGCGCCGCAGCCAGTGGCGCAGGCGTGCGGCCGGGCCGGAGGCCGGGATCTCGTCGCTCCAGGGGCCAGCACCTCACGCCCCAGCGGCGTGAGCCGCACCCGCTCGGTGAGGCCCTGACCGTCCACCTCGCGGCGCAGCACCCCCAGCTGGATCAGCCAGATCAGATCGTCCTCCGTGCGGCTGGCGTTGAGGCGGCGGCGGCTGAGCCGCCGCCAGTCGGAGCGGGCCACCAGCTGGCCGCTGCCGAGCCCCTGCTGCTCCAGTTCCCTGTAGAACGCCAGCCGGAAGGGCAGGCAGCGCACGGCCTGGCGGGCCCGCTGCAGAGCTCGCCGGTCGTCGTGGCTGGTGGCGGCTGGGGGCACGCAGGCGTGGCATCCGCTGCCATTGTCTGGCTCAGCCGTTCCGATGCCCGTGCTGCTGCTCGCTTCAGCCTCGCCGGCCCGCCGCCGTCTGCTGGAGCAGGCCGGCATTCCCCATCAGGTGCAGGTGAGCGGCGTGGACGAGGACGCGATCAGCCACACCGATCCCACCCGGCTGGTGCAGCTGCTGGCGCGGGCCAAGGCGGCGGCGGTGCGCGAGCGGCTGGGTGATCGGCCTGGCGAGGCGGCGATCAGCGGCGTGCTGGGTTGCGATTCGGTGCTGGTCTTCGCGGGGGAGGTGTTCGGCAAGCCGGCGGACGCCCGGGAGGCGATCCGGCGCTGGCGGCGCATGGCCGGCGGCTGGGGGGAGCTGCACACCGGCCACTGTCTGCTGGCGGGGCCGGCGGCAGCCCCGTCCACGCCCTGCGAACGCCTCGCCAGCGTGACCACGCGGGTGCGGTTCACCCAGCTCAGCGATGCGGAGATCGAGGCCTACGTGGCCACGGGCGAGCCGCTGCAGTGCGCCGGCGGCTTCGCCCTTGAGGGGCGTGGCGGGGCCCTGGTGGAGCGGATCGAGGGCTGCTTCTCCAGCGTGATCGGGCTCAGCCTGCCGTTGCTGCGGCGGTGGCTGGCATCGGATGCCGCGCTGCCGGCCACGTCGTTGGCATCGCCCCCCGACCGTGGCTAAGGGCAAGGGTGGCCCTCACACCCCTCCGGCCGATGAAGTTCGTGGTTCTGCTGGCAGCCGGCACGCTGCTGGTTCCCTGCGCATCGATCGCCGCACCGCTCGAGCAGGAGCCCNTGACACTCGAGCAGGTGCATCTGCAGGCTGCCTCCGATCGCTACCGCGGCGAGGTCCCTGATGACGGGAATCTGCCTCTGGAGTTCCGGCAGAGCGATGCTCCCAGAGGCCACAACGTGATCAACCTGAGCTTCTGAGCGGCTTCGCCCGGGTGGAGCCGCCTCAGCGACCCGGGGCCGCCCTGGTGCCGCCCTGGTGCCGGGTTGATCCATCTCGCCTGTCTGCCATGAGCCTCCCGGCCCAGCACGATCCGCATCCAACGGCGGCCCTGCCTCGAGNCTGTAGATGAGGCGCCGGATCTGGGCTGTGGTTGTGGCGCTGCTGCTGCTCCTGCAGCCGATCCGCCTGGCGGCCGCAGCCGCACCCACAGGGGAGCCGGCAGCGACTCAGGCCGATCGGATCAGGGCTGCCGGGAGCTACCAGGTCGCTCCCGTGCGGATTCTCGGCATCCCGGCTCTCGTGGTGGCGTCGCCCCAGCTGCACGGGGACGGCGCCGTGGTGGAGGCCCGCCGCCGGGCCGAGCTGATCGAGGGCAACCTGCGCCTGCTCTACGAACCGCGCAGCCTCTGCACCACGGCCGAGTGGTTGTCGGAGGAGATGGTCGAGGGGGTGCTGGGCGGGCCCCGCCGCCAGCGCCTCTGCAGTGGCGATCACTGGGGCCTGCTGGGCCGTGCCGAGGATCTGCAGGTGGAGACTGAGCCATTGGCCGATGGCGAGATCCTGCTGCAGGCCCGCCTGCCGGGGCGGACGATGGCGATTCCCCTGCTCACGGTCACGGCGGCCGATGCGCAGCTGCACGGCCTCTCCACCACCCAGCTGGCCGCCGACTGGCGCCAGATGCTGGAGCGGCGACTGCGCCATGCCCGGCGGATCATGCAGCCGGCGCTGCTGGAGCTGCGGGTGGTGATCGCGCTGGTGGTGGAGCTGCTCCTGGCTGCCTCCACAGCCCGCAGTCTCTGGCTGTGGAGCCGCAGCCGGCGGGCCCTGCGCCGCCACCAGCTGCTGGCCAGGACCTCGAAGGATCTGCAGAGCGGCCGGGCCCGCCGCCTGCAGACCACCAGCCGCTTGCTGGTCAGCCTCACGCTCGTGCAGCTGGTGGTGATGCTGGGATTCGGGCTGGCAGCGGTTCCCGGTCGGGTGCCGCTGGCGGTGGCGGTGCTGCTCCAGCCGCTCTCGATGCTGCTCAAGGCGGCCCTGGTGGCTGCGGTGGCGTGGCTGCTGCGCCAGCTGCTCCATGTGCTGCTGTGGCAATGGCTGGGCACCATGTCGGTGCCCTTCGTGCAGCGTGCGCGCCGTGAGCAGCGCTATCGCAACCTGCTTCAGGTGGGCCGGCGCCTGATCAACCTGGCTGGGTTGATCGTGCTGGTGGTGTGGGTGATTGCGGGCTGGCCAGGGCTGGACGACTCGCCGGTGGCCGCCTGGCTAGCCAGTGGCGCCGTGCTCGGAGCCCTGGCGCTGGTGTTTCAGGGCCTGCTGCGCGACTTCGTGGCGGGCCTCGTGGTGCTGTTCGATGACCACTACGCCGTGGGCGATTACGTGGAGATCGACGGTGTGGGCGGGGATGTTGAAGATGTGGGCGTGCTGGCCACCGTGCTGCGCACCTTGGATCAGCGGGTGGTGGTGCTCCGCAACAGCCGCCTGGAGATGCTGGTGAATCACACCAAGCTGCGCTCCGGCGTGGAACTGACCCTGCCTCTGGCTCCGGGCTGCCCGCGGCTGGATGTTGTGGTGGATCTGGTGCAGCAGGAATGCTCGGCTTTCGCCGCCGATCCCGCCTGGAACGACAACCTGCTGGAGGCTCCGATCGTGCGGGCGTGACCCGGTCACGCGCTGGCGGTGGAACTGAGCATCCTGGTGCTCACCCGCGCCGGCCGGCAATGGGCCGTGCAGCGGGAGCTGCTGGGTCGGCTTGTGCGTCGCCTCGAGCAGGAGGGTGTGGCCCTGGCGTCGGCTCAGCTGTCGTCGGCGGTGCCCTGAGCGCAGCGGTCAGGGCACCGGTCTTCGGCCACCCTCCGCGGGTTCGGCGGCGACTTCAGTTGCCGAGCAGGGAGTCGATCAGCTGGCCCAGGCTGGGATCACCGGCACCCGGCTGGCGCTGAGGGGTGATCTGGAGCATCCGATCCGACCAGGAGAAGCTCAGGCTGCTGCCTTGATCATTCAACGCCACGGGCCAGGTCCGGCCCTTGCCGTCGGTGAGGCGATAGGCCGCGCCGGCGGGCCTGGAGAAGCTGTACACCGTGCCGTTGCTGAGCGTCACATCGAGCTGCCGGACGCCCCCGCTGCTGCGGTCGCTGATCTCGCAGGTGCCGCTGGAGAGCACCTTGAACCAGCGGCTGAGCCGGCACTGGGCCTGGCGGGCCACGCCGGTGGCCTCCTGGCCGAACAACTGGCTGCTGAGGCTGGCGTCCACGCGGCGGCGATCCCAGCCATCGCTCCAGCAGCGTCGCGCATCCACATCACACACAGCACCGCTGCTCAGACGGAAGACCTTGGGCGGAGCCTGACCGGCCAGCTGCCGCTGTGCCTGCTGTTCGGCGTAGCTGCCGTAGTACTCCCGGGTCAGACCCAGCGACAGGCCCAGCTTGTCGTAGCAGACCCGGCCTTGCGGGTCGCAGGCCACCCCGGCCTGCGGCAGATACAGGGCCGAGCCAGCGGCAGCACCACTGCCCGCCTCAGCAGGGCCGCCGAACAGCTCACGCGAGAGCTCCGCGGCGACGTTGCGGCGCATGAAGCCGTCGCTCCAGCAGAGGCGGGCGCGCGTGTCGCAGACGGCTCCGCTGCTGAGGCGGAACTCCTGAAGGGTGGGACGACCCGCCAGCTGCCGGCTGAGCTGCTCGGCGGCGGTGCGGCCGAAGTAGGTCTGCGTCTGTGCGATCGACGGCCCCTGGGCGTCGTAGCAGATCGGCCCTGCCGCGTCGCAGAGCACACCGGGCGCGGGGCTCGAGAGATCCGTGCTGGCCGGTTGCTGCAGCTGGGCCTGGGCGGCGTTGCCTCCGAGGCCGATGCAGCTGATCACCAGGGCCTTCAGCCAGGTCGAACGGGATGGGGTTGGGATGGCGATCACGGTGCTGTGCGAGTGAGGCGGAGGTGGGCGATGGTGACTGTCTTCCCCGTTGGGGGCCGATAACAAAGCCCCTGGCCGAAGCCAGGGGCTGATGGAGGCCCAGACGACTCGACGTCGATCAGTCGAGGTCGGGCATGGCCAGGGTGGGCTCGGCCTGACGGTCGATGCCCTTCTCGAAACCGGCAGCGGCGGCGCGGGCGCGGCCGGCGTGCCAGAGGTGACCCACCAGGAAGAAGAAGGCGAGCACGAACTGGGTCGCGGCCAGCCACTGGCGGATGTTCACGAAGTTCACCGAGTTGGGCTCGGTGATGATCCCGCCCACCGAGTTCAGAGACGCGTTGGGGGCGTGGGTCATGTACTCAGCCGCGCGGCGCACCTGCCAGGGCTGAATGTCGTTCTGGAGCTTGTCGAGGCTGAGGCCGTTGGGGCCCCGCAGGGGCTCCAGCCAGGGACCGCGGAAATCCCAGAAGCGCATCGTTTCACCACCGAAGATGATCTCGCCGGTGGGCGAGCGCATCAGGTATTTGCCCAGACCGGTGGGGCCCATGGCCGAACCGATGTTGGCGCCGAGGCGCTGGTCGCGCACCAGGAAGGTGAAGCTCTGGGCCTGGGAGGCTTCGGCGTTGGTGGGGCCGTAGAACTCCGAGGGATAGGCGGTGTTGTTGAACCAGATGTAGGAGCTGGCGATGAAGCTCATCAGGCTGAGCGCGCCGAGGCTGTAGCTCAGGTAGGCCTCACCGTTCCAGATGANGGCGCGGCGCACCCAGCCGAAGGGCTTGGTGATCACGTGCCAGATGCCACCGAAGATGCAGATCAGGCCGATCCAGATGTGACCGCCGATGATGTCTTCCATCGAGTCCACACCGATGATCCAGCCCTCACCGCCGAAGGGGGCGCGGAACAGATAACCCCAGATCACGCCGGGGTTGAGGGTGGGGTTGGTGATCAGGCGAACGTCGCCGCCACCTGGGGCCCAGGTGTCGTAGACGCCGCCGAAGAACATGGCCTTGAAGACCAGCAGCAGGGCGCCGACGCCGAGCAGAATCAGGTGATAACCAATGATGTTGGTCATCTGATTCTTGTCGCGCCAGTCCTGGGAGAAGAAGGAGGAATAGCTCTCCAGGATCTCCGGACCGCGCAGGGCGTGGTACAGACCGCCGAGGCCGAGCACGGCCGAGCTGATCAGGTGCAGCACACCCACCACGAAGAAGGGATAGAGGTCGGTGACCTCACCGCCGGGACCCACGCCGTAGCCGAGCGTGGCCACGTGGGGCATGCAGATCAAGCCCTGCTCATACATGGGCTTGTCGAAGGTGAAGTGGCTCACCTCGAAGAGCATCATGGCGCCGGCCCAGAACACCATCAGACCGGCGTGGGCGACGTGGGCGCCGAGCAGGCGACCGGAGAGATTGATCAGGCGGGCGTTGCCGGCCCACCAGGCGTAACCGGTGGAGTCGAGGTCCTTGCCCCCGACGCTCACCAGCCCGGAATTAAAGGGCGTTTCCACGGGGCAGTACCTCTTCAGGGAAGACGAAGTTTTCGTGCGGCTGGTCAGCCGGCGCCATCCAGGCGCGCAGACCTTCGTTCAGCAGGATGTTCTTGGTGTAGAAGGTCTCGAACTCGGGGTCCTCGGCGGCGCGGATCTCCTGCGACACGAAGTCGTAGGCGCGCAGGTTGAGGGCCAGACCGATGATGCCGATGCTGCTGGTCCACAGACCCATCACCGGCACGAACAGCATGAAGAAGTGCAGCCAGCGCTTGTTGGAGAAGGCGATCCCGAAGATCTGGCTCCAGAAGCGGTTGGCGGTGACCATCGAGTAGGTCTCCTCCTCCTGGGTGGGTTCGAAGGCGCGGAAGGTGTTGGCCTGCTCGCCGTCCTCGAAGAGGGTGTTCTCCACCGTGGCGCCGTGGATGGCGCAGAGCAGCGCGCCGCCGAGGATGCCGGCCACGCCCATCATGTGGAAGGGGTTCAGGGTCCAGTTGTGGAAGCCCTGCAGGAAGAGCAGGAAGCGGAAGATCGCCGCCACCCCGAAGCTGGGCGCGAAGAACCAACTGCTCTGACCGAGCGGGTACATCAGGAAGACGCTGACGAACACCGCGATCGGGCCGGAGAAGGCGATGGCGTTGTAGGGNCGGATGCCGACCAGACGGGCGATCTCGAACTGACGCAGCATGAAGCCGATCAGGGCGAAGGCGCCGTGCAGGGCCACGAAGGGCCAGAGGCCTCCGAGCTGCACCCAGCGCACGAAGTCACCCTGGGCTTCCGGACCCCAGAGCAGCAGCAGGCTGTGGCCCATGGCATCGGCCGGGCTGCTCACCGCAGCGGTGAGGAAGTTGCAGCCCTCCAGGTAGGAGCTGGCAATGCCGTGGGTGTACCAGGAGGTAGCGAAGGTGGTGCCGGTCAGCCAGCCCCCCAGTGCCAGATAGGCAGTGGGGAAGAGCAGCAGACCCGACCACCCGACAAAACGAAACGGTCGCGCTTGAGCCAGTCATCGAGGACGTCGAACCATCCCCGCTGCGGCGCGCGCCCTACAGCGATCGTCATGGGTGGGAAATGAGCGGTGCGGGAAACCCGCGAGCTGTGGGTTACCGGGGGATGGTAACAACGTTGCCGGCCACCGCGAGGCGTGCTGCAACGGGCTGACATCCCAGCCCTGGTCAGCGTTTTAGGTATTTCTTCCGATTCTTCGGCCCGGTGGGCGGGCCCCGCGTCAGGATGGCGTGATCTGATCGTTCCGACGGCTTCGATGGCGGTGTCCAAGGCAGACTCCGGTCCGCGCCCGCAGCAGGTGCTCGAGCAGCCCGTGCTCGGCTCCCGCCGCCTCTCCAACATCCTGGTGGCCGCCGCCGTGACCACCGGCGGACTCGGCTTTCTGCTCACCAGCCTCTCCAGCCGCCTGGGCC
>NZ_LFEK01000062.1 GCF_001039265.1 Synechococcus sp. GFB01 | reverse complement strand
GTGGCCAGCAGCGAGCGGATCTCGGTGATCTGGCGCGACAGCTGGCCGATGTCCGCGTCGGCGAAGCGGGCCGCCTCGGCCAGCAGGCGTTGCTGGCGATTGACCACGTTGCGCACCCGGGCCACCAGTTCGTCGGGGTCGAACGGCTTGGGGATGTAGTCGTCGCAGCCGGCCTGGAAACCGGCGATCCGGTCGGCGGTCATCCCCTTGGCGGTGAGGAAGATCACCGGCGTGCCGCCCAGCCGCTCGTCGTCGCGCAGCCGGCGCAGCAACCCGTAACCGTCGAGGCGGGGCATCATCACGTCGCTGATCACCAGATCGGGGAGCAGCTCCTGGGCCTTCGCAAAGCCCTCCTCGCCGTCGTTGGCGGTGGTCACCGCAAAGCCCTCATCCTCGAGGTAGGCCGTGAGCGCGGAGCGAAGGCCGGGCTCGTCGTCGACCACCAGCAGCCGCACCGGGGGGATGTCGTGGGCGGCTTCGGCGGGCACGGCCTCGCCGGCCGGTGAAACCGGAGAGGCGGCGCCCTCGTGATCGGCGGCGGAACTGGGATCAACAGTCATGAGAGTCAGTCTGCTCAGGGTCAGCGGGGCCGTCCAGGCAGGATCTGCTCGGATTCCCGTAGCTGGCCGCTGTAGCCCAGCTGGCGGGCCAGGGCCTCCAGGCCGGCCGGATCCTTGCCGGCCTGTTCGGGGAAGCAGGTGGCCCACCAGATCTGGTGATCGAGGCGATTGCCGGCGGTGATCGGCCCACCGGGGTTGAGCTCGCGCAGGAAGAAGCGGCTGCCGTCGCTGCTCACCCGCATCGGCGCCGTGGGGGTGCAGCGGATCGTGTCGACCCGCACCGTCACGTTGTTGAGCTGCTCCTCCCACACCTTCACCCGCCGCAGGCCCGGTGTGGTGGGGTCCACCTCCACGCCGTACACGCCGATGGCCGTGGGCCCCTGGTGGCTGAGCCGCTCCTGAAGGATCACCAGGCCGGCTGGCCGGTTGGCGGAAGGCTTCTGGCCGCCGTCCTCGGCACGGCCGGGGGTGGGGCTCAGCAGTGCCAGCACGGCCAGCACGGCGACGGCCCCGGGCCTGCAGGGTGTTGGCAGCATGGCGTCAGGCACGACGATCCATGCTCGCCTACCTCGACCACCAGGCCAGCACCCCCTGTGACCCTGCGGTGCTTGCAGCCATGGCGCCCTGGTGGAGCGAGCATCCCGCCAATCCGTCCAGCCGCGGCCACCGGCCCGGCCTGGAGGCGGCCGCCGCGTTGGAACGCAGCCGCGGCCAGGTGGCGGCGGCCCTGGGGCTCCGCCCGGGTGGGTGGTGTTCACCAGTGGCGCCACCGAGGCCAACAACCTGGCCCTGAAGGGCGTGGCGGAAGCGGCGCTGGTGCAGGGAGACCGAAGCGCGGTGGCGGGGCGGCGGCGGCTGCTCAGCCTGGTGAGCGAGCACCGGGCGGTGCTGGATCCACTGCGCTATCTGGAGCGGCATGGCTTTCCGCTGACGCTGCTGCCGGTGGGCAGCGACGGCCTGCTCGATCCGCAGCGGCTGGCGGAGGCCCTGGGCGACGACGTGCTGCTGGTGAGCGTGATGGCCGCCAACAACGAGATCGGCGTGCTGCAGCCCCTGGAGGCGGTGGCGGGGCTGTGCCGGCGCCACGGCGCCCTGCTGCATGTGGACGCCGCCCAGGCCGCCGGCCACATCCCGCTGGCGATGGCTGAGCTGGGCGCCGACCTGCTCAGCCTCAGCGGTCACAAGTGCTTCGGGCCGGCGGGGGTGGGGGCGCTGCTGGTGCGCGAGGGGGTGCCGCTGGCGCCGCAACTGCACGGCGGCGGTCAGGAGGGCGGCCGCCGGGCCGGCAGCGTGCCGGTGCCCCTGGTGGTGGGCCTGGGGGCGGCCCTGAACCTGGCGATCACCGACCTGGAGCAGCGGGCGGCGCGGCTGGGGGCCTGCGCGACCGGCTCTGGGCTGGTCTGGAGGCGATCGGCGGCATTCAGCGCAACGGCGCCGCCAGCCCGCGCCTGGCCCACAACCTCAACGTGACCGTGGCTGGCGTGGATGGGGCCGCCCTGCACCGGCTGCTCCGCCGCCAGCTGGCCGTGAGCAGCGGCTCGGCCTGCAGCGAGGGAGCCCCCTCCCATGTGCTGGAAGCCCTGGGCCGCAGCCGCGCCGAAGCGGCCGCGTCGATCCGCTTCGGGCTGGGGCGCGACACCACCCAGGCGGAGATCGACCTGGCGATCGCCGCGGTGGCCGCGGCGGTGTGCAGCCTGCGGGGCTGAACCGGGCCTCCGGACACACTGCGTTACCGGGCACTGGCGAGGCTCGCAGCCGTCGTTAGCGTCCCGTTCAGTGCGTGTTCGTCTGATGGCCCTCACCCCCACCGGCTCCGGTCGCCTGCAGGTGCTCCAGGCCGTGGAGGATGGCTGGGCTGCCTTCTGCCGAGCCCCCTGGGCCTTTCTCCTGTTCGAGGTGCTGGCGGGGGCGATCCTGCTGCCCTTTCTCGCGCTCGTGGGCCTGGGTGCCGGCCGCCTCGGCGAGGTGCCGGAACTGCTCGGGGTGCACCCCACCGGCGCCTGGCTGGCCCTGATCGTGGGGCTGATCGGCTATGTGATCGTGCTGCTCTGGGCCCTGGTGGGCCTCACCCGCGCCGCCTGGCTGGCCCTGGGGGGCCATAAGCCTGCTTTCGCCGACTTCGTCCGCTGGGATCCCGCCGCCGCTCTGCGCCTGCTGGGCTCGGCCCTGCTGCTGGCGATCGTGGTGGCGGTGGTGGGAGCCGCCGCCTCCCTGCTGGGTCTGGGTCTGGGCCGGATCAATCAGGCCCTGGGGGCGATCCCGGTGCTCCTGGTGGGGATCTTCTACCTCTGGCTGGCGATCACCCAGAAGTTCCTGGTGCAGGTGTCTCTGCTGGGCAGCGAGCAGCCGCTCGACACCCTGCGCTCCGGCTTCAGCGTGGTGAATCCCAGCTGGGGGATGGTGCTGTGGCTGGCGGTCGTGGAAGCGGTGCTCCAGATGATCGCCGCCCTGTTCAGCTACGGCGGGCTCCTGGTGGTGTGGCCGGTGCTGATCTGCATCTCCACCGCCGCCTACCGCCAGCTGTTCGGCGCCGACGACCGCACCGGGCTGCTCAGCTGAGCAGCCGGCTGAGCAGCACGAAGCCGATCACGCCGATCAGCGCCAGAACCGCCTGGGCCAGGCGGCTCACCAGCATGCCGGCCACCACCGCCAGTCCCACCACGAGCGAGCGCTGCAGCCGCCGCAACCCGAAGGACCCCAGGGAGCTGGGGGCGCTGAGCAGTTCACCCAGACCGGCGCCGAGCAGCGGCCCGACCAGGGCACCCAGCAGCGGCCCGCCGAAGGGCAAAGCCGGCAGCAGACCCAGCAGCCCCACCAGCAGGCCGATGCCGGCGCCCACGTAGGCCCAGCGGGTGGCCTGCAGGCGGGCGGCCCGAGCCACAGCCCCAGGGCCTCGGCACCCCAGCCCAGAAACAGCAGCACACCCGCCAGCAGCAGCACCGGCCAGCCGGCGCTCCAGCCGATCGCCCACACCCACAGCGCCGCCCCGAGCGGCAGCAGCACCAGGCCGGGCAGCACCGGCAGCAGGGTGCCGGGGATGGCCGCCAGCTGGATCAGCAGCGCCGCCCACCAGAGCGTGTCGGCTGCGTTCATGGCCCCACCGGAGGCCCGGAGGCCGCTGGTGGCAGAGCAACGGTCATCGTCAGAACGCAACGATCGCGTGGACATTCCAGTGTGGATGCCTACGGTCCGGGCGACGACGCCCAGCCGTTGCATCCCATGAATGAATCCCCCTCCCCATCCAGGCTCGATGTGATGCAGGCTCTGGAGGACGGCTGGCAGGCCTTCCGACGGGCGCCCTGGGCCTTCGTGCTGTTCATCCTGCTGGTGGCCGCACTCTGCGGGCTGTTCAATGGAATCGCCCGCACCGGCATGACCGAGGCGGGCGAGGTGCGTGGCGCTGTGGGCGGCATCGCGGTGCTGGTGGGCGGCATCGGCAGCACCGTCGTCAGCCTCTGGGGGATGACCGGCATGGTGCGGGGAGCCTGGCTGGCCCTGGATGGGCAGCGTCCGGCCTTCGCCGAGTTCAGCCGCTGGGACGGCCGCGCCGCCGGCCGGCTGTTCCTGCGCCAGCTGACGCTGGCGGTGGTGCTGCTGCTGATCATCGTGCTGGCCGTGGTGGTGGGGCTGGGTCTGACCCGCCTCAACGAGGCTCTGCTCTGGGTCCCCGCCGCAGTGGCGCTGCTGCTGCTGGCTTACCTCACCGTGAACCAGACATTCCTGCCCTATGTGGCCCTGCTGGAGGGGCCAGGCCCAATGGCGACCATCCAGCGCGGCCGCGAGATGGTGGACCCCGCCTGGGGGCAGGTGCTGCTGCTTCTGCTGCTCGAAGCGGTGCTGGTGATGGCGGGCATGCTGCTCTGCTTCGTGGGGCTGCTGGTGGCGGCACCGGTGGTGGCCTGCACCTCCACAGCCGCCTATCGGCAGCTGTTCGGCCGCGAGGACCGCACCGGCCTGCTCGGCTGACCGGGGCCCTCAGCGCCGCCGCGCGATGCGCAACCTGGCGCTGCGGCTGCGGGGGTTGATGGCGGCCTCGGTCTCATCGGCCACCAGCGGACGACGGGTGATCCGCTCCAGCCGCTCGTCGGCCAGGAAGGCGGTCTTCACGCGGCGATCCTCCAGGGAATGGAAGCTGATGATCGCCAGCAGTCCTCCCGGCACCAGCCAGTCGGGAGCCGCTGCCAGGAGGCGATCGAGGGCGCCGAGCTCGTCGTTGACGGCGATCCGCAGGGCCTGGAAGCTCCGGGTGGCGGGATGAATCCGCCCCCGGCGGGCCGCCGGCGGGTAACAGCCGGCCACCAGATAGGCCAGCTCGGCCGTGCCTCGTGGGCGAGCTGGATCACCCCAGGGCCCCTGCTCCTTGATCCGGCGGGCGATGCGGCGTGAGAGCCGCTCCTCGCCATAGCCATAGATCAGATCGGCCAGCTCCCCCTCCTGGAGCCGATCGATCAACGCGCCCGCGGTCTCCCCGTCCGTGGGATTCATGCGCATGTCGAGCGGGCCGTCGAGCCGGAAGCTGAAGCCCCGCTCGGCCACATCCAGCTGCGGGCTGCTCACGCCCAGATCGGCCAGCACGGCCAGAATGGGCTCGGCCGGGGCGTAGTCGGCGAAGTTGGCGGCCACGATCAGGGCGCGATCGCCGAACGGGGCGAGCTGCTCGGCGGCGGCGACCCGGGCGCTCGGATCCTGATCCAGCCCCACCACGCGCAGGCCGGGATGGGCCTGCAGCAGCAGAGCGCTGTGACCGCCGCCGCCGAGAGTGCAGTCGAGCAGCACACCCCCCTGGGGGCGCTCCGCCAGCAGCCCGGCCAGCGGCGCCAGACCCGAGAGCACCGCCTCGGCCAGCACCGGCACATGGTCGAAGGTGGACGGGGATGGCATGCAGCCATCCTGCTGAACCGGAGCCGTCGCTTCGGCAAGGGGCGCCACCGGGCCGCGCTCAACTTCGCCGCCAGTGACGTTCTGAGGGCCCTTCCTTCCTAAGATCCCGCCACGTTGCCGCCCAGGGGCCCATGACCCAGCTCGAGACCCGGACCGAGCCGATGGTGGTCAACTTCGGCCCCCATCACCCTTCGATGCACGGGGTGCTGCGGCTGGTGGTGACCCTCGACGGCGAGGACGTGGTGGACTGCGAGCCGGTGATCGGCTACCTCCACCGCGGCATGGAGAAGATCGCCGAGAACCGCACGAACGTGATGTTCGTGCCCTATGTGAGCCGCATGGACTATGCGGCCGGGATGTTCTACGAGGCGATCGTGGTCAACGCGCCCGAGCGTCTGGCCGATGTGCCGGTGCCGAAGCGTGCCAGCTACATCCGCGTGCTGATGCTGGAGCTCAACCGCATCGCCAACCACCTGCTCTGGCTGGGCCCCTTCCTGGCCGACGTGGGCGCCCAGACGCCGTTCTTCTACATCTTCCGCGAGCGGGAGATGATCTACGACCTCTGGGAAGCGGCCACCGGTCAGCGCCTGATCAACAACAACTACTTCCGCATCGGGGGTGTCGCAGCCGATCTGCCCTACGGCTGGCTGGAGAAGTGCCTCGATTTCTGCGACTGGTTCGGCCCCAAGATCGATGAATACGAGAAGCTGATCACCAACAACCCGATCTTCCGCAAGCGGATCGAAGGGCTGGGCACGATCAGCCGCGAGCAGGCGATCAACTGGAGCCTCTCGGGGCCGATGCTGCGCGCCTCCGGAGTGCCCTGGGATCTGCGCAAGGTGGATCACTACGAGTGCTACGACGACTTCGACTGGGATGTGGCCTGGACCCAGGAGGGCGACTGCTTCGCCCGCTATCGGGTCCGCATCCAGGAGATGCGCGAGTCGCTGAAGATCCTGCGCCAGGCCTGCCAGATGATCCCCGGCGGCCCNACCGAGAACCTGGAAGCCCGCCGCCTGGCCGAGGGCAAGGGCAGCGAGTTCGCCGGCTTCGACTATCAATACGTGGCCAAGAAGGTGGCACCCACCTTCAAGATCCCAGAGGGCGAGCTCTATACCCGCCTTGAATCGGGCAAGGGCGAGATCGGCGTGTTCATCCAGGGCAACAACGACGTGACGCCCTGGCGCTTCAAGATCCGCGCCGCCGACCAGAACAACCTGCAGATCCTGCCCCACATCCTCAGGGGCAACAAGGTGGCCGACATCATGGCGATCCTCGGCTCGATCGACGTGATCATGGGCTCGGTGGATCGCTGAGGCTCTGAACCGGTTCCTGCGCCGGCTGGAACATGCCGGTTGTCTCCTCCCAGCCGGCCTCACAGGCTCGCTGTGGCTCAAGGGAGTCCACCCGCTGCTGCCGGGCTGGCCCTGCCCATGGCGTGCCCTCACCGGGATCCCCTGTCCCACCTGTTACCTGACTCGGGCCACGGCCGCAGCNNTGCGGGNNGATCTGAGCGGATCTCTGGCGCTGCACGCCTTCGGTCCGCTGACGGCCGGGGTGCTGCTGTGGTGGAGCATCACCGCGGTTCAGCAGCGCAGGCTGGTGCCCCGGAATCTGCCGGGCTGGCCCCTGGGCTGGAGCGCTGCCGGCCTTCTGGTCTACTGGCTGCTGAGGCTCTGGGTGAGCTTCGGGCTGGGGATGCGGGGTGTCGCCGCCTTCCCGGCCGGATGAGCAGGGAGCACCACCTGAGCAGCCCGGCACTCAGGAGATGAGTCCCTTGTGATAGGCGGCGTTCTGCAGGTCGAAGCAGCTCAACGGCACCGCCAGCAGCGCCCCGGGACCGTAGCTGCACAGCGAAACCACCCGCACGGNCGACCAGACCAGCAGCATCCGGATTCCCACGCAGCCGATGCCATGGGGCGAGCGATGCACCGCCTGGAAGGATGCAGAGCACAAGGCCAATGGTGGTGATCAGGCAGCACAGAAGTCCGGCAAGAAGNCATCGCCAGAATTGCCGCATCAAGGCTGCAATCGAAAAGGGAACCTGTGCCAGCTGTGCGAGGCCGGCGACAAGGGCAACGGCGCTGTCACTGGAACCAGCCATCCCCAGGGTGATCCTGCTGAGCGGAAGGGTGACCATCGAGCCAACCACCCCGATCAACACGCCGGTGATCCAGATCACCAGCATCGTGGCCAGATGCGCCACAACAGCCTCCCAGACCGTGTTGAGGCTGGGCTGTTCGCAAGCCTGACCGCGGCCATGGACGTGGCGCAGACTGGACGGCATGGTGGCGGGCGCCATTGGCCAGCACGACGACGGCGATGCATCCCAACGACTGGCTCCTGCTGTGCCGATCGGTGCGGTTCGGCGACACCGATGCGGCCGGTGTGATGCACTTCCCCCAGCTGCTGCGCTGGTGCCATGAGGCCTATGAGGAGAGCCTGGAGCGGTTCGGGGTGGCCGCCGCTGAGGTGTTCCCCGCCCCGGGGCGCAACCTGGAGGTGGCCCTGCCGATCGTCCACTGTGAAGCTGACTATCGCCGCCCACTGGTCTGCGGCGATCCGCTGACGATCCGACTGACGCCACGGCGGCTGGATCCCTGCTGCTTCGAAGTGGAGTTCGACTTCCAACTGGCAGGCCCCCCCGGCGCACCGATCGGAGATCGACTGGCAGCCCGGGCCCTCTCCCGTCACCTCGCCATCCGAGCCGACAGCCGCGAGCGCTGCAACCTGCCCGGGCCGATCAGCCGCTGGCTGGAGGCTTCAGGCCTGGGCCAGGGGATTCAGCCCCTCTGATCGTCCGGGCGCCAGGCCGCCCGAACGCGAACAGCAGCGCCGCGAGCTGCAGGGGCAGGAGTGCCGCCATCTGGGCCAGCGGATGGAAGCCATCCTGGAGCTCAGGCGCAAGCAACCGCGAGCTGAGCAGCGCCGCCAGGGCCACCACGCCCAGGGAACCCCGGCGCAGCAGCGGGGCGCCCCAGTCGGCATCAGAACCAGTCCTTCTCAGCATCGATGTAGAGAGCCTTGAATTCCTCGGGGGTCTTCGTGAGGTAAATGATCCCCTCGATCAGACCGATGATCTGCATCACGAGGGAGGCGACGCCGCAGGTCACCACGCCGCCCGCCAGTGACACCACCAGCATGATCACCGCCGGTTTGGTGTAGCCCAGAACGAACTTGTGAACACCGAAGGCCCCCAGGAAGATGCCGGTGAGACCTGCGGCCAGCTTCTTGTTGCTGACTTCAGCATCGCTGAGGGTCGTCATGGGATTGCGGGGACTGGCCAGCTTCTAGCGACGCCAGCCACCGCTGCCAATGCCGTCGCCGCCATTTGCCATGGGATCCTGGCGCCAGCTCCGGGCAGAGCCGCCAGCGCCGCGGCCGTTCGGCGGCGGGCAAAGCTCGGCAGAGCCGGCTGAGCTCTTCCAGCAACGCCCCGGCCTCTCCGAGGGCCTGGGCTGACGGTCGCACCAGCGCCACCAGACGCTGGCCCCACTCCGGATCGCGTTCCGGCAGCAGCAGGATGGCCTGCAACGGCAGGCCTTCCGCTGCCGCTGCCGCCATCAGCCGCTGCTCCACCTGCTCGGGAAACACGGTTTCACCACCGCTGTGGATGGCTCCATCGAGCCGTCCGAGCACGGTGAGGCCAGAAGCGTCCAGCCGGCCGGCATCGCCACTGGGCCACCAGCCCTGACCGCTGATCGGCAGCGGCCGCAGCGTGCCAGCCTCCAGACAGCCCGGGCTGAGCCGCGCGGTGCGCACGGCGATGGCACCGATCGGGGGCTGCAGCTGCAGCTCCACATCGGCCATCGGTTCGCCGCAGCCACCGATGCCGGCCAGGAAGCGATCCGGCTTCAGCGCACAGACCATGGCAGCCGTTTCGGTGGCGCCGTAGCAGGGGGCCAGCCGCAGACTGGCGGCGCGGGCACCGGCAGCGACCACCTGCGGCAACGGTGCCCCGCCCACCCAGATCAGCGTGAGACGTTGCAGCCAGGCCAGGCCTTCGGCCACGGCCAACAGCCGCTGCAGCTGGGTGGGCACGAGGGAGAGCAGGGTCGGCCGATCGGACGGCAACGGCACCGCTGCGGCCAGGCCGACCGGGTCGCGCAGCAGGGCCGGCTGGATCGGGAGGTGGATGCAGCCCCAGTGGCGCGATCGCACCAGCGGCAGCAGTCCGCTCACGTGATGGAGCGCCAACGGATTGAGATGCAGACAGGCGGCGGGATCGATCCCCTGGCCCGCAAGCCAGCGGCCCGTGGCCAGGGCCGAAGCCTCCAGGTGGCTGAGCGGCTGCAGGCACCAGCGCCGCCGGCCACTACTGCCGCCGCTCCCCACCACCACACCCGGCCCGAAGCGCCGGCGCAGCGGCTCCAGCACCGGCGCCGTTTCCGGGCAGCCCGTGCAGGCCAGGGCTGCGGCCAGATCGGCCTGCTCCTCAGCGGCGGCCAGGGGCACGATCCGCCCGTCGGCCCAGGCCTGCTGGAGCTGCTCAGCTGTCATGGGCCGGCTCATCCGGCTGCCTCCCACACCTGCTCGGGATCCCCGCTGGCCAACTCTCCGGTGGGCTGCCATGCCGGCGCCAGACCCGGTGCCGCCGGTGTGGGGCCCTCCGCCTGCAGCGCGGCCAAATGCCCCAGCCAGCGGCCGCCGATGCCGGTTTCGAAAGCGGTGCTGAGCACCAGCCTCGGCTGGCCAGCCTCCAGGGCCGCCAACAGTGGCCGCGGATCGCCCTCCTGGCTGGGGCGCCGCACCAGCCAGCCCGGCCAGCACCCAGCCAGGCGCCGATCCCACTGCAGTGATTCGTCGAGAGCCACCGGCAGACGGGCCCCCAGCTTCGCCAGGCCGGCCTGATCGCCGGGGGGAAGAGGCTGCTCCAGCCACTCCAGGCGCGGCTCGGCGGCCAGGCGCTCGGCCCAGCGCCAGGCCGTGGGCCGGTCCCAGCCGCCATTGGCATCGAGCCGCAGCCGGGCCTCCGCCGGCAGGAGCTGCAGCAGCCGCTCGAGCAGCGAGCGCTCCTCCTTGTCCGGGACAACCGCCACCTTCCACTTCACGGTGAGGGGCGCGGTCGAACCCGGCTCCGATCCCGGCCCGCACTCGACCAGCAGTGCCGCCAGCCTCTCCAGGGCGGCCGGCCCCGCCGGCAGCAGCCGCGCC
>NZ_LFEK01000061.1 GCF_001039265.1 Synechococcus sp. GFB01 | reverse complement strand
CCGAYCCGAACCCCCACCTGCCGCGACCGGATGGGCATCCAGGGCCTGCCCACCCTGGTTCTCTTCCAGGGGGGGCAGGAGCTGGCCCGCCATGAAGGTGCCATGGCCCAGCCCCAGCTCAAGGCCTTCCTGGATGCCCATCTCTGAGCGCCTCGCCCGACTGGGCAGCGGCGTCTTCGCCCGCAACGACGAGCGCAAGGCGGCCTACGCCAGCCTGGCGGCCGATCAGGGGATGCCGCCGCTGCTGGATCTCTCCCTGGGCTCCACCGATCTTCAGCCTCCGCCCGTCGCGATCGAGGCCATCGCCGCGGGCCTGGGCAGGGCCGAGAGTGCGGCCTACTGCCTGCACGCCGCCACCCTGCCCTTCCGCGAGGCGGCGGCCGCCTGGGCCCGGCGCCGTTTCGGCGTGGCCGTGGACCCGGAGCGGGAGGTGCTGCTGCTGGTTGGGTCCCAGGAGGGCACGGCCCACCTCCCCCTGGCGGTGCTGAATCCAGGCGATCGGGCCCTGCTGCTCGATCCCTACTACCCCTCCCACATGGGCGGTCTGAACCTGGCCTCGGCAGAGCCGGTGCTGCTTCCCCTCGATGCCGGTTCGGGCTGGCGGCCGCGCTTCGAGCACCTCGATGCCGCGGCCTGGCAGACGATCCGGTTGATGGTGCTGGGCTTCCCCCACAACCCCACCGCCACCACCGGCGAGCAGGCCTGGCTCGATGAGGCGGTGGCGAAGGCCCTGCAGCACGGCATCGTGCTCGCCCACGACAACCCCTACGTGGATCTGGCGCTCGAGGGAGAGGCGCCGGCGCTGCTGCGCCATCCCCACTGGCGGCAGTGCGGCATCGAGTTCTTCTCGTTGTCGAAGAGCTGGTGTCTGGGCGGTTACCGGCTGGCCTTCGCGATCGGTGCCCCATGGCTGATCACGGCACTGCGCCAGCTCAAGGGCGTGGTGGATTTCAATCAGTCGCTCGCTCTGCAGGCCGGTGCGGTGGCGGCGCTGGAGCAGGCCCCGACTGGCCGGAGCGGCTCCGCGCCACCTACCGCGAGCGGCGCGATGGCATGGCCGCGGCCCTGGAGGCGGTGGGTTGGCCGGTGCGCCGCCCCTCGATGGCGCTGTATCTGTGGCTGGCGCTGCCGGAGCCGGCCGGCGCCGCGGCTGGGCAGCGAGAGGTTCTGCGCTGCGCTGCTTGAGGCCACGGGGGTGGCGCTGACCCCCGGAAGCGGCTTCGGACCGGGCGGCGAGGGCTGGCTGCGGCTGGCACTCGTGCACCCGCTGCCGGAGCTGCTGGCGGGGGCCGAGCGGATCGGTGCGTGGCTGCAGCGTCTCTGACCTGGCGGCTGCGCCGCCTGCGCGTGTGCGCCAGCACCGAGATCGAACTGGCCCGCTGGCTGGCGGTCCGCGAGGCGCGGGGCCTGGGCCTGCCCGGGAGATCCCTGGCCTTTGCGTGGTGGCCCGGCGGCAGCGTTTCGGGGTGGGCCAGCAGGGGCGAATCTGGCACTCGCCCGCCGGCGGTCTCTGGCTGAGCGCGGCCTTCCCCTGGTCGGCCACGCCGTCGGCGGCCCCGCTGGCCCTGGCGGCGAGCGTGGGTCTGGCTCTGCAGCTGGAGCGGCTGGGGTTGCGGCCCCGGATCAAGTGGCCCAACGATCTGTTGCTGGAGGGCCGCAAGCTGGCGGGGGTGCTGCCGCGCGTGCGCTGGCGGGGCACGGCGATCCGCTGGGCTCAGGTGGGGGTGGGTCTCAACGGTGTCAACCGTGTTCCCGCCGGAGCGATCGGTCTGGCTGAGGCCCTGGCCCGCCGGCTCGGTGGGCCAGCGCACCGCCGCCGCTTCCATCCCGGCGCCATCCCAGCGCGACTGGAGCCGCTGGTGCTGGCCGGCCTGAGCTGGGCTGCCGCGCAGGTCGATGCCGCCGAGTGCATTCGCCGCGAAGCCGAGGCCCGCCTGTGGGTGCCGGCGGATGGCTGGACCCATGACCACCGGCGCTGGCAGGTTCGCGGTCTCAGCCTCAGTGGTGGCCTGCTGCTCCAACGCGGGGAGGCGCGACGCACCCTGCTGCGGTTCTGACCTCGGCACCGATCCGGAGTCGGGTTGTGCTTCTGGCGACCGCGTTCCCTGACTACGATTGAACGTCTTTGTGACTGGCATCGATGGCATCGAGCCCGATCGCTGCGACCGCCAGGACGATCGCCGTGGCTTGGGCGGCCGCTCTGGCGTGTGACGCAGGTTTCGGGGTGAACCTGGCCATGGCCGAACCGGAGGCCTCGCAGGAAGCCCCCCCACCGCCCGCGGCTGCGCCAGGGGTGCTGCGGCCGCCGCAGCAGTTGCCCCAGGCGGGACCGGCCACCCGTTTTGATGCCTCCCTCGATGCGCTGGTGCGCGATGGGTGGTGACGCCCGCTGAACGTGCCCGCATCCGCAGCGCCACCGGCCTCAAGCCGATCGATGTGCCCGCCCATCAGCAGGCCTGCCGCAGCGGCGCGCTCTCGGTGCAGGAGTGTCGCACCGGCGTGGTGGTGCGCTGGCGTGGCCGCTCCGCGCCGTTCGGCTCCACCACCGAGGAGCTGACGGCAGAGGGGGGCAGCCCCACGCGACTGGNNNGCGACGGCAGGCCCCTGCCGCCGCTCACGGTGCCGGTGTCGGCCTTGCTGGCGGGCGGGGGCGGCACTTTCCGCCTGGAGGATGTGTTCGGCGTGACGCCCCGGCCGTCGCCCATCGCCGGGAACGGCAACCGCCGGCTGCTGTTCCCGCTGATCGGCTCGGCCTTCGCCAGCAGCAGCTTCGGTTTCCGTCTGCATCCGATCCTCGGTATCTGGCGGCTTCATGCCGGCCAGGATCTGGCGGCGCCGGAGGGTACGCCGGTGGTGGCGGCTCTCGCCGGTCGGGTGGTGAGCAGCGGCCTGGCCGGTGGTTATGGCCTGGCGATCGAGATCGAGCACGACTCCCCGCGCCGTCGCACCCTCTACGGCCATCTCAGCGAGCTCTACGTGAAGCCGGGCGCTCGGGTGCGTCAGGGAGAGGTGATCGGCCGCGTCGGCAGCACCGGTCTCAGCACCGGACCCCACCTCCACTTCGAGTTGCGCCTGCCACAGGATGGCGGTTGGGTGGCCGTCGATCCCGGCGACCTGGATCCAGGACCCGGCGAGAGCGGCAGCGATGCCATCGCACTGCTGATGGGTCAGCTGCTCAGCAGCCTCGAGCGCCCCGCCCCCAGGGCGGGCTGAGGGTGTCCGCCCTGGTCACGGCAGGAGGCCGACGACCCCGTCTCCCGCTCAGTCCAGAACCCGGCCGTCGCGGAAGTGCACGATCCGCTCGGCGCGGGCTGCCACGTCGTCCTCGTGGGTCACCATCACCACCGTCATGCCGGAACGGTGCAGATCCTCGAAGATGTTCAGCACTTCCGCCGTGGTGCGTGAATCGAGAGCGCCGGTCGGCTCATCGGCCAGCAGCATGGCCGGATGGTTGATGATTGCCCGCGCGATCGCCACCCGCTGCTGCTGACCGCCGGAGAGCTGGTTGGGTTTGTTGTGCAGCCGCTGTGCGAGCCCGACCCGGGCCAGGGCTGTTTCAGCGCGCTGTCGCCGCTCGGCGGCCGGCACCCCGGCATAGACCATGGGAAGCATCACGTTCTCCAGGGCCGTGAGCTGGGGCAGCAGATGAAACTGCTGAAACACGAAGCCCAGCTCCCGGTTGCGCAGATCGGCGAGCTGGTCGTCGTTGAGCGTTTCGACCGGCGTTCCGTTGAGCCGGTAGCTGCCGCCGCTCGGCCGGTCCAGGCAGCCGAGGATGTTCATCGCCGTGCTCTTGCCGGAGCCCGACGCCCCATGACCGCCAGATAGTCACCCCGCTGGACCGAGAGGCTGAGCTGGTCGAGGGCCTTCACTGCGGTCTCACCGCTGCCGTAGACCTTGTCGACCTGGATCAGCTCCGCGACCGGTTGCCTCAAGGCTTCAGCTCAGAGCCGCCTGCAGGATCGGGGTGCCGGCCACGGCGTCGCTGGCCCATGTGAACAGGGGGCTGGAGAGGATGCCGCCGATCGCGGTGACGATCACGCATCCCACCAGCGCGGCTCGCAGGGGGGGCAGGCCCGGCAACGACCAGTTGATCGGGGGGTAGGCCTTGACCACGTCGGAGGCTTCCTGCGGCTCCTTGACCACCATCATCTTGATCACGAGATGTAGTAGTAGATCGACACCACTGAGGTGATCAGCCCCACGACTACCAGCAGGTAATGGCCGTCGGCCCAGCCGGCGAAGAACAGGTAGATCTTGCCGAAGAAGCCCAGCATCGGCGGGATGCCGCCCAGCGAAAGCAGGCAGAGGCTCAGGCCCAGGGTGATCAGCGGATCCTTCTGGTACAGGCCGGCGTAATCGCTGATCCGGTCGGAACCGGTGCGCAGTGAGAAGAGAATGATGCAGGCGAAGGCGCCCAGATTCATGAACAGGTAGGCGGCCATGTAGAGAACCATGGCGGCATAGCCGTCTTCAGTGCCGCACACCAGACCGATCATCACGAAGCCAGCCTGGCCGATTGAGCTGTAGGCCAGCATCCGCTTCATCGAGGTCTGAGCGAGGGCCACCACGTTGCCGAGCACCATGCTGAGAATCGCCAGCACGGTGAAGAGCAGTTTCCACTGGGCATCGAAGCTCTCGAAGCAGCCCACCAGGATGCGCAGCGCCAGGGCGAAGCCGCGGCCTTCGATCCCACTGACAGGAAGGCCACCACGGGTGTGGGCGAGCCTCGTAGACGTCGGGGGTCCACTGGTGGAAGGGCACCGCGGCGATCTTGAAGGCCACGGTGGACAGGACGAACACCAGCGACAGGGCGGCGACCGGCGCGGCGCTGGTCTGGAGCGCCACCGCCACCGCTGCCAGGTCGGTGGCTCCGCCGGTGAGGCCGTAGAGCAGCGAGGCCCCGTAGAGGAAGACGGCGGCGGCTGCCGATCCCACCAGGAGATATTTGAGGGCCGCCTCGGAACTGCGGGCGTCGCGCTTCATGTAGCCCGACAGCAGATAGCTGGCGACCGAAAGGGTCTCCAGCGATACGAAGATGCTCACCAGGTCGGTGGCACCGCAGAGGAACATCGCCCCGAGGGTGGCCGCCAGGAGGATCGCCGCGTATTCACCCACCGGCGTGCCGCTGCGTTCCACGTAGCGCCAGCTGAGCAGCAGCGAGATCAGGGTGGAGGCCGCCACCACGGCCCGGAAGGCGATGGCGAGATTGTCGGCCAGGAAGGATCCCAGGAAGGAGGGCTCCAGCTGGGCGTTGTTCCACTGCAGCGCCAGCAGGGCAAGGGCTCCGCCGAGGCCGGCGTAGCAGAAGGGCGGCACCCAGCGGCTGGCGGCTTCCTCGCCGGCCAGATCGACCAGCAGGCAGGCCACCAGAGCCAGCAGCACGGCAGCTTCGGGCAGGATCGCTGCCGCGTTGAGCTGCAGATTCAGTCCGGCGGTGCCGNCGCCGGAGCTGATCGCATCGACCAGGGGACCCGTCTGTGGAGCTGCGCTGGCGGCGGCCAGAGGAGCGGCAACGGAGAGGAGAACGCCGAGCAGAACCATCGCAGCAGCTTGCCTGGCCAGGGATTGTGGCGCTGACTGTAGCGGCGGTGGCGCCTGATTCGGCGCCACCGCCGGACCGGCGGTGCGATAAAGAGGGAAGCGGTTTCCCGCCTGCCTGTGGCGCACACCCTCGTCATCGTCGAGAGCCCCACCAAGGCCCGCACCATCCGCGGGTTCCTGCCCAGTGGCTTCCGTGTGGAGGCCTCGATGGGCCATGTGCGCGACCTGCCCAACAACGCCAGCGAGATCCCGGCGGGCCACAAGGGCGAGAAGTGGGCCAACCTCGGCGTGAACACCGCCAACGACTTCGAGCCCCTCTACGTGGTGCCGAAGGACAAGAAGAAGGTGGTCAAGGAGCTCAAGGAGGCCCTCAAGGGCGCCGATCAGCTGCTGCTGGCCACCGACGAGGACCGGGAGGGCGAATCGATCAGCTGGCACCTGCTGCAGTTGCTGCAGCCGAAGGTGCCGGTCAAGCGGATGGTGTTTCACGAGATCACCAAGGAGGCGATCGGCCGGGCCCTGGCTTCACCCCGCGAGCTCGACATGGAGCTGGTGCACGCCCAGGAGACCCGCCGCATCCTCGATCGGCTGGTGGGCTACACCCTGTCGCCGCTGCTCTGGAAGAAGGTGGCGTGGGGGCTCTCCGCCGGCCGCGTCCAGTCGGTGGCGGTGCGCCTGCTGGTGCAGCGCGAGCGGGCCCGCCGGGCCTTCAGGAGCGGCAGTTACTGGGACCTCAAGGCCCGGCTCGAGCAGGGCGGCAGTGGCTTCGAGGCCAAGCTCAGCCATCTCGGCGGCGTGAAGATCGCCGGCGGCAGCGATTTCGACGAGAACACCGGCGGCCTCAAGGCCGGCAGCACGGTGCGGCTCCTGCAGGAAGCCGAGGCCCGCCGGTTGCGCGAGGCCGTCCTGGCGGCACCCTGGCGCGTGGCGGCGGTGGAGGAGAAGCCCACGGTGCGCAAGCCGGTGGCCCCCTTCACCACCAGCACCCTGCAGCAGGAGGCCAACCGCAAGCTGCGGCTCTCGGCCCGCGAGACGATGCGCACCGCCCAGGGGCTCTATGAGCGCGGCTTCATCACCTACATGCGCACCGACTCGGTGCATCTCAGCGAGCAGGCGATCGGCGCTGCCCGCAACTGTGTGAGTGCCAAGTACGGCAAGGATTATCTCAGCCCCAGCCCGCGCCAGTTCTCCACCAAGGCCCGCAACGCCCAGGAGGCCCACGAGGCGATCCGCCCCGCCGGCGAGAGCTTCCGCGATCCTGCGGCCACGGGCCTCGAAGGCCGCGACCTGGCCCTCTACGACCTGATCTGGAAGCGCACGGTGGCCTCCCAGATGGCCGATGCCCGCCTCACCATGCTGAGCGTGGATCTGGAGGTGGATGGGGGCGAGCTCGGCACCGCGGCCTTCCGTGCCAGCGGCAAGCGGATCGACTTCGCCGGCTTCTTCCGCGCCTATGTGGAGGGCTCCGATGATCCCGATGCGGCCCTGGAGGGTCAGGAGGTGCTGCTGCCGGTCTTGAAGGTGGGCGACTGCCCCGGTTGCCGCGAGGTGGAGGCCCTCGGCCACCAGACCCAGCCGCCCGCCCGCTACAGCGAGGCCGCCCTGGTGAAGATGCTGGAGAAGGAGGGCATCGGTCGGCCTTCCACCTACGCCTCGATCATCGGCACGATCGTGGATCGGGGCTATGCCACGCTCCAGAACAACGCCCTCACCCCCAGCTTCACGGCCTTCGCCGTGACCGCTCTGCTGGAGGAGCATTTCCCCGACCTCGTCGACACCGGTTTCACCGCCCGGATGGAGGGCACCCTCGATGAGATCGCCGCCGGCAAGGCGCGTTGGCTGCCTTACCTGGAGAGCTTCTACAAGGGCGAGACGGGCCTGGAAAACCAGGTGGCTCAGCGTGAAGGTGACATCGATCCCGGTATGTCGCGAACCGTGGAGCTCGAAGGTCTCCCCTGTGTGGTGCGCATCGGCCGCTTCGGGGCCTATCTGGAGACCAAGCGCGTGGCCGACGACGGTACCGAGGAGCTGCTCAAGGCCACCCTGCCCCAGGAGATCACCCCGGCGGATCTCGATGCCGAGAAGGCCGAGCTGATCCTCAGGCAGAAGGCCGAGGGGCCTGAAGCCCTCGGGGAGGATCCCGAAACGGGCGAGCTCGTGTATCTGCTCTTCGGCCAGTACGGCCCCTATCTGCAGCGCGGCCAGGTGAGCGACGCCAACCCCAAGCCCAAGCGCACCTCCCTGCCCAAGGGGCTCAAGGCCGAAGAGCTCACGCTCGAGGATGCCCTGGGTCTGCTGCGCCTGCCGCGCCACCTGGGTGAGCACCCCGACGGCGGCAAGGTGGAGGCGGGGCTTGGCCGCTTCGGGCCCTACGTGGTGCACCACAGGGCCAAGGGTGAGAAGGACTACCGCTCCCTGAAAGCCGAGGACGATGTGCTCTCCGTGGGTCTGAACCGCGCCCTGGAACTTCTGGCGATGCCCAAGCGCGGCCGGGGCGGACGCACCGCGCTCCGCGATCTGGGCCTGCCCGAGGGCAGTGAGGATCCGATCCAGCTGTTCGATGGCCCCTACGGGCTGTATGTCAAGCAGGGCAAGGTCAATGCGTCCCTGCCGGAGGGGGTGACGGCCGACACGATCACGCTCGAGCAGGCGGTGGAGCTGCTGGCCGCCAAGGCCGCCTCCGGCACGGCCAAGGGCAGGGCACGCAAGCCCTCCGCTCGCCAGCCCGCCGCCGCCAAGCCGGCGGCCCGCAAGGCGCCGGCCACCACCAAGAGTGKCCGCCTGCGGGCCAGCGCCGTGCGCGTCATCAAGGCGGCCGACAGCTGATGGCACGGAGGTGGCCCGTGGTGTTTGCGCTGCTTGGCCTGGTCCTGAGCGGCTGCAGCGGCACACCCTTCGGCGACCAGCTCTCGCGCAGCTTCTCGGCGCCGCAGGCCAGCCCAGAGCCGCCGCGGCCGGCCGCGGCCAACCCCTCGGCTGCCTCCTCGGCCCCGCTCTGCCGGTTGCTCAGCCTCAGCCGACGTCTGTTCCATCGGATCGCACCGCAGCGCAGCCCAGGCCCACCCCAGCCGCCGCCTCGAAGCTGCCCGCGCCGGCGGCCAAGCCCTCCGCTGCCCCGGCGCCCTATCGGCTGGTGCTGCGGCTGCCCGGTGCCGATCCGTCGGCGCCGGCCGAAGCCGTCACCGAGGCCCTGCGGGCTGCCGGGGTGAGCTTCGAGGTGGAGATGATCGAACGGGTGCGCGGCGGCGAAGCCGCGGGGGCGGCCGCCACCCCCGCTGCCACGCCGCGCCGGCGCCGCGCTGATGGCGACCCCCGACCCCGGCTCCGGCCAGCGCCTCACGCGCACCCAGGCCTACCGACTGATGGACACGGCCTACCTGGCCGCGGCCACGGGCCTGCTCTGGGTGGCGCTCTATTACCTGCCGGTGGGCAGCCCCCTGTTCCGCCTCGGCCTGCCCCTGCCCCTGGCCCTGCTCCAGCTGCGCCACGGCTGGCGCTGCGCCGTGGAAGGCCTGGCGGTGACAGCCCTGCTGCTGGTGGCCCTGATGGGGCCGATCCGCGGGCCGCTGGTGCTCTTCCCCTATGGCTTTCTGGCCCTCTGGCTGGGCTGGTGCTGGCGTCGGCGCGCCGGCTGGTGGCAGAGCTGGGCCGTCGGCAGTCTGATCGGCACCGCCGGCTTCCTGGTGCGTGTGCTGGTGCTGTCGGTGTTGGTGGGTGAGAACCTCTGGGTGGTGGTCACCACCGCCGCCGCGGGCCTGCTCGAGCGCCTCGCTGGCCTGCTCGGCCCCACGCTCCTGCCCACGGGCAGCGTCGAGCTGGGTGTCGTCCAGCTGGCGGCGGTGCTGCTGGTGTGGTTGCAGAACGGTGTGATGGTTCTGGCGCTGCATGCCATTGCCTACTGGATCTTCGGGCGACTGGGGAGTCCCATCCCCGAGCCGCCCCGGGCTCTGCGGGCTCTGGTCGCGCTCGATCCCCTCTGAGCCCTGCGGTGAGCGGACCCGACTGGCAGCGAAGCGGCGTGCTGCTGCTGCTCGCCGCCACCGAGACCGCCGCGGTGCCCGGCATCTCGGCCGCCGGCACCACCCCTGCATCCCGCCGCCAGACGGCCGCTGCCGACGCCGAGCTGCTGCTGCTGGGCCCGGCAGCGTTCCGTCCCCATGCCCTGCCTCCCCTGCCGGCCGGGGTCAGCCCGGCCCTGATCAGCCACGCGGTGCTGAGCGGGCTGGGGCTGCTCGATCGCCTGCAGGTGGTCGACCTCGGCTGCGCCGTGGCCCCTGCCGTTCCCCCACCTGCGCCTGCCAGGGCCGGAAGGGCGGGGCCCGGCGGCCTGCCTCAGCAGTGGGCGCGCCATGGCCCCGGCGCGGGTCACGGCCCTGCTGGAGCGGGGTCGCCAATGGGGTCGCCGCTGGGCTCGCGGCTGGCAGGGCCATCGCCCGCTGCTGCTGGCCGAGTGCGTGCCCGGTGGCACCAGCACCGCCCTGGGTGTGCTGGTGGGGCTGGGGGTGGCGGCGACCGGGCTGGTGAGCGGCAGTCTGCCCACCCCGGCCCATGGCCTCAAGGCCGAGCTGGTGGCCCGCGGTTTGGCGGCGGCCCGTCTCGGCCCGGCGACAGCGGCGGGTGGGGCGGGCGATTCAGCGCCGCTGGCCGTGCTGGCGGCCGTGGGTGATCCGATGCAGGCCCTGGCGGCCGGGCTGGTGCTGGAGGCCGGGGTGCGGGGGGTGCCGCTGCTGCTTGCCGGTGGCAGCCAGATGGCGGCGGTGCTGGCTCTGGCCCTGGCGCTGGCATCGCCGTTCGAACGACCCCGGATCGCCGCTGCGGCCAGCGTGGCCACCACCGCCTGGGTGGCGGAGGAGGCTGGCAGTGATCTGGCGCTGCTGCTGCAGCGGATCGGCCACCGCTGGGGTGTGTCGCCGCGGCTGGAGGTGGCCGCGCTGCGCTTCCACCGCTGCCGCAGCGAGCCCCTGCGTGACTACGAGCGCGGTTTCGTGAAGGAGGGCGTGGGTGCCGGTGGCCTGGCCCTGCTGTGGCAGCGCCTCGGACGCGATCCGCAGGATCTGGCCCTGCTGTGTGATCGCCTCTGCGGCCAGCTTTAGGGTCGGGCCCATGCCTGAGCTCCCCGTCCCCTCCGCCGTCGCCAGCTGCTGCGCCTGGGGCTCGGTGCGGCCCTCGGCGGCGGAGGGACCGTGCTGCTGG
>NZ_LFEK01000060.1 GCF_001039265.1 Synechococcus sp. GFB01 | reverse complement strand
CCGCGCCAGCCGCGGCCCCAGGCTCCTGGCCGTGAAGCGGGAGTTGGCGCCCGCCTGGGCCGGCGAGCTGCCTGCCCCCTGGGGACTGGAGACCGCGCCGGATCCCGAGGCCGTGCTGAAGGCCCTCCGGCCGGCGGCGAAGCGGGCCGGCTTGCCGGATCTGGTGGCGCTCGCTGACGGCTGGGCGACGAGTGCAGAGCGGGACCGCTGGCTGCCCCTGGACCAGTCAGCTCTGCTGGCCGAGCTGGCTGGCTTCGCGGCGGCACCCGCACGCCTGTTCGGCCCGGAGGGGCAGCCGCCCCTGGCCTTCCCCTGGGCCTACACCCCCTGGGTGATCGCCCTGCGCAGCCGTCCGGATCTTGCCCGCCAACAGCACCGGGGCTGGGACCTGCTGCTCGATGCCAGCCTGCGGGGCCGCCTGGTGCTGCCTTCCAGCCCACGGGTCTGCATCACGCTGATGGGGGCGGATTTCGAGCGCGTGCGGCAGCTGCGCCGCCAGGTTCTCGCCCACGACGACCGGGATGGTCTCAACCTGCTGCTCGCCGGCCAGGCCGAGGCGGCGGTGCTGCCGTTGCGTCCCCTGGTGCCGCTGCTGCGCCGTGACCCGCGCCTTCAGGTGATCTGGCCCGCCAGCGGGGCCCCGCTGAGCTGGCAGCTGCTGCTCCGCCCTGCCGGAGCGCGCCATCCCGCTCCGGAGCGTGGCTCGGCAGGTGCTGCGGCCGCCGCTGCTGGGGGCCCTGCTGGCGGGCGGCTGGGTGCCCCCCCTGCCGCCGCAGCGGCTGAAGCCTCTGCTGTCCCGCTTCCCGCAGCCTGTGGCGGCGTTGCTGCCCCGACCGGTCCGGCTGGGCGTTGCTGGAGCCTGCCGCCGCTGGATCCGCGCCGCCGCCTGGCGCTGCAGAGCCTCTGGGACGCCGCCGCCTGAGCCGTCAGCCCCACAGCCGTCGGCGCGGCGCCGCCGCCAGATGCCTGTGGGTGTCGGCCAGCAACTCGGGGATCGGCAGGGCGAGCGGGCAGCGGGGCAGACAGGCGCCGCAGCGGCGGCAGGCCTCGGCGTTGGCCTCCTCCCACCAGTGGCCGGCACGGCCGATCAGGTTGTAGCGCTCGCCGGCGAAGGCGGTCATGCCATGGCCGACGGCCAGGTTGCGTAGCCGCAGCAGCTCCGGGATCGGCACGCCGTTGGGGCAGGGCAGGCAGGCGCGGCACTGACCGCAGCGTTCGGCTCCCAGGCGGGTGCGGCCGGCCGCGGCCAGGCGCGCCAGGGCGGAGTGGTGCGCGGTGGTGAGCCAGGGGCCTGTCGGGCTGGACGGGCCGCATCCCCGGTCGGCGGGCGAGGGCCCGGCGAGGGCGGCGGCCCAGGCCAGATCCCCCGGCTGCTCGGCTCCCAGGCTCAGGGTGGAGATCCCCTGATCCAGCAGGAAGCGGTAGGCCAGCTCCAGGGGGTGGAACGGGGCGCAGTCGGCCTGCAGCTCGGCGGGCGGGTCGTAGAGGCGGCCACCCTTGTCGGCCGGCGAGATCGCCAGAACCCCGAGACCCTCCGCCAGGGCGGTGCGGGCCAGCGGCAGGCGTGTCGGGTCGAACAGATGCAGATGCAGGCTGCAGAACGTGAACCGGCCGGAGGCGAGGGCCGCTTCGATCAGATCGTTGGCGCCGTGGCTGGAGAATCCCACCTGCCCCACCAGCCCCTCCTCCAGGGCCCAGGCCAGCAGTTCGGCTCCGGGGCCCGTCGTGGCCCAGGCCAGGTGTTCAGGGCGGTTGAGGCCATGCACCGCCAGGCTGGTGAGCCGGCTCACCCCAGGCGCCGCAGAATCGCCCGCAGGTGTTCCTGGCCTGTCGCCAGATCGGGTCCCGGCAGCAGCTTGCTGGTGATCCGCCAGCCCCCCGGCGGTGTCAGCCCATCGCGATCCAGAGCCTCCAGGGCCTGGCCGAGGAAGATCTCGGCAGGACCGTAGGCGGGAGCCGTTTCCAGGTGATTGAGGCCCGCTGCCACGGCGGCGCGGAGCACCGCTTCCATCTGGGCCGGACTGCCCAGGGCCCGCATCGTGCCCAGGGTGAACAGCGACACCGCGGGGCCGCGGCCGAAGGGCCGCTCGCGGCTGGGTCTCACCCGGGGCTGCTGCCGGAGGGGNCATCCGGGCTGTCGCCTTCCTCCTCGCCGGCTGTGTCGGGTGATTCACCGCCTGCCTCGCCGCTGCCTTCTGCGGCACCTTCCCCGGCATCTTCTCCGGTCGGTTCGGCGCTCGCCGGCCGCTCCGGTTCGGGCTGGGCCTGCCTCAGATGGCGCACCAGTTCAGCCGGGCTCACCGAATCGAGGAAGCGGCGGAAGTCGGCGGCATCCTCGGCATCGGCCTCCGCATCCACCGGGATCGAGGCGTCGGCCACCACCTCCTCCAGCATCCAGATCGAGCTGCCGGTGCGCACCGCCAGGGCGATGGCGTCGCTGGGGCGGGCATCGAGTTCGATGCTGACGCCATCGGCCCGCTGCAGCTTCAGCACGGCGCGGAAGGTGCTTTCCTCGATGGCGTGGATGATCACCCGCTCGAGCACGAGGCCTCCGGCCTCCAGCAGGGCCACCATCAGATCGTGACTGAGCGGCCGCGGTGGCCGCTCGTTCCCGAGGCCGGCCAGGATGTTCTGGGCCTGGGCCTGGTCGATCCAGATCGGCACCTGCCGCCGGCTCGAAGGGTCGCGCAGCAGCACGATCGGACTGCGGCTGGCCGCATCCAGGGCGATGCCGGCGACGCGCATTTCCACCATGGTGTGGCGTTGCCCTTTTCCCGATTATGACCAGGGCAGTGAAGCTGCGGAGCCGACGGGAGGTTCGGATGTTCACCGGGCTGGTGCAGGCCACCGGAACGATCGAGATGGCGGCCGGCGGGGTGCGGCTGCGCTGGCCGGNTGGGGNCGATTCGCCCGCCGGTGACTGGCTGCCCGGGCAGCTGGCGCTCGGCGACAGCGTGGCTGTGGACGGTGTCTGCCTCACCGTGGCCGAACGGTTCGCCGATGGCTTCCGCGCCGATGTGAGCCCGGAGACCCTGGGACGCAGCACCCTGGCGGCCAAGGCCCGTCGAGGCGCTGCCGTGAACCTCGAGCCGGCCCTGCGGCTTGCCGATCGACTGGGGGGACACCTGGTCAGCGGCCATGTGGATGGTCTCGGGGAGGTCCGCTCGGCGTCCCGGCAGGGGGAGAGCTGGCGGCTGGAGCTGGCCTGGCGCGATCCCGCCTACGGCCGCTACGTCTGCGAGAAGGCCAGCATCGCCGTGGACGGCATCAGTCTCACGGTGGCGGGCTGCAGCCCCGACGGCAGCTGCTTCTGGATCGCCGTGATCCCGCACACCTGGGCCCAGACCACCCTGCACAGGCTGCGGGCCGGGGATGCGGTGAACCTCGAGGCCGATCTGCTGGCCAAGTACGCCGAGCGGCTGCTGGCCGGTCGNCTGGGGGACGCGAGCCGCGAGGCACCGGCCACCCGGCTGGACCGGGACTGGCTGCTGGAGCATGGCTGGGGCTGACGCCGGCGGAACCCNTGCCTACGGTTCGGGACGGATGCGACCCCCGCCCATGGATGAGCGACTCTGGGCTCCCAGCCCCGGCAATCTGCGGGCCTTCACCCTCTTTGAGGGTGTGCTGATGCTCGTGCTCGGCGTGCTGGCGCTGCTGTTTCCACTGCTGGCCTCACGCTGGGTCACGGCGGTGGTGGCGGTCGCNTTCCTGGTGGGCGGCATCGTGGGCTGGATCGACAACCTGCTGCGCTCCCCCCGCCTGGGCCGCTGGCTGGTGTTCTGGCGCCTGGTGGTCTCCACCGTGTTTCTGGTGGCAGGGATCACCATGGTTCAGCAGCTCGGAGCCGGTCCCCTGGTGGCGGCCTTGCCGGTGGCAACCCTGACCCTGGCGATCGGCATCGTCTTCCTGCTGGAGGGCGTGGTGGCGGTGATCGTGTCCCTGACGCACCGGCGGATCCAGGGCTGGGGCTGGGGATTGGTCAACGGGATCGTCACCTCGCGCTCGGCGTCCTGATCCTGTCGATGTCACAGGCGGCCCTGCTGAGTGTGCTGGGGATCCTGGTGGGTATCAGCTTCCTGTTCAGCGGGGTGGATCTGCTGATCTTCAGCGTCCGCTTCCACGACGACGTCTGAATCCGCTTGTCGGCGAGGACAGTCCGCGGATCGACGCGCTCCCGCTCAGGTGAGGGCGCTGTCCGGCTCAAGCGGGATCAGCCAGATCGAACGCGTTTCGGGGTGCAGTTCGATCCGGAACTCCTGGCCGGGTTGCAGACCCATGCGGCGGGTGTAGGTGTTGCCGATCAGGAGATTGCCGTTGCNATGCACCCGCGTGCGGTAGTCGGCCTGTCGGCCCTTGCTCCCNTGGGAGCCCCNACCACCACCGCTGCGGGGCAGGGCATAACCCTTCGCTTCCACCAGGGCTCGGTAGAAGCTCTTCTTCAGCAGCCGGCCGCTGGGCCCGACATATCCGCAGGCCCGGGCGATCTGATCTTCCGGACGGTTGCTGAGCGAGCGGGCGCGATCCAGCAGGGCCTGGCCCACCAGCATCTTGGAATCAGCGCCTGGGTCCGAACCCTCGGTTGCGCCCATGGGAGTGGTGGCACCCACCCGGTGCCGCTTTCACGATCGCTTGATTGTGCCCCCGTCGCGATGGCGGTCGCAAGGGGTTAGGCGGTCGATGGTGGTGAATCCGAATGGATCTGGCCCTGTGATCTCGCTCAGAGGAGATAAAGAATCCCGTAGAGCACGACCCAGATGCCGTCCACAAAGTGCCAGTAGAGCTCGGCCGCNTCGAGNCCGAAATGGCTCTCGGCGGTGATGCGGCCTCCCGGGCGGGTCTGGAGGGCCACGATCCCGATGCAGATGGCACCGAGGGTGACGTGCAGGCCGTGGAAGCCCGTGAGGGCATAGAAGGTGCTGGCGAAGAGGTTGTCGGTGAGACCGAAGGGCAGGGTGAAATACTCCACCATCTGCCCGGCCAGGAAGGCCAGACCCAGAGCGCCGCTCAGCAGCAGCCAGTTGCGGCAGGCGGCCGGACGGTTGGCCCGGATCTCCCGCCCCGCACGGTGGAAGGTGAAACTGCTCACCACCAGCAGCACGGTGTTGATCGTGGGCAACAGCAGCTCCAGCTCGTAGGTGCTGCCCTCGGGCAGGGGATTCACGGCCCTGAAGGTGAGATAGGCGGCGAAGAAACCGGCGAAGGTCATCCCGTCAGCCACCAGGAAGGTGGCCAGGCCGAACATGCGGGCGTCGTGGTGGGAGGGCACCTGGATCGCCTGATCGGCTGATGGGCTGCTGGTGGGAGTGGTGGTGGTCATCGATCAGGCGGCCTCCAGGCTGGCGGCAGGGCTTTCGGACCTCTTGCCGTAGCCGTAGGGCTCGGTCACCAGCGGTGCCTCGCCCGCCCAGTTCTCCACGGGGGGCGGCGACGTGGTCAACCATTCGGGGGTGAGGGCGTTCCAGGGGTTGTCGCCGGCCGGTTCGCCCCGAAGAGCGGTGAGGGCCACGTTGACCAGCAGGGGCAGGGTGCTGATCGCCATGATCAGGGCTCCCACGCTGCTGATCTGGTTGAGACTGGTGAAGGTGGGGTCGTATTCGGCCACCCGCCGAGGCATGCCGTTCAGACCGAGCCAGTGCTGGGGTAGGAAGCAGAGGTTGAAGCCGATGAAGGTCAGCAGAAAGTGCAGACGTCCGAGGTCTTCATTGAGCAGCCGACCGGTGAACTTCGGATACCAGTGATAAAGAGAGGCGAAGATCACGAAAACGGTCCCACCGTAGACGATGTAGTGGAAGTGCCCAACCACGTAGTAGGTGTCGTGGACGTGGATGTCGAACGGTACCTGGGCAAGACTGATGCCGGTAATACCCCCGAACACGAAGTTGAGGATGAAACCGCTGGAGAACAGCATGGCGGAATTCAGCGCGATTTTGCCGCCCCACAGAGTTGCCAACCAGTTGAAGAATTTGATGCCGGTCGGCACAGCGATGAAGGAGGTGGCAATTGTGAAGAACAACCTCATCCAGGGAGGTGTGCCACTCGTGAACATGTGATGGGCCCACACGATCAGACCCAGGAATACAATTCCCATGATCGAATACACCATTGTGGTGTAGCCGAAGAGAGGCTTGCGTGCGTGCACCGGCAGAATCTCGCTGACCAGGCCGAAGGCCGGCAGAACCATGATGTAGACGGCTGGGTGTGAATAAAACCAGAAGAGGTGTTGGTAAACGACTACATTGCCGCCCAGGCTGGGGTTGAAGAAGCCGGTGTGGGCAATGATGTCGAAGCTCAGCAGAATCAGGACGCCGGCCAGAACAGGAGTGGACAGCACCACCAGGATGCTGGTGCCAAGCATGGCCCAGCAATACATCGGCATTTGCATCAACTTGAGACCGGGCCGGCGCAGCTTCAGCACCGTGGCGATGAAATTCACTGCCCCGAAGATCGAGCTGCCACCCAGAAGCAGCACACTCAGAATCCAAACCACCTGTCCGGCTGCCGGCGTGGTGAGGCTGAGGGGCGGATAGGCAGTCCAGCCTGACTGCGCGGCAGCACCGGCGAGGAAGTAGCTGCTGATCAGCAGCAGGCCCGCCGGCGGAATCATCCAGAAGGCCACCGCATTCAGCCGCGGGAAGGCCATGTCTCGAGCGCCCACGTAGAAGGGGATCAGGTAGTTGCCGAAGCCACCGTTCACCACCGGCACGATCCACAGAAAGATCATCACCGTGCCGTGGAGGGTGAGCACCTCGTTGTAGGTGTCGCGCGGCATGAAGTCGGAGAGGGGGGTGACCAACTCGGCCCGGATGGCGCCAGCCAGGACGCCTCCAATCAGATAGAAGAGGAAGCCACAGACGAGATACTGCAGCCCGATCACCTTGTGATCGAGGCTGAAGCTGAAGTAGCGCAGCCAGCCGGTCGGTTGGAGGCCCGTCTCGAGCTGCTCGGGTGTGGCGACGGTCATCGCTGCTCAGGTGGTGGTGGAGGGGTGTTCTGCTGCAGCCAGCTTTGGTAGTCGTCCGGCTCATGCACCACCACGGACGTGCGCATGCCGCCGTGGTAGGCCCCGCAGAGCTCGGCGCAGATGATCGGATAGGTACCGGCCCTGGTGGCGGTGAACGAGAGCACGGTGGGCTGGCCGGGGATCACGTCCTGCTTGAGACGGAACTCCGGTACCCAGAAGGCATGGATCACATCCAGGGCGCTCATGTGCAGTTCTACGGGCTGACCCACCGGCACATGCAGTTCCCCACTGGTGATCTCGGAGCCTGGATAGTGGAAGATGAAGGCGAACTGCATCGCGGTCACGTCGACCGGCAGGGCTGGCTTGCCAACGGGATCGGCCTCTGCTGTCGCGGCACCGATGCCTCCCCAGATCCTCGGGCGCTGCGGCTCGGGTTGCATCGCAGCAGGCGCCATCGCGCTGTGATCCATGGCGCTGTGGTCCATCAGAGGAACCATGCCGCCCATCCGGTCGTAGATGTCGAAGCTGTAGATCCCGATGAACAGGATCACGACGGCCGGGATCGCCGTCCAGACGATTTCGAGAGGCAGATTGCCCTCGATCGCCATGCCGTCGCCGCTGTCGCTGGCACGACGGCGAAAGCGCACGAGGCTGTAGCCGAGCACGATCGAGATGCCCAGAAAGAGAATGGTTCCGATGCTGAACAGCACCCGGAACAAGGCGTCGTAGGCCCCTGCGTTGGTGCTGGCGTCGACGGGCAGGAGATTGACGCCATTGCCGATCCAGAGGCCGGTGAGCACCAGGGCCGCGGCGGCAATCAGGGCTGTGAGAGCGGTGCGGATCGGCACGGATCAGAGCATCCCTCGCGACAGCCTATGGGGGCTGCCCGGGCAGTGCGATGCCGCCACCTCTTTCGTCGTGAAATGCCGGTTTTCGCGGCCTGAGCCGCTCTTGATGTGAGGAATTCAGCACGCGTGGATTCGTTCGAGCCTTCACTGCAGAACGATCGTTACCTTGAACCACCGGCGAGACGGCTCGGTCATGACGGCGCAGTGGCAGCCCNTGGACCTGAAGCCTGCAGCCCCTGCGGCCGAGCCCGGCGGCGGCGGCCAGCGCGATGGCTCCGTCGACCCCCTGCTCTGCCGCCGTCTGAGCCTGCTCACCGCGCATCTGGTGGTGGCGCTGGTGGCGCTGGTGGTGATCGGCGGCGCCACCCGCGTGATGGAGGCGGGGCTGGCCTGCCCTGATTGGCCCCTCTGCTACGGCACCTTGCTGCCGGGCCGCCAGATGAACCTGCAGGTGTTTCTGGAGTGGTTCCATCGCCTCGATGCCTTCGTGGTGGGGGTGGCCCTGCTGGTGCTGGCCGCGCTGGCCGGGCTGCGCCGCCGCCAGCTGCCTGCCGGTGTGCCCGCTCTCGCCTTGCTGGCGCTGCTTCTGGTTGCCCTCCAGGGTCTGCTGGGCGCTCTGACGGTCACCCGTCTGCTGGCGGCTCCGGTGGTCACGGCCCACCTGGGCACCGCCCTGCTGCTGGTCGCTCTGCTCTCCGGCCTGCATCAACGCCTTGAGGGTGTCAGTCGAAACCGCAGGGATGTCCAGCCAGGCTGGTTCTCCGGGCTGCCGCTGCCTCTCGCTGTGCTGGCCGGTCTGCTGGTGCTGTCCCAGTCCCTGCTCGGTGGAGCGATGGCAAGTCAGTGGGCCGCCGATCTCTGCCTGGCATCCGGCAGGGCTGTCGCTGGCTGCTCTGGCACCGCCAGCTGGCCCATGCCGCCGCGCTGGCGGTGCTGCTGCTCGGAGCCGTCATCCCCGAGCGGCGCTGGGGGATGACGCTGGCGGCCGCTGTGCTGGCCCAGGTCGCTCTGGGTGTGCTCACCCTGCGCCAGCAGCTCGGGGTGCCCCTGATCACGGTGGCCCATCAGCTGCTGGCGGCCCTGCTGGTGGCACTGGTGGCGGCCGTGCTCAGCCGGATGCTTCCGCCTGCCGCTCCCCACCCCGCCGCTTCCGGCCTGCTCTCCGTTTCCCATGGTTGAGCTCCGTTCCCCCCAGACCCGCTCCGGAGTTGTGATGGCAGGTGCAGCCTCCGCCGCGGTGCCGCGTTCCGTGCGGCTGCCCGCCTGGTTGGAGGTGGCCAAGCCACGACTGATCCCCCTGCTGCTGGCCACCACCCTCGCCGGCATGGCCGTGAGCGGGCAGCCGGTCGATGCGCTCACCCTGGGCGCCACCCTGATGGGGGGCGCCCTGGCGGCGGCGGCGGCCGGGGTGCTGAATTGCCTCTGGGAGCAGGACCTCGATGGCCGCATGGCCCGCACCAGCCGTCGGGCCCTGCCTTCAGGGCGGCTGGCCGATCAGCAGGCCTTCGCCCTGGCGATCGGCCTCACGGCGGCGGCGGTGCTGCTGCTCGTGCTGGCGGTGAACACCCTGGCCGCGGCTCTGGCCCTGCTGGGGCTCTGCAGTTACGTGCTGCTGTACACCGTTCTGCTCAAGCCGCGCACCAGCCAGAACATCGTGATCGGTGGGGTGGCCGGGGCCATCCCGCCCCTGGTGGGCGCGGCGGCGGCCAGCGGCGTGCTGGGCTGGTCGAGTTGGTGGCTGTTCGCCNTGGTGCTGCTCTGGACGCCAGCTCATTTCTGGGCTCTGGCCCTGCTGCTGCGAGACGACTACCGGTCGGTGGGCATCCCGATGCTGCCGGTGGTGAAGGGTGTGGTGGTCACTGCGCGGGCGATCAGCCGGTACGCCTGGGCCACCGCCGCTCTCAGCCTGCTGGGGCTCGTGGCCCTTCCCAGCGGTGGCATTCTCTACGGGCTTCTGGTGCTGCCGTTCAACGGCCGTCTGCTCCAGCTGAGCGGGCGGCTGCGGCAGCAGCCTGAGGATCCCGCCCGGGCCAGAGATCTGTTCCGCTGGTCGATTCTCTACCTGTTCGGCCTCTGCCTGCTGCTGCTTCTGGCGCGATCGCCCCAGGCCACGCTGCTCGGCATCGGCCAGTTGCCGCTGCCTACATTGAGCCGCTGAGTCTCCAGTGGAGCGGCGATCGGGTGGTCCAGCCGTTGATCGAGTCAGGGCTCGCCCCGGTGGTCGAGCTGTCGCAGTTGCGCAAGAGCTACGGCCGAGGTCAGAAGAGCGTCACGGCGCTCAACGATCTGTCGCTGACCGTTCCTGCCGGCTGCCTGTATGGGCTGCTGGGGCCCAACGGGGCGGGCAAGACCACCACCCTGCGCATCCTCTGCACCTTGCTGGCACCGGATGAGGGCAGGGTGCGGGTGGCCGGGGTGGATGCCCTCGCCGAACCACGCAGGGTGAGGCGGTTGCTGGGGTATGTGGCCCAGGAGGTGGCTCTCGACAAGATCCTCACCGGCCGCGAGCTGCTGCGCCTCCAGGGCGATCTCTATCACCTGCCGTCCGGTCTGCGGGAGGCGCGCATCGCCGAGCTGATCGACCTGCTGGGCATGGCTGACTGGATCGATCGCCGTTGCGGCGGCTATTCCGGCGGCATGCGCCGCCGTCTCGATCTGGCCGCCGGCCTGCTGCACCGGCCCCGTCTGCTGGTGCTCGACGAACCCACCGTGGGACTCGACATCGAGAGCCGTGCCGCCATCTGGCAGGTGCTCCGCCAGCTTCGCGACGCCGGCACCACCGTGCTGCTCAGCAGCCACTACCTCGAAGAGGTGGATGCCCTGGCCGATCGGCTGGCGATCATCGAGGCCGGSGAGGTCTGGTTCGCCTCGAGCCAGGCCTATGAGGACCAGCGCGCACGCGGCCTCGTCGCCTGCGCGTTCTGCGGATCGACCGAGGTCGCAAGGCGGTGATGGC
>NZ_LFEK01000006.1 GCF_001039265.1 Synechococcus sp. GFB01 | reverse complement strand
CCTTCAGGAGGTGTCGTGATGAAACGGCTGGTTGCGCGTCTATTTGCCGGGCTGATGAGTGGCGTGGTGCTGGCCGGCCTGCTGCTCGGCCTGATCCTTCCTCCGGCCGCCCAGGCTGCCAGTCTGCGCAATGTGGCCGACGACAAGATCGCCGAGCGGGGCGACAAGGTCGACCTCAACAACAGCTCGGTGCGGCGCTTCCAGGAGTTCCCGGGCATGTACCCCACCCTGGCCGGCAAGATCGTGCTGGGAGGGCCCTACCAGAGCGTCGACGACGTTCTGAACCTCGATCTCACCGAGCGGCAGAAGGAGCTGTTCAACAAGTACAAGGGCAATTTCACCGTGACCCCGCCCTCGATCGCGCTGAACGAAGGCTTTGATCGCATCAACGACGGCCAGTACCGCTGATCCGCATTCGTTGATGGCAGCTGCGCCGCTTCCGGCACGCCGGGCGGCCCTTAAGCTCACTCACCCGCTCTGGCCGCCGGTGCCGACCGGCGGCTTTTTTCATGGCCCTGAGCGGCACACACGCCCCACCCGAGATGGCTGAGGACTGCTGGGATGTGGTGGTGGTCGGCGGCGGCGCGGCCGGGCTGATGACCTGTCTGGAGCTGCCCGCCCAGCTGCGGGTTCTGCTGCTCAGCAAGGAGCATGCGCCCCGCTCGGCCAGCCGCTGGGCCCAGGGCGGGATCGCCGCGGTGACCCGGGCTGACGACAGCTTCGCGAGCCATGTCGACGACACCCTCAGGGCCGGGGCAGGCCTGTGCGACCCGGCCGCCGTGGAGTTGCTGGTGCGGGAGGCCCCGTCTGCGTCCAGCGCCTGCTGGAGCTGGGCATGGCCTTCGACCGCGATGGCGCAGGGCTGAGCACCACCCTGGAGGCCGCCCACAGCCATCGGCGCGTGCTGCACGCCCAGGACCGCACGGGCGGCGCCCTAGTGGAAGCCTGGAGCGGGAGGTGCGCCGGCGCCCCGGACTCTGCCTGCGCCAGGGGATGCTGGCTCTGCAGCTCTGGGTGGAGGAGGGCATCTGCCGCGGGGTGCAGGTGCTGGAGGGAACCCGCATCCACTGGCTGCGGGCCAGGGCCGTGGTGCTCGCCAGCGGCGGCGGCGGCCATCTGTTCGCCCACACCACCAATCCGGCTCAGTCCTGTGGCGATGGCGTGGTGATGGCCTGGCAGGCGGGAGCCCTGATCCGCGACCTGGAATTCGTGCAGTTCCACCCCACGGCCCTGATGCTGCCCGGAGCCCCGCACTTCCTGATCTCCGAAGCGGTACGCGGCGAAGGCGCCAGGCTGATGGACGACCAGGGCAACAGCCCGGTGGCGAGCCTGAGCGGAGGGGATCTGGCCCCGCGTGACCAGGTGAGCCGGGCCCTGGCCCGCCGCATGCAGGAGCAGCAGGTGGAGCGGCTCTGGCTGGACCTGCGCCCGGTGGGACAACGACGGCTGGAACGGCAGTTCCCCACGATCCTGGAGCGCTGCCGGGCGCTGGGACTGGACCCACTCCGAACAGCGATCCCGATCGCCCCGGCCGCGCATTACTGGATGGGGGGGNTGAGCACGGACCTGAGGGCGGCCACCAGCCTGCCAGGGCTCTACGCGGTGGGGNAGGTGGCCTGCACGGGAGTGCATGGTGCCAACCGCCTGGCCAGCAACTCGCTGATGGAATGCCTCGTGTTCGCCAGGCAGCTGCGTGAGCTGCAGCTGCATCCCGACCCCGCCTCGAGCCCTGGGCCATCCGGATCGGAGCCGGAAGGCGAACTTGACCCTACAGGCCTTCCCGAGCTGGGCGTGGTCAAGCGTCAGATCACCGCCCTGCGGGAGCGCTGCTGGCGCGCCGCCGGCGTGGAACGCTGCGGTCACCGGTTGCTCGCCGAACTGAGGCAGGTGCGCTGCGAGCGGCAGGAGCTCGAGCGGCTCGCCGCCTGGCAGCAGCTCAGCAGGCTGCCACCAGGTCGGAGCCTCAGACTCACGCCGAGCGACCTGGCGCAGGTGCTGCGCATGCAGGAGCTGCACCAGCGGTTGGTGCTGGCCGAGCTGCTGATGGAGGCCGCCCTGTTCCGCACGGAAAGCCGGGGGGGGCACTTCCGCACCGATGCCCCATCAGCTCAGCCCTTCTGGCAGTGCCACACGGCGCAGCAGCGGGACCGGGGCATCCACACCGTTCCCCTCAGCGGGGCGGCTGGAGTCCAGCATAACCACTAAGCCGGGCCAGCTCCTGCAGCGGCTTGACGCCGGAATCGAGCCGGCCGTTGATCTCCCAGGTGGGGAAGCCCTCGATCCTCTTGGCAGCACAGAGCTCCTTCTGGCTGTTGCGGCCATCTGGGGCGCATTCGACGATCTTCAGCCGGGCCACCGCCTCTCTGCCGAAGAGCTGTTTCTGGTCGTGGCAGTGGGGACACCACCAGGCCGTGTACATCACGGCGCCGGAGGCGCTCAGGTGCTCGGCCAGGGCGATCGTGGCTGGGGTGCTGGTGGTGGTCACGGCCAGCGGCACACCGCGCCCGCCCCCGGCCGCGGGGCGATCGACAGCGGCAGCCCAGCCGAGCCCCACCAGGGCCACCACAAGACCCACCAGCACCACTCGGAACACCAACTGGCCGCGATCGGACCACTCGCCACCGATCAGCGCCAGCACGAAAAGGGCCAGGCTGAGGGTGGCCGAGAGCACGCAGAAGAAGCAGAAGGCCTGGATCTTCAGCACCATCACGCCCATCAGCACGAGGCTGAACACGGCCATGCCGGTGCTGAACAGCACAAGCCCCCACCAGCTGAACGAGGCCAGCCGGGCCCGGGCCTCACCGCGCAGCACCAGCGGCAGCAGGGCCATCAGCAGCACCGCGGCGTAGGCCAGGAAGCCATAGAGGGAGAGAGGCTGCCCAAGCAGCGTGCCCCAGGCACTGCCCAGCACCTTGTCGCAGCCGTCGGCGCCGCCGGGGCAGCTGAGCGAACCGAGCAGACCCCAGCGCTTGAGCGTGATCGAGCCGGTGTCGATCGCTCCGATGGTCGCCAGAACCGCGATCACGACCCGCAACCAGCGGTTGCCGGTGTCGCTGCGGCGGCGGTTGGCGCCGAGGCGTTCGCTGAGGCGGCTGGAGGTCACGGAGATCAGGCGATCGGCCAATTCTCGCAGCAGCGCTGCGGGATCGACGGCCCTGTGTCTCCACCCCATAGGGTGGAAGGTCGGCCTGCCGCTGCCCATGACCAAACCGACCGTGGCCTTCGCCCACCTCGGCTGCGAGAAGAACCGGGTGGACACCGAGCACATGCTCGGCCTGCTGGCCCAGGCGGGCTACGGCGTGAGCGCCGATGAAGCCGACGCCAGGGTGGTGGTGGTGAACACCTGCAGCTTCATCCAGGACGCGCGCCAGGAATCGGTGCGCACCCTGGTGGAGCTGGCCGAGCAGGGCAAGGAGCTGATCATCGCCGGCTGTCTGGCGCAGCACTTCCAGGAAGAGCTTCTGGAGAGCCTTCCCGAGGCCAGGGCGATCGTGGGCACCGGCGACTACCAGCACATCGTGAGCGTGCTGGAGCGGGTGGAGGCCGGCGAGCGGGTGAACCAGGTCAGCGCCAAACCCACCTTCGTGGGGGACTGAGCACCTGCCCCGCTACCGCACCACCAGCGAGGCGGTGGCCTACCTGAAGGTGGCGGAGGGCTGCGACTACCGCTGCGCCTTCTGCATCATTCCCCACCTGCGCGGTGACCAGCGCTCACGGCCGATCGAGAGCATCGTGGCCGAGGCCCGGCAACTGGCGTGCCAGGGGGTCCAGGAGCTGGTGCTGATCAGCCAGATCACCACCAACTACGGCCTCGATCTGGCCGGCAAACCCCAGCTGGCCCAGCTGCTGCGGGCCCTGGGGGAGGTGGAGATCCCCTGGATCCGGGTGCACTACGCCTACCCCACCGGCCTCACGAGCGAGGTGCTGGCGGCCTACCGCGAGGTGCCGAACGTGCTGCCCTATCTGGATCTGCCGCTGCAGCACAGCCACCCGGAGGTGCTGCGGGCCATGAACCGCCCCTGGCAGGCCGACGTGACCGGCGGCGTGCTCCGCCGCATCCGCGAGCAGCTGAGCGATGCGGTGCTGCGCACCACCTTGATCGTGGGATTCCCAGGTGAAACCGAAGAGCACTTCCAGCACCTGCTCGATTTCGTGGCCGAGCAGCAGTTCGACCATGTGGGCGTGTTCACCTTCTCGCCCGAGGAGGGCACCCCGGCCGCCGAGCTGCCCGATCAGGTGCCGGCCGAGGTGGCTGCCGAGCGCAAGGACCGGCTGATGGCGCTGCAGCAGCCGATCGCCGCCGCACGCAACGCCGCCTGGGTGGGCCGGATCGTGGATGTGCTGATCGAGCAGGAGAATCCCAGCACGGGCGAGATGCTCGGACGCTGCGCCCGCTTCGCTCCGGAGGTGGATGGCGAGGTGCGGGTGATGCCCGGCGAAGGCGGCCTCTGCGCCGCTCCGGGAACCATGGTGCCGGTGCGCATCACCGCAGCCGATACCTACGACCTCATCGGCGAGGTGGTGGGGGCGAAAGCGATGGTGAGCGAGGCGCTCACCGCCCGCCGGGCAGGCACTTGAGCCAGGNCGCCGGCACCGCGCCGGNACTGCACCGTGCTCTCGGGCGGCTCCTGGGNCGGTTGCGGTGCCATCAACGCACCACCTTCCTGCTGGCCTCCGGCGTCAGCACCGCAGGTTCCTTCGCCGGCCTGACCGCCAAGGGGTGGCTGCTGCTGGAGGGAGCCAACAACCCGCTGCTCCTGGGCCTGCATTTCGCGCTGCTGACCCTGCCCACCCTGCTGGTGAGCGGCCCGGCCGGCGTGCTCACCGACCGTATCGGCAGCGAGCGGGTGTTGATCCGCGCTCAGTGGGCGCTGCTCGCGGCAGCGGTGCTGGGGGCCGTGGCCATCCCGATCAGCCATGGGGCCCAGCAGGACACTTTGCTGCTGCTGAGCACCCTGGGCATCGGCATAGCCAGCACCTATGAACTCACGGCTCGCAACAAGTACGTGGCCCTGCTGGTGGACGACCCCGACCAGCTGGGTCCCTACCTGGCGAGCTTCTCGGTGATCTTCAACGTGGGCAAGCTGGTGGGGCCGCCGATCGGCGGCCTGCTGCTGGCGGCCACAGGGCCCACCCTTGCGCTGAGCCTGGACGCGGCCACCTATCTGCTGCCGATCACCACGCTGCTCTGGCTGATGCAGCCGCATCGGGATCAGGAGCGCCGCAGCGCACCGGGCCCGAGCGCGAGCCTCGGCACCGCCTGGCGTGACTGCGGCGCCACCCTGCGGCATGTGCTGCGCTACACTGGGGCAGCCTGCCTGGTGGGCTTTTTTCACCCCGGCCTGGCACCGCTGATGGCGGAACGGCTGCTGGGGCCGAGTCCGCTGGCCCTCGGCCTGTTCACCAGCGTGATCGCCGCCGGCAGCATCAGCGGTGGCCTGATCCTGCAGCGCAATGCCACGGCCCTGGCGCGGCGGCCTGCCCTGCTCCTCGGGATCAGCACCCTGGTCACGGGGCTGGCCCAGCTGGGTCTTGCGCTGCGCAGTGCCCAGGCCTGGGGCCTGGCGATGGCCTTCCTGATCGGCCTTGGCACCGCCGCTCTACTGACCGGCACCAACCTGATCATCCAGGTGCATGCGCCCCAGATCCTGCGGGGACGCATGGCCGGGCTGGGTCAGATCGCCTTCCTCGGCGGCGGCGGCCTCAGCGGCCTGATCGCCGCAGGGCTGAGCCTCTGGCCGCCGCTCGGGGTGTGGGGCTGCTTCGGGGTACTGGGCAGCCTGGGAGTGCTGCTGGGCGGGCGCGAACTCCTGCTGCGCCGCCGGATGCGGCTCGGCTGATCGCGGCAGTCCCGAACCGACCGAGGTCCGGGGTCAGTTCCGATCAGATCAGCTTGACGCTGCGCAGCACCACGGAGGCCGCGATGGCAGCAACCAGTCCGCCGCCCACCAGTGCCAGATAGATCGCTGCGCCCATGGCTGCCTTTCAAGGTGAGGCCATTACAGCAGAACCCCGGCAATCCCGGTCACCCACCCCTCGCAAGAACACTGGCGGTGGATGCGCCACACCGACCGGGCTGGGGGCGACAGCAGATTCCCTTGGCAGGCCCGGCCGCAGCGAACTGCCCCCGTGGCGACCGACGTCACCCCAGCAGCTGCTGCAGGATCTGGACCGTGGGATCAGGCTGGGATCGAGCTTGACCACCATCAGCGGCCTCAGATCTTCGCAGATCGGTGCATCTGTCCGATCAGCATTGGCAGCTGATGCGGCTGATCGAGAAACCGTCACTAGCAAGTGGCTGACTGTGCTCGATCCAGAAAACCTGAGCCTGAACCGACCGGCAATCTGGGGCAACAGCGACGGCAGATCCAAGTTGAGACGAGGATTTCAGTGGCAAGTGCCGTGACGCCGGCACGATCATCGAATATGCAACGATCGCATCACCCAGGTGATCATGATGCGACCACCATAACGTCTTTCTCAGAGCCAAGTCGCCCTCTGCGGAACGTCCATCGGCCTGCAGAAGAGCGCCAACCATCGATCTCCTCGAGACCCGAGACAGCGTCCTTGCCGATTGGGCCAGCCCCGAAGAGCGCAAGCAAGCCAGAGCGAAATTCGTGCTAGATTCCCCAAAGTTCAACAAATGCAACAGATCCACAGCCAACGCTTTCTGCATCGCCAGCTCATCGGCCGCAACGGCACAGCAGCACAGCAACGGCTGACTCCTTCACCCAAGGCGGCTTTTCAAGCCATGGAGACGGAGTCAAAGCATGTTCTCGTCACTCCGCCACAGCCATGAACACCCTGCTGCTTTATCCCCTCTTCCCCAAGAGTTTTTGGTCGTTTGAAAAAACTCTCGAGCTCGTTGGGCGCAAAGCCATGTTGCCACCATTGGGGTTGATCACCGTGGCGGCCATCCTCCCCCAGGAGTGGAGTTTCCGGCTGGTTGATCGCAACGTGGAGTCCGTCAGCGAATGCGATTGGGAATGGGCAGACCTGGTCATCCTCTCAGGCATGATCGTGCAGAAGGAGGATCTGCTTCAACAAGTGCGCGAGGCTAAGTGCCGGGGCAAGAAAGTGGCCGTGGGCGGCCCCTATGCAACCGCACTGCCTGAAGAAGTTGAGGCGGCAGGTGCTGACTACTTGATCCTGGATGAAGGGGAAATCACCCTGCCTCTCTTCGTCGAAGCAGTTGGCAAGGGTCAGCCATCCGGTCGATTCCGGGCGACTGAAAAACCCGATGTCACATTGACGCCCGTACCGCGCTTCGATTTGCTGAAAATGGACGCCTATTCGGAAATGGCCGTCCAGTTTTCTCGCGGCTGCCCGTTTCAATGCGAATTTTGCGATATCATTGTACTTTATGGGCGCAAACCTCGAACAAAAGACCCCAAGCAGATCATCGCCGAACTCGATCGCCTGTACGAATTAGGCTGGCGTCGCGGCATTTTCATGGTAGATGATAATTTCATTGGCAACAAGCGCAATGTCAAGCTCCTGCTGCAGGAAATGATTCCTTGGATGGAGGAGAGGGGCTATCCATTCTCGTTTGATACCGAAGCCTCCGTAGATCTGGCCGGCGACCAGGAGCTGATGGATCTGATGACCGCCGCAGGCTTTGGCGCGGTGTTCCTTGGCATTGAAACGCCCGATGAATCCAGCCTTCAAACCACCAAGAAATTTCAGAATACCCGTGACCCGCTCAGCGAATCGATTCACAAAATCACAAGTTCCGGTCTTCGGGTGATGGCGGGCTTCATCATTGGCTTTGACGGCGAAAAGCCAGGAGCAGGGCAGCGCTTGGTGGATTTTGTTGAAAAAACCAGCATCCCAACAGCCTTTTACAGCATTCTTCAGGCACTTCCGGATACCGCGCTTTGGCATCGGCTCAAACGGGAAGGACGACTGTTAAACGAAACTGGCAATATCAATCAGACAACGTTAATTAATTTCGTGCCAACAAGATCTATCACCGAAATTGCCCATGAGTACATCGAAGGATTCATGCAGCTCTATGATCCCGTGAACTTCCTGGATCGGACTTATCGTCACTATCAGATCCTGGGATCAGCGCCCTGCCATCAAAAGCGCCGCGAAAAAAAGCAAGGGCAAACCCAAAGGCAAGGCAAAAATCGACTGGAATATGCTGAAAGCGTTCCTGACTCTTGCGTGGCGACAGGGTGTTGTTCGCGAAACCCGGTTCCGCTTCTGGATCTACCTAGTGCAGATGTTTCGACACAATCGAGGCGGCATCGCAAGCTACCTTGGAGTTTGTGCACAGATAGAACATTTTCTTGAGTATCGCGATACCGTCAAAGCCAATATCCTGGCTCAGCTGACCGACTGCCTCGAAGAGGAAGCTCGCGTGCGAGCCCAGTGGGAATCCTCAACTCAGGCTGCACTTCAGCCTGCCATGCAGACCGCAGGGTGAGCCTCTGAAAGCAGTCAATCCTGCACGACGTGGCACCCGACTCCAGTTCCGCCACGGCTTTCTGCGGTTTCCGTCCCGGGGAGAGGGCGCGATCCAGGCAACTGGTCTGGCGGAGCCGTCCCCTTCTGAGAGGACGAGTCCGAGCTCATTGGCACTGCGGCCCCGATCGACGGCCAGCGTGGATCAGGGGCCGGTCCCGCCGCTCGGGGTGCAGGACGGCCTGGGGGTGCAGCCGGCTGAACGCGGCAGGCACTCGGCCGTCCGCGGCCCCGGGTTCGAGCAGATCAGATCAGGTTGACGCCGCGCAGCAGCACGGATGCCGCGATGGCGGCGACCAGTCCGCCGCCCACGAGTGCCAGATCGATCGCTGCGCCCATGGCTGCCAAAGGAGGTGGGACCATGACAGCAGAGCCCGGCGAGTGGCGGAAACCACAGGCCCGGTCCGGAGGGCCTAGGTTGAATCCTTCACGTCACTCCATGGGTCGGGGGCATGGCATGCGCACGCTGCTGATCTATCCGGAATTTCCCAAGACCTTCTGGAGTTACGAAAAGATTCTGGAGCTGATCAACCGAAAGGTGCTTCTTCCCCCCCTGGGGCTGGTCACCGTGGCGGCCCTGCTGCCCCAGCACTGGGAGATGAAGCTGGTTGACCGCAATGTCCGGGAGGTCAGCGAGGCGGAGTGGGACTGGGCGGAGCTGGTGGTGATCTCAGGAATGATCATTCAGAAGGCCGACATGGCCGAGCAGATCGCCCGGGCCAAGGCACGCAACCTGCCCGTGGCGGTGGGCGGCCCCTTCGCCAGTTCCACCCCCGATGCGCCGGAGCTGGCCCAGGCCGATTTCAAGGTGCTCGACGAGGGGGAAATCACCCTGCCGCTGTTCGTGGACGCTCTCGAACGGGGCGAGACCAGCGGCCGCTTCACCGCCAACGGCGAGAAACCGGATGTCACCAGCACACCAGTGCCTCGCTTCGACCTGCTCGAGTTCGACGCCTACTCGGAGATGTCGGTGCAATTCTCCCGCGGCTGCCCGTTCAACTGCGAGTTCTGCGACATCATCGTCCTCTACGGACGCAAACCGCGCACCAAGACGCCTGCTCAGCTGATCGCCGAACTGCAGCGGCTGTACGACCTCGGCTGGCGTCGCTCGGTGTTCCTCGTGGACGACAATTTCATCGGCAACAAGCGGAATGTGAAGCTGCTGCTGCCAGCGCTGAGGCAGTGGCAGCAGGAGCACGGCTATCCGTTCAGCTTCGCCACCGAAGCATCGGTGGATCTGGCGGCCGATCAGGAGCTGATGGACATGATGGCCGAGTGCCGATTCGAGAGTGTGTTCCTCGGGATCGAGACGCCGGACGCCGCCAGCCTGGAAACGGCCCGGAAACTCCAGAACACCCGCAGCTCCCTGGAGGAGTCGGTGGAGAAGATCACCGCCAGCGGGCTGCGGGTGATGGCCGGCTTCATCATCGGCTTCGATGGCGAACAGCGGGGTGCAGGGCAGCGGATCGTGGAATTCGTGACCCGCACCGGCATCCCCCACGCCATGATGGGGATGTTGCAGGCCCTGCCCAACACCGCGATGTGGACGCGGCTGGAGCAGGAGGGTCGATTGGTTCAGGACAGCGCCGCGGCCAAGGGCGTGAACCAGACCAACCTGCTCAATTTCATTCCAACCCGGCCGATCGAGGACATCGCCACCGAATACATGGAGGCGTTCTCTTCGCTGTATGAGCCCAACGCCTACATCGATCGGGTCTACAGCTATTTCCTAAAATTGCCGCCCCAGCGCTACAAGCAGATCCTGCAGGAGCAGCAACCCACAGGCGTCAGCAAGGCTTCAGGCAAGGGCTCCATCTCCTGGGTCGATCTGCGGGCCCTGGCGATCGTGGTGTGGCGCCAGGGAATCAAGCGCAACACCCGCTGGCGATTCTGGCAGGCGCTGGCCGGCATGGCGCGCCAGAACCCCGCCCGCTTCAAGGGCTTCCTGTCGATCCTGGCCCACAGTGAGCATTTCCTCGAATACCGCCAGATCGTGCGCAGGGAGATCAAGGAGCAGCTGGCTCAACTGCCGAGGGATCCATCCCATTCTCTGATGGTGGCCCCGCCGCAGATGGTGGCCGGTTAGTCCTGCACGTAGTCGGCACCGGATTCCAGAGCCGCCTCCGCCTTCTGCAGCTCTCTGCCCAGGTAGAGGGCATGATCCAGGCAGCTGATCGGATGGGACCCCTCCCCCTCGGTGAGGGCGATGCCCAGTTCCTTGGCGCTGCGGCCCCGGTAGATCGCCAGCGGCGATCGGGGGCCGGCATCGCGACAGCTCAGCACCTCGCCTGTCTCGGGATCGGTGGCCAGGCCACGCGCGTCGATGCCATTGGTGTAGTGCTCAGCCACCAGCTCACCGGCTTCGCGGTCGAGCTTGATCAGGAAGTAACCCGCCGGATCGAGGGCGATGAACCGCTTCGAGAGCTCATCGTCGAACTCACGCCGCTGAGTTGGGTCGAAGGGGTTGGGCATGGGGNAGGATCGTAGGCAGCGGTGAACGGCAGCTCGGCGTTGATCGCCTCGATCTCCCGAGCCATCTCGGCGTTGGCGCGGGGCAGCCAGTCGCGCAGGATCGCGTCGAAGCGAGGATCGCTCCAGCGATGCAGGCTCAGGCGCGGCAGGGCCACAAAGCCACGGCGGCGCTTGTGGCTGCCGCCCGCACCGGGGTCGAAATGGCGGATGCGGTGGGCGATCGCCCATTCGATCGGCGCGTAGTAGCAGACCTCGAAGTGCAGACAGTCGATCTCCACGTCACTGCCCCAGTAGCGGCCCCAGAGCTGGTCGCCGCCGCGCACGCAGAGTGCCATCGCCTGGGGCCGGGCCGGATCGCCGCGGTGGGCGCTGAACAGCACCAGGTGGCGGCGCAGTTCCGGCTCATGGGCGAGCGCCTCGAAGAAGGCTTCGCTGAGATACTTGCTCCCCCAGGCCCCCCAGCGGGCGCAGTGCTGCGCGTAGAAGTCGTGCATGCGACCCACCAGGNCCGGCGCGATGGCCTCACCCACCAGAGGCGTCACATGCAGCCCGGCAGCGGCCACAGCCTGGCGCTCACGCTTGATGTTGCGCCGCTGGTTGGCGTTGAAGCCAGCCAGGTAATCGCCGAAATCGCGATGATCGGGGTTGCTCCACTGGCTCTGCTGGTTCACCCACACGGCGCAGCCTGCCGCCTCGGCCAGGGGCCGCCAGGCGGGGTCCACGTAGAGGAAGTTGCAGCTGAGGATGCCGCTTTCGCGGCAGAAGCGATCGATCTCGTGCAGCATCAGGGCCGTGATGCCGGCGGCGTCTTCCGCCGGGCTGATCAGGAAGCGGTAGCCCTGCACCGGGCTGACCGGACTCATGCCGACCAGCTTGGGATAGTAGCGCAGACCCAGCTGGTGGGCGAGCTGGGCGAAGCTCTGATCGAACACGAACTCGCCATAGCNTGTGTCCCTTCAGGTAGAGGGGGNCCGCGGCGATGAGGTCGGGGCCGCGCCACAGAGCCAGGTGCAGCGGCTGCCAGCCCTGGCGGGGCGCGATGCTGCCGCTGGCCTCGAGCTGCAGCAGCCAGCGCCAGCGGAAGAAGGNCCCAGCATCGGTCTGGCCGGCCTGCAGCAGCCCATCCCAGGCCTGCTCGGGGATCTGGGCGATGCCCTGGTGCCAGCGCGGTTGAAGCTCAGCCATGGCACCGGCGGAGTGGAACAGCAAAATTAACCAGTGCGAACCGCCGCTGCTCCCCTGCGGCGCGTCCCCCCTTCGGCGAGTGATGCCCCATCCCATGCGCTGGCTGGTTCCCGGCCTGCTGCTCAGCCTCCTGCTCACGCCAAGGGCCAGCCGGGCCGGACTGATGCGGCCGGTGCTGGAGTTGATGCGACCCCAGGTGGAGGAGCGGCTCAACCGGTTGTGCCTCGACACGGCATCCGGCGTCGAACCGGCCGTGCGGACCCAGCTGGAGCAACCCTGCCGCCAGCTGGCCCGCACCACCAGCCGCTGCCTGGTGGAGGAGACCGATTCCAGCGGCAAGGCCCTGGCGGTGATGGGTGAGCTGCTGCGCCAGGAGCTCGGACCGGAAGGGGAGCGGATCGCCAAGCGCTGCCTGGCCAGGCTGGTGGGTCTGCCGCCCGGCAGCCTCGATGCTCTACCCCTGCGTCAGGTGAGCGAAGTGCTGATCAACAGCCGGCGCTGATCGGGGCGGGCCTGGCTCCGGCGATAGCGCAGCAGGAGCTCCCCACCCCCGAGCGGTCGCTGCTCGAGCAGCTCCCAGCGGGCGGCGGCTGCGGGTGCGCCCGGCAGCGGCGCGGCAGCCGGCAACCAGCAGTGGGGGCCGCCCAGCAGCAGCGGGCAGAGGGTGAGCTGCAACTCATCCACCAGCCCCTCGGCCAGCAGCGAACCGGCCAGGTTCGCCCCGCCCAGCAGCACCAGGCGCTCCAGGCCCTCAGCCGCCAGCGCAGCCAGCAGCTCCGGCCAGGGCCTCAGCGGCAGCCGGCGGTGGAAGCCGGCCTGCCCGGGGGCGTGCTCAGGAGCCAGCAGCCACCGCTCCAGGGGCTGGCCCCAGAAGGTCATCCCCGGGGGGAAGCGCCCACTGCGGCTCACCACCAGGGCGGCGGGCTGGGGCGGCAGACCCCGCCCGCGACGGGCGGCGATCAGGTCGGGGCCGTGGATCAGGCAGGTGCTGCCATGGCGGCGCAGGGTCTCGGCACCCATCAGGGCGCCATCGGCCCAGGCCAGCGCCTCCTCGAGGGCACGCCGATCGCCGGTACCGCCGAGCTGGGCTGCACCTCCGGCGGCAGGAGCCNAGACGGCCATCCNAGGCTGACCGCCNAGCACCAGGCGCAGCACCGGGCTCAGCCGGCCGCCAGTGCTTCGAGTGCGGCGGGCACCATCTCCAGCTGCGGGGTTTCGGCGAACACCTCGGCGGCGTTGTTGGGGCTTTCCTGCAGGCGCACCTTGTGAAGCCGTGCACCGGTGGCGGCGATCGGCCCGCTGAGCAGATCGGCGATGTGCAGGGCGATGTTCTCCGCGGTGGGCACCGTGGTGGCGAAGTGGGCCACGTCCTTGTTGAGGAAGGTGTGGTCGAAGGGCTCGACCACCAGGTCATCGACGAGCTGCTGCAGGGCAGCCAGGTCGCAGACCATGCCGGTGCGGGGATCGATGCGGCCCCGCACGGTCACATCAAGCAGGTAGTTGTGGCCATGGCCGTGGGGCCGGGCGCACTTGCCGTAGATCGCCTCGTTCTCGGCCTGGCTGAGTTCGGGACGGGCCAGCCGATGGGCGGCAGCGAAATGGGTGCGGATCGAGAGGAAGGCTTCCATCGGAGCGGCGGGGCGAGCGGAGGAGTCGGGGATTGGAGGCAGCAGATCCACCCAGAGATCGGGCTGCTCATGGAGGCGAAGACCCACCAGGGGGAGGTGGGGATCCAGGCGGACCCAGATGGCGCGGGCCAGGGCTTCGGTGGTGGGCAGACACCCCTCGTCGCGGGAGAGATCGAACTCCGGCCAGACGTCGTTGAGATGGCGGAAGTTGAGCTGATCGGTCACCTCGGCTCGGATGGCGTGCTTCACCTCCGAGAGATTCAGCACCATGCCATCGCCGTCGAGCGGACCGCCCATGGCCACGAGCAGCTCGTAATTGTGGCCGTGGCCGGGGGCGAGGGTGCAGGGGCCGAAGCGGGCCCGGTTGTCGTCGGCGCTGAACTCGGGGAGCCAGTAGCGATGGCTGGCGCTGAAGGTCGCCCGACGGGTGATCAGGCAGGGGCGGCCCTTGCCGTGGGGAGCGGCGGCGCTGGCCGACATTGCCTGAAACTGAGGTTCTCCATCCTAGGAATGGGGCCGATTTGCCTGACGAGAACGCCGTGACGGCCCCGTCCCATGCCGACCTGGCCCGCCGCCTGGAGGGTCTGAACCTCTATCTGGTGGGGATGATGGGCACCGGCAAGAGCGCCGTGGGCCCTGCGCTGGCCGAGTCGCTCGGTTACCGCTTCGTTGATGCCGACGCCGTGCTGGAGCAGGCCAGCGGTCGCACCATTGCGGAGATCTTCGCCAGCGACGGCGAGGCCGGCTTCCGGCAGCTCGAAACAGCCGTGCTCGGACAGATCAGCAGCTGGCATTCGCTGGTGGTGGCCACCGGCGGCGGCGCCGTGACCCGACCCGAAAACTGGGGACACATGCGCCAGGGCGTGGTGGTCTGGCTCGATGCTCCGCCGGAGCTGCTGTTGTCGCGGCTGGCCGCCGACCCCACACCGCGCCCGCTGATGCAGGCCGCCGACCCCGCTGAGCGGCTCGAGGCGCTGCTGGCGGAGCGTCGCCCCCTCTATGCCCAGGCGGATCTGAGGATCCCGCAGACCGAGGCGACGCCCCCCGCCGGCGTGGCCGCGGCGGTGCTGGCCGGACTGCCCGGCCTGCTCAAGAGCCGTCCCGCCCCGCCGGATCAGCCGGTGCTGCTGCACACGGACGCGGGAGACCTGAGCCAGTCGCTCAATTGAGGGGGATCAGCCTCCCGGCGGCTCGAGCCGCACGGCGAACCACTGGATCGCCCGGCCTGGCTCCAGCTCCAGTTCACAGGCCGTCTCCAGCAGCCGTTCCGCCTGGAGATCGCAGCCCGGGATGCCCACCAGATCCGCAGGCGGCTCGGTCAGAGCCGCCAGATGGCTGGCCAGCCAGGCACGCGTTTCGGCGGCGGTGAGGATCCGCTCGGCGATGCCGGGCTCCAGCACCACGTAATGATCGAGCTCCCGCATCAGGGGATCAGACATGGGCCAGCCGCTTCTCGCCGTCATCCTGGCGCTGGTGGTGTGGCTGCCGGCCGCCCAGGCCCTGGCCGGCCCGACCCCAAGCCCGCTGGAGACCCGGCTGGACCAGTGGCCCGGCTGGAGCAGGCCGGCAGCGCTGCGGCGTCCGGGCCGAGAGGATCTGACCTATCCCGTGTGGTTCGCCGGCGAGTGGCTGGCCGAGAGCAGCGATGGCCTCCGCTACCCGGTGCGCTTCCGGCGTCGGGCCGATGGCACGGTGGTGGGGGATCGCGCCTTCAACGCCGCGGCGGTGGGTCGGGCCGCGCTGGGCAACGCGCTGCTGGGGGTCACCGACGATCCATCCAACCCGAACCGGCAGATCGCTCTGCTGGCCGGCGATCAGCAGCTGGAGTCGACGGTGACGGGCCGCCGCAGCGAGCACCCGGCCGACGACCTGTTTCTGGCCGATGAACGAAGCCTGCAGGTGCTGCATCGTGCCGGGCCACCACGGCTCAGCGAGGTTGAGACGCTGAGTCGGTATGAACTCCGGCCCGATGGTTCGATCCAGGCCACGCAGTGGCAGGCCCGCTTCGATCCGCCGGGAGGCGGCCCAGCTCTCGGCAGAACGGTGCTCGGCAGCAGTCGGCTCAGCCTGCGGCTGGAGCCTCGGCCGGCGGCGCCAGCCGCGCCACCAGGTGATCGCGCCAGCTGAACAGAGGCTCGAGCAGGGGGTTGTCGGCGATGCCGCTGACGCCGCGGCCGGCCAGGGGAGCGCCGCTGCCGGCAGGAAACCTGAGCAGCGAGAGCTGGGCCGCCACGGCCAGATCGGCGAGGCTGAGCTGATCGCCCACCAGATAGGGGCCGGCCGTCACCAGCACCGTCAGCTGCTCCAGCTGGGCCTGCAGCAGATCCTGATCACGGGACCCCAGCAAGCCCTCCATGGCGTCGCCCAGACCGGCCATCAACCCTCCCGGCAGGCTGCCCACCAGCTGGCGCAGCAGCGCCGGCGTGGCCTCGGGCAGGAGCGCGGCACGCAACACCGAATCGGCCGTGGCCGCCTGCAGCAGGGCCTGGCGGCAGCGGCAGGCCAGGGCCGTATCGGCCCAGTCCTCGAGCAGCAGCACGCGGGCCCGCTGCGCGGGGTCCTGCGGCAGCAGCGCCGGTTCGGGGTGAAGGCGCTCCAGATGCAGGGCGATGGCGGTGGAGTCGGCCACCACCTCACCGCCATCCACGAGCACGGGCACCTGCCGCTGACCGGAGAGGCGGAACAGTTCCAGCTGGCCCACGCCGGGCATCACCTCCACCACGTCGTAGCTGAGCCCCTTGGCCGCCAGGACGAGCCGGACCTTCTCGCAGAAGGCCGAATGGCGGAACTGGTGCAGTTGCATGCCGCTGGAGGGTGCCAGGCGGCAGAGTAGCCAGCACGGCGAGACGGCGTTCCGAATCGGGCAATGAAGGACTTCCTCCTCAACGTGACCCGCTACCCGCGGTATCTGATCGCCTTCGGTCTGGGGGTGGCCAACTCGGTGCTGGAGCCGGTGCTGGCCCGGGGCCGCAATCCGGTCACGGCGGTGGCCCTGATCGGGGCGGGCGTCAGTGGCCTGCTGAGCCTGGCGCTGGTGCTGCGTGCGATGGTGAGCCCAGCGCCGGTGGCATAGGGATGGCCCAGGGTCGACGGGTGGAACGGGTGGCCTCACTGATCCGCCGCGAGGTGAGCGACCTGCTGCTGAGCGGCATCAAGGATGAGCGCGTCGGCCAGGGTCTGGTGAGCGTGACCGGCGTGGATGTGGCCGGTGATCTGCAGCACTGCCGCATCCATGTGAGTGTCTATGGCGATGAGACCCGGCGTCAGCAGGCCCTGGCCGGACTGAAATCGGCCACGCCCTACGTGAAGGGCGAGCTGGGCCGCCGCCTGAAGCTGCGCCGCACGCCCGAACTGGTGTTTGTGCTGGACCGCGGCCTGGAGCAGGGCACGGCGGTGCTCAGCCTGCTCAACCGGCTGGAGAGCGAGCGCCACGAGCGCGAGGCCCGGCCAGCGGCAGCCGACGGGCCCGACGACCGCCCACCGAGCTGAGCCCCGCGGCGTGAGCACCCCCAGCGACCTCCCGCTTCACCGGCTGATCGCCAGCCTGCTCGTGGTGCGGGCCAGCGGCTTCCTGGCCGATCACCAGCGCCGCTACCCCCGCTGGGAACTGCCCAACGGGGAGCTCCGGATGCTGCTGGAGCAGGGGCTGGGAGGCGTGATCCTGCTCGGAGGCAGCGCCGCCGAGGTGGCCCTGCGCTGCCGGCAGCTGCAGGACTGGGCCGCTCGGCCCCTGCTGCTCTGCGCCGACGTGGAGGAGGGGGTGGGACAGCGGTTCGAAGGAGCCAGCTGGCTGGTGCCGCCCCTGGCCCTGGGCCGCCTGTATCGCCACGACCCCGGCCAGGCCCTGGATCTGGCGCAGCGCTACGGCCGCTGCTGCGGCCGCGACGCCCGCCGCCTCGGGCTCAACTGGCTGCTGGCGCCGGTCTGTGATGTGAACAACAACCCGGCCAACCCGGTGATCAACGTGCGGGCCTTTGCCGAAGAGCCTGCCGCCGCAGCCGCCCTGGCGACGGCTTTCATCCGTGGCGCCCGGGCCACCGGGGTGCTGACCTGCGCCAAGCACTTCCCCGGCCATGGCGACACCAGCAGCGACTCCCATCTGGAACTGCCGGTGCTGCCCCACAGCCGCAGCCGTCTGGAGGCGGTGGAGCTGCCGCCCTTTGCGGCCGCGATCGCCGCCGGCGTGAGCAGTGTGATGACGGCCCATCTGATGCTGCCGGCGCTGGATCCGGAAAGACCCGCCACCCTCTCCGGCGCCGTGCTGCGCCAGCTGCTGCGCAGCGAGCTGGGCTTCGAGGGTCTGGTGGTGACCGATGCGCTGGTGATGGAGGCGATCGCCGGGCGCTACGGCGCCGGTGAGGCCGCCGTGCTGGCCCTGGAGGCCGGCGCCGATCTGGTGCTCATGCCGGCCGACGCCAGCGCCGCCCTGGCGGCGATCGCGGCTGCGGTGGCGTCGGGCAGGCTCAGCCGGAGCGAGTTGGAGCGCTCGGCCGATCGCCGCAACCAGGCCCTGGCCGTGCTCGCCGCCGATCCCGTACAACCCGACCCTCTCGCTGCGGCCCAGCCCGACACCGATCTGATCGCGGCGCTGCTGCGCGCCAGCCTGGAACGCCGGGGAGGCCAGCTGCCGGGCGGGGCCGACCGCGCGACGGCGACGGGCCTCAACCTGATCCGCCTCGACGACTGCCTGTCGGCACCGTTTCTGCCGGCCGACGCGCCGGCCCTGGCGATGCCGTGGCGCAGGGGCTTCAGCCCCTGCCTGCTGGATCGGCACGGCCCCTCCCCATGGAGCGGCGATCAGCAGACCCCCCTGGCTCTGGAGCGGCTGGGGGCGGGACCGGTGCTCCTGCAGCTGTTCATCCGCGGCAATCCATTCCGGGGCAGCGCCGGCGGGGGCGAGCCGTGGGCCGCGGCGGTGCAGCAGCTGCTGGCGGCCGATCGGCTGGCAGGCCTGGCGGTCTACGGCAGCCCCTATCTCTGGGAGGAGCTGCGGCAACTGCTGCCCGACCGTCTCCCGGCGGCCTACAGCCCGGGCCAGATGCCGGCCGCCCAGCGCACGGTGCTGGAGAGCCTGGGGCTGGCCCCGGCGCCGGGGCAGGGGGATTCACCGACTGATGGATCCGCCCCGGATGCTCAGCCTGTCGATGGTGGTGCGCAACGAGGCCCAGCGACTTGAGGCGTGCCTGGCCTCGGTGGCCGGCTTCGTGGATGAGATGGTGGTCGTCGACACCGGCTCCAGCGATGCCACCGTGACGATCGCCGAGCGCTGCGGTGCCACGGTGCACCACATCGACTGGCCCGGTGACTTCGCTCCGGCTCGGAACCACGCCCTCGGCCTGGTGCGAGGCGAGTGGGTTCTGGTGCTCGACGCCGATGAGCGCCTCTGCCCGGAAGCGCGGACACCGCTGCGGACGCTCATGGCCGAGCCCGATCTGCTGCTGATCAACCTGCTGCGGCGTGAACTCGGAGCCCGCCAGTCGCCCTACTCGAATGTGAGCCGCCTGTTCCGGCGCCACCCGTCGATCCGCTGGAGTCGGCGCTACCACGCCATGGTCGACGACAGCGTGTCCGCCCTGCTGCAGCGCGAACCCCACTGGCGGGTGGCGGACTGTGGAGTGCCGGCCCTGCTGCACGACGGCTACCGGCCGGAGCTGCTGGCCGAGAGCGACAAGGCGGATCGCCTGCGCGCGGCCATGGAAGCCGATCTGGCGGCCAGGCCGGACGATGCCTACAGCTGCGCCAAGCTGGGAGGCCTGGAGCTGAGCGAGGGCCACCGCGCCCGTGCCATCACCCTGCTGGAGCGCGGCCTGGTGAGCGCCGACGGTGCCGAGCGCTATGAGCTGCTGCTGCATCTGGCGATGGCGGTGACGCCGGAGCAACCCGGGCGCGCCATGGATCTCTACCGGCAGGCCCTCGCTCTGCCGCTGCCGCCACGGCTCACGCTGGCGGCCAGGCTCAACCTCGCCGCCCTGCTGCTGGAGCTGGGGCAGCACAGCGAAGCCGCTGAACAGGCCGCTGCCGCGACCGCCGCCGCTCCGGAACTGGCCGTCGGCTGGTTCAACCGCGGCGTGATCGAGCGGCAGCGGGGCCGCCTGGAGGCGGCGATCGCCGCCTACCGCCAGGCGCTGGCCCTGGAGCCCGACCATGCCGAGGCCCACCGGAACCTGGCGGCCGCTCTACTGCTGAGCGGCGACATCGTGGGGGCGCGGGCGTGTTTTGGCCGCGCCATCGCCCTGCTGGCCGAGCAGGGGCGCGGCGAGGAGGCCGCCGAGCTGCGTCGCCGCGCCGGCGGGCTGGTGAAACTGGAGGCTGACGCCACAGCAGGATCGCCCATGGCCCTTCAAGCAGCTGCCGCACGCTCCCTGCAGGGCCGCCGCATCGGTGTGACGCGCGCCGAGACCCAGCTGGGGGAAGCCCACCGGCTGTTCACCGCCCAGGGTGCCGCTGTGGTGGATCTGCCGGCACTGGTGGTGACCCCACCGGATGACTGGGGCCCGCTCGACGATGCCCTCGAGGAGCTGGACAGCTTCCACTGGCTGGTGTTCTCCAGCGCCAACGGGGTGGAAGCCGTGCAGCAGCGGCTGCAACGGCTTGGCACCAGCCTGGCGGCACGACCACGCAGCCTCAGGATCGCAGCGGTGGGCCGCCGGACGGCCGCCCTGCTGGAGGAGCTGGGCGCCCCGGCCGACTTCGTGCCTCCGGCCTTCGTGGCCGAGAGCCTGATCGAGCATTTCCCGGTCTCGGGCTGGGGCCTGCGGCTGCTGCTGCCGCGGGTGCAGAGCGGTGGGCGCAGCGTGCTGGCCGAGGCCTTCGCCAAGGCCGGCTCCCGGGTGGTGGAGGTGGCCGCCTACGAAACCCGCTGCCCGGAGTCGCTGCCCAGCGCCGCGGTGGCCGCTCTACTCCACGGCGAGCTCGATGCCATCACGTTCAGCAGCGGCAAGACGGTGAGCCACACGGCGAGACTGCTGGAAGCGGCATTCGGGGAGGACTGGCGGCGGCAGCTGTCGGGCCCGGCGATCATCTCGATCGGCCCTCAGACCAGCGAGCGTTGCCGGGCGGTGCTGGGGCGGGTGGATGCGGAAGCGGACCCCCACGACCTGGCGGGCCTGGTGTCGGCCTGCGTCCGCGCCCTCAGAGATCGACCACCAGCCTCTGGCCGTCCTGGGTGAGGGTGAGACGGCCCTTCGCCACATCGATCGCCGCCACTGTCCAGCCCGGCGGCAGCAGCGGGTTGGCGGGCCCGCCACGATCGCCCGGCCGGACCGCGCCACTCTCGCCACCGAACTGCACCAGAGCCTGGGGCACGCCTCCGGCGAGCAGGACCCCCTGGAAGATGAAGCCCTCCGGCAGGACCATGGGGGCCTGTTGCTGAGCGGTGCCGGTGTTGGCACCGAGGGGCAGGAACGGGTCGGAGCGTCCCACCGGCACGGCGCTGGCGACCTGACCGGCCGAGGGCATCGGCGTGAGATCCGGGGGAGAGAGCGGCTCCGCGGCGCTGCGACCCGGGGCAGGCGGGGGTCCGGGAGCCTTCTTGCCAGGCAGGGAGACCTCGGGAAGGTTCATCGAGCCTGTGCCGCAGCCGCCAAGCAGGAACACCAGGACCATGGTGGAGGCCCGGCGCCAGAGCTCAGGTACGGCGGGTTTCGACCAGATCACGGAAGCGGTCAAGGTTGGATTGAAGCTCCTTCGTCACGATGCCCCCCAGGATGCTCGGCTCCATGAGCGGTGCCAAGACCCCGGGCAGTTCATAACTGACGCTGAGCTTGACGGCGGTGCGCTGCGGTCCCTGCGGATAAAAGCGCACCGCACCCTTGGTGGGAAGTCCTCCCACCGATTCCCAGTGCAGCTGCTGGGCCTCCACGCGCTGGGTGATGCGCGCCTTCCAGTGGAAGCGGAAACCCTGGGCCGCCAGGGTCCAGTCGGTGAGATCGGGGTCGTCCGGCTCGGTGACCACCGACTCGATCCAGCGCATCCATTTCGGCATCGCCTCCAGATCGCTCCACACCTCCCACACCCGGTCCACGGGAGCGGCGATCTCGGTGGTCACGCTGTGCTCGAGCCAACGGCCCATGGCGATCCTCAGGCGGTGGCGGCGTTGCCGGCCAGCTGGGCCGGTCTGCCCAGAATGGCAGCAGCGGCGAGGCGGCCACTCATGGTGGCCCCCTCCATCGAATCGATGTAGTCCTGGCGGGTGTAGCTGCCGGCCAGATAGAAGTTGGTCACCGGCGTGCGCTGATCGGGCCGGTAAGGCTCCATGCCCGGCGCCTCGCGGTAAAGCGACTGCGCCAGCTTCACCACGTTGCTCCAGACCAGCCTGAGATCCCGTGCGGAGGGGAAGAGCTCCCGCACCTGGGCATCGGCATGGGCCACGATCTCCTCGGTCTTCTTCGGGATCCAGGGATCGCCGGGGGTCAGCACGCACTGCAGCAGCGAGCCCAGCCCCTCCCTGCGGTAGTCCACCGGGCTGGCCAGGGCCAGGTCGGCGAAGCAGCTGAAGTCGGCGTCGGCGGTGTAGAGCAGGTTGTCGAGGCCGGTGGGCTGGTTGACGTCGGCGCGGGCGGCGGCGGCGGCCGGGGTGTCGCCCAGCTCGGTGACCCAGCCGTCGTAGCGGAGCTGCACGGTGGCCACCGGCACGGCCTCGAGCTTGTAGATGTTCTCGAACAGGGNCCAGCGGCGCCAGGCCGCCGGGATCATGCGCTGGATGCCGGGCACATCACAGGCGGCCAGGTAGACATCGGCCTGCACGGTGATGTCGCCATCGGGAGTGCCGAGCTTGAGGCCACTCACCTGGGTGCTGGGCTGGCCATCAGCAGCGGTGGCGCCCTCCTCGAACAGCACCTCGGTGACGCGGTGGCGCAGATGCAGCTTGCCGCCGTGCTGCTGGATGTGCTCGAGGATCGGGCCGGTGAGCCAGCGGTGCGGCGAGCCCTTGAGCAGGTTGAGCTTGGAGGCCTCGGTCTTGGCCGCGAACATCATGAAGATGGTGAGCATGCAGCGGGCCGAGATCGCCTCGCAGTCGATGAAGCCGAGCGCGTAGGCGATCGGGTTCCACATCCGCTGGATGCTCTGCTCGCTGCNGCCGTGGCCGAGGAACCACTGCTGGAAGCTGATCCGGTCGAGGTCGCGGATCGTGCGCATGGCGCCNTCGTAATCCACCAGGCCGCGCACGATCGGACTGGTGCCGAGGGCCAGGGCGTTGCGCAGCTTGTCGATCCAGTCGAGCTGGGGTGTGGTGAAGAAGGCCTTGAGGCCGTTGAAGGGGGCGCCGAGGGCGAAGCGGAAATCCAGCTCGCGCAGGTCACCGCCCCTGTTCACGAACAGATGGGTGTGCTGCTTGGGGAGCAGGTTGTCGATCGCGCCCACCTTGCGCAGCAGGGCGAAGAGGTTGGCGTAGTTGAAGAAGAAGACGTGCAGCCCCATCTCGATGTGGTTGCCGGCCTCGTCGACCCAGCTGCCCACCTTGCCGCCCATGAACGGCCTGGCCTCGTAGAGGTCCACCTGGTGGCCCGCCTCCACCAGATCCACCGCCGCCGCCAGACCGGCCAGCCCCGCACCCACGATGGCGACGCGCACCCGCTCTCCGTGCAAACGTGGGGCGACTCTATGGAGCGACAGCACCCGGCTGAAGCTGCCTACAGTTCCTGCCAAGCATCGGGCCAGCTCCCATGTCGACCGAGACAGCCGCACCCCAGGCCACCTTCACGGCCCGTGATGGCAAGGGCATCCAGATCACCGAGCCGGCGATGAAGCAACTCGCCGCCCTGATGCAGCAGCAGGGTGAGGGCAGGGTGCTGCGGGTGGGGGTGCGCTCGGGCGGCTGCAGCGGCATGAGCTACACGATGGACTTCATCAGCGCCGGCGAGATCCGCGGCGATGACGAGCGCTACACCTACGAGCCTGCCGATGCCCCCAGCTTCGAGGTGGTGTGCGACCCGAAGAGCCTCCTCTACATCTATGGCATGCAGCTGGATTTCTCCACCGCCCTGATCGGCGGCGGCTTCAACTTCACCAACCCCAACGCCACCCAGACCTGCGGCTGCGGCAGCTCCTTCGCGGTCTGAGCTCCAGGCGCTGATGCTCCGGGTGGCAATCTGATGGCAGCAATCGGCCGCTGCCCCNTGCCATGAGCACCACCGCAGAGACATCCCTGTTCGATCAGGCCCTCCAGCGCTATCAGCAGGGGGCACCGGTGGGCGAACTGATCGAGGATTTTCAGGCGATCACCCGCCAGAGCCCNTCGCTTTCGGCAGGCTGGACCTGCCTGGCCTGGCTGCAGCTGCTCAACGACCAGCCGCTCGAGGCCCTGCGCTCCGCCCGCACCGCGGTGAAGCTGAATCCCCAGGATCCCCAGGCCCGGATGAACCTCAGCCTGGCGATGCTGGAGACCGACACGAAGGGGGTGCGGGAGCACATCGAGATCGTGCAGCGGGTGATGGCGATGGCTCCCGAGCTGGCTGCCGAGCTGAACCAGTCGCTGGCCGACGGCCTGGAGCGGCGGCCGGAATGGACGGCGATCCGCAAGGTGAAGGCCTGGCTGGAGGGTTGAAGCGCCCTGAGGTCGGCAAGGTCCTGCTGGTCAGCAATGGCCATGGCGAGGACCTGAGCGGCGCCAGGCTGGCCAGCGCCCTCGCCGCCAGGGGGCTGCTGGTGGAGGCTCTGCCGCTGGTGGGCCACGGCACGGCCTACCGCCGCGCGGGCATCGCCGTGCTCGGCCGCACCCGCCAGGGCAGCACGGGCGGCATGGGCTACGTGAGCCTTGCAGGCCGGCTCACCGACCTGCTGGAAGGCCAGCTGTTCTATGTGCTCGCCCGCCTTGGACTGCTGTGGCGGCTGCGACAGCGCTACCGGCTGGTGATCGGTGTGGGGGACGTGCTGGCGGTCCTGGCCTGCTGGCTGAGCGGCAGGCCTGGGGCGGTCTATCTGGTGGCCTACTCCAGCTACTACGAAGGACGGCTGCGGCTGCCCTGGCCCTGTGGCTGGCTGTTGCGCCGCCCGCGGATCCGGGCGATCTGGAGCCGCGATCCCCTCACCGCCGCAGACCTGAGCGTTCAGCTGGGACGACCGGTGCAGTTCCTGGGCAATCCGTTCGTGGATGGTCTGGGGAGGGCTCGGCAGCCGGCTCAGCCCGGCGGCCGGGGTGAAGGGCATGGCATCCAGGTGCTGCTGCTGCCGGGCAGCCGGATGCCGGAGGCAGGCCGCAACCTGCGCCTGATGCTCACGATGCTGGCCGCGCTGCCGGCGGAGCTGCGGGCCGAGGCAGGGATCGGCTGGAGGGCGGCCCTGGTTGAGGCGCTTGGAGCGCCGCAGCTGGACAAGCTCGATCTGCCCGACGGCTGGCAGCGGGAGGGGAGCGATCGACTGCGCTGCGGTGGCCTGCTGCTGCAGCTGGGCTGGGATCGGTTCGGGGCCTGGCTGAGCGATGCCGACCTGGTTCTGGCGGCGGCCGGAACCGCCACCGAGCAGGCCGTGGCCCTGGCCCTTCCGGTGGTGCAGATCGTGGGCGGTGGCCCCCAGTTCACGGCACGTTTCGCCGAGGCCCAGCGGCGGCTGCTCGGGCCGGCCGTGGGCTGTGCAGCCGGGCGGCCGGGAAGCCGCGAGCAGCGGGCCGGGAGCCTGGCGCTGATCCAGGAACGCCTCGCCGAGCTGACCGAGCCGCAGCGGGCCGGTGATCTGCAGCAGCGGCTCCAGAGCATCGCCCGGGAGCGGCTGGGACCGACCGGTGCCAGCCAGCGCCAGGCGGAGGCGATCATGGCGCTGCTGGCGCAAGGCAATGGCTGATTCCCCTTCCCCCCTGGCCCGGGTCAAGGCCGCCGTGGATGCCCTTCTGGTGATGGATGTGTTCGTGGTGATGGCAGGGGCCCTGTGGTTCGGCGTGGCGATCGCCCTGCACAGCCAGCACATCGAAGCGCCGCTGGATCTGTTTCAGGAGCTCTGGGAGCCGCTGTTCACCCCGGCGATCGGGCTGCTGATGGGAGCGGCGCTGCTCACGGGGCTGCTGGGCTGGTGGCAGCGGCGAGGGCAGCGCTGAGCTCGGGATACTGAAATCCGAAACCCTGGGCCTGGAGCCGCTCCGGCAGCACCTGCTGCCCTTCCAGCACCACCTGGGCCCCATCCCCGAGCAGCAACTGCAGGAGCGGCGCCGGCACCGGCAGCAGGCTCGGGCGGCCCAGTGCCTTGCCGAGGTCGCCGGCGAAGCGGGCCATGGTGGTGGGGTGCGGCGCCACGGCGTTGTAGACGCCGCTGTAGGCCGGGTCCTCCAGGGCCGCGGCGATCAGGCGGCAGAGGTCGTGGCGATGAATCCAGCTCATCCACTGGCGACCCGAACCCACAGGCCCTCCGAAGCCCATGCGGAACACCGGCAGCATCCGGCCCAGGGCGCCGCCATCAGGACCGAGCACGATGCCGATGCGCAGGATCACCAGACGGCAGGCGGCGGGCACCCCACGGGCAGCCCCCTCCCAGGCCCGGCAGATCTCCGCCAGAACATCAGCCCCGGGACCGCTCGCCTCGGTGAAACGGGCCTCGAGGCTGGTGCCGTAGTAGCCCACCGCCGAACCGCTCACCAGCACCCCGGGCGGCTGCTCCAACCTGGTCATGGCTGCCACGAGCAACTCCGTGGTACGCACGCGGCTGTCGAACAGCCGTTGGCGGTGGGCCGCAGTCCAGCGCTGATCGGCGATCGGCTCACCGGCCAGGTTCACCACCCCTTCGGCGCGGGCAAGGGCGGCATCGAGCCGGTCGTGCTGCCAGCTGGCCGGGTCGGCCGGATCGAGCTGCAGGCTGCTGAAGCGCTCACCGGTGAGCTGGGGGAAGGGCTGCTGCCGCCGGCTGACGAGGGTGAGCTCATGGCCCAGCTCGAGCAGATAGGGCACCAGCTCACGTCCCACGAAGCCCGAGCAGCCCAGCAACAGCAAGCGCATCTGGCGGCAGGCAGCACCTAACCTTCAGGCTATCCGCCGTGCAGTGATGGCCGCCGAAACCACCGCCCCCGCAACGTTCAAGAAGGGCGCCCTGGTGCGAGTGAATCGCGATGCCTACCGCAGCAGCCTCGAGGCCCGCGCCAGCGACAGCGAAGCGCCCGCCTACATCTTCGAGGGCCCCGGCGAGATCCTGGCGGTGCAGGGCGCCTACGCCCAGCTGCGCTGGCGGCGGCCGGTTCCCGATGTGTGGCTGCGGCTGGATCAGCTCGAACCCTTCCCGGGCTGAGCTCAGCGGCGCAGCTGGCGGGATTCGGACTGAAGTTGGCGGCGGCGGGCCTGTGCCTTGCGCAGCAGCTCGCGGCCATCGCGCAGATAGGAATCCACGTAGCCCAGGGTGTAGCGCTCCAGATCGGTAAGAGCGTCCTTCACCAGGCTGAGGCAGTGATAGAGATCAAGCTGAACGCCTCAAGTCCCGCCGGGCAGGCATGGGAACGGTAGAGGGTTTCCACCCGAGCCAGGCGAGACTGGCTGCTCTGCAGGAAGGCGCAGAAGTGCTCCATCAACTCATCGTCGTAGGGATCGGCGGCGAGGGCCCTGAGTTCGGCGGGAAAGGGATTGATCACCTGACCGAGCAGGCGATCGATGGGGGCCACAACCTGCTGCAGCCAGTCGAGGAGCTCCTGCTCACTGGCCTTGACCGGCTCCGACTGGCCTGAGGCCCTGGCGTCGGCCGAGGCCGGGGCGCCGGCGGCATGAGGCTGGCCGATCTGACGGTCGAAGCGCCGGCGGCTCTCGGCATCACCGAGCACCTCCCAGGCGGCATTGAGCGCCAGGATGCGCTGATCGTCACCACCGGCATCGGGGTGGTGCCGCTTGACCAGGGCGCGGTAGGCCGCCTTGATCTCGGCGGCCGTGGCCTGGGCGTGAGACGCCCCAGCACGGCATAGGGGATCCGTCAACCGCCAGAGGCGCCCTCCCGCATCATCTGCGCCTGCTGGCAGCCTACGGGCGCCGAGGCGGATGACGGCCAAGAAAAACCCGGCCGAGCGGGTCGAGGGAGGACGGGGATGAGAAGTGGAGGACGAAGGGCTGGTGATGTGTGAGGTAACCAGCCCGACTGATCCTGGGATCAGAACTTGAAGGTGGTCTTGACCAGACCGCCGACGGTGTCGTCGAAGCCGTTGTCGTTCTGGATATAGAACANCGAGCTGCAGCCCAACGGCCGCGAGGCCTTCCGGCCCGCCCGCGGTCCGCTCGAGCCGATCCGCCAGGCCAACCACGACTTCGCCCTGCTGCTGGGCCGCACCGTCGACGGCTTCACCACCCTGCTCACCCACTTCGGCGAAACCGCCGGCCAGGTGAGCGGTCCGGTGAAGATCGTGCAGCTGGGCGCCTCGCTGGCCCAGCAGGGCGGCGGCAGCCTGTTCGTGTTCACCGCCCTGATCTCGATCAACCTGGCGGTGCTCAACGCCCTGCCGCTGCCCCTGCTCGACGGCGGCCAGTTCGTGCTGCTGCTGATCGAGGGGCTGCGCGGCCGCCCCCTGCCGGAGCGCTTCCAGATGGCCTTCATGCAGTCGGGCTTCGTGTTTCTGGTGGGGCTCAGCGTGGTGCTGATCGTGAAGGACACCTCCCAGCTGCCGGCCGTGCAGCAGCTGCTCAGCCGGTGAGCGTGCCCCCTCAGGCGCTAAGCTCAGCGATTCCAGACCCGAACGCTCTCCAGGCCGCATGGCGAAGAAGTCGATGATCGCGCGCGACGTGAAGCGCCAGAAGATGGTGGAGCGCTTCGCCGCCAAGCGCGCCGCCCTCAAGGCCGCCTTCGAGGCCGCCGCCGATCCGATGGAGCGGCTGGAGATCCACCGCCGCATCCAGGCCCTGCCCCGCAACAGCGCCCCCACCCGGGTGCGCAACCGCTGCTGGGCCACCGGCAAGCCCCGCGGCGTGTACCGCGATTTCGGCCTCTGCCGCAACCAGCTGCGCGAGCGGGCCCACAAGGGCGAGCTGCCCGGCGTGGTCAAGTCGTCCTGGTAGGCCGGCCGCCCAACCAGGCAACCACCACCACCACCCAGGCCGCCCCGCCAGCGGCAGCAGGCGCCCCCCGGGGCGCCTTTTTGATGGGCCCGCCCAGCGGTCTCGCAGCCCGGATGCGAGACTGGTCCCCGACAAAGAGAAATAAGCCCCAAGTGCAAGGACAAACGCAGTCGATCTCCTTCGATGGTCGGGAGATCCGGCTGACCAGCGGTCGCTTCGCCCCCCAGGCCGGCGGTTCGGTGCTGATCGAATGCGGCGACACCGCCGTGCTGGTGACGGCCACCCGCTCCAACCCCCGCGAGGGCATCGACTTCCTCCCCCTGATCTGCGACTACGAGGAGCGGCTCTACGCCGCCGGTCGCATCCCCGGCAGCTTCATGCGCCGCGAGAGCCGCCCGCCCGAGCGCGCCACCTTGATCGCCCGCCTGATCGATCGGCCGATGCGGCCCCTGTTCCCGGGCTGGATGCGCGACGACCTGCAGATCGTGGCCACCTGCCTGTCGCTCGATGAGCGCGTGCCGCCCGATGTGCTCGCCGTGACCGGCGCCTCGATGGCCACCCTGCTGGCGAAGATCCCCTTCCACGGCCCGATGGCGGCGGTGCGCGTGGGTCTGCTGGGCGACGACTTCGTGCTCAACCCCAGCTACCGCGAGATCGAGCGCTCCGACCTCGACCTGGTGGTGGCCGGCACGCCGGACGGCGTGATCATGGTGGAGGCGGGTGCCAACCAGCTGCCCGAACAGGATGTGATCGAAGCCATCGACTTCGGCTACGAAGCGGTGAGTGAGCTGATCAAGGCCCAGCAGACCCTGCTCAAGGAACTCGGCGTCGAGCCGGTGATCCCCGAGCCCCTCCAGGAGGACACCACCCTGCCCGCCTTCCTCGAGAAGCAGTGCTCCGCTGCCATCGGCGAGGTGCTGCAGCAGTTCAGCCTGCCCAAGACGGAGCGCGACGCCAGGCTCGATGCCATCAAGGCCGGGGTGAGCGAGGCGATCGCCGCCCTCAAGGACGACGACCCGGTGAAGCAGGCGGTGAGCGCCAACGGCAAGGCGCTGGCCAACGGCTACAAGGCGCTCACCAAGAAGCTGATGCGCGCCCAGATCGTGCAGGACGGCAAGCGCGTGGACGGCCGCAAGCTCGATGAGGTGCGTCCGATCCAGGCCGCCGCCGGCGTGCTGCCCCGCCGCGTGCACGGCTCGGGCCTCTTCCAGCGCGGTCTCACCCAGGTGCTCTCCTGCGCCACCCTCGGCACCCCGAGCGACGCCCAGGAGATGGACGACCTCAATCCGTCGACCGAAAAGACCTACCTGCACCACTACAACTTCCCGCCCTACTCCACCGGCGAAACCAAGCCGATGCGCAGCCCCGGCCGCCGCGAAATCGGCCACGGCGCCCTGGCGGAGCGGGCCCTGGTGCCGGTGCTGCCGCCCAAGGAGACCTTCCCCTACGTGCTGCGGGTGGTGTCGGAGTGCCTCAGCTCCAACGGCTCCACCTCGATGGGCTCGGTGTGCGGCAGCACCCTGGCGCTGATGGATGCCGGCGTGCCCCTCAAGGCCCCGGTGAGCGGCGCCGCCATGGGCCTGATCAAGGAGGGCGACGAGGTGCGCATCCTCACCGACATTCAGGGCATCGAAGACTTCCTCGGTGACATGGACTTCAAGGTGGCCGGCACCGAGAAGGGCATCACCGCCCTGCAGATGGACATGAAGATCACCGGCCTGGCGGTGAAGACCGTGGCCGAGGCGATCAACCAGGCCCGTCCCGCCCGGCTGCACATCCTCGAGAAGATGCTCGAGGCGATCGACAAGCCGCGCGACACCCTCAGCCCCCACGCCCCGCGCCTGCTCAGCTTCCGCATCGACCCGGAGCTGATCGGCACCGTGATCGGCCCCGGCGGCCGCACGATCAAGGGCATCACCGAGCGCACCAACACCAAGATCGACATCGAGGATGGCGGTGTGGTGACGATCGCCAGCCACGACGGCGCCGCTGCCGAGGAGGCCCAGCGCATCATCGAGGGCCTCACCCGCCGCGTGTCGGAGGGCGAGGTGTTCAAGGGCGCCGTGACCCGCGTGATCCCGATCGGCGCCTTCGTGGAGATCCTCCCCGGCAAGGAGGGCATGATCCACATCTCCCAGCTCTCGGAAGCGCGCGTGGAGAAGGTGGAGGACGTGGTCAATGTGGGCGACGAGGTGACCGTGCGGGTGCGGGAGATCGACAACCGRMGYCGGCGGCGGGCCTGTGCCTTGCGCAGCAGCTCGCGGCCATCGCGCAGATAGGAATCCACGTAGCCCAGGGTGTAGCGCTCCAGATCGGTAAGAGCGTCCTTCACCAGGCTGAGGCAGTGATAGAGATCAAGGCTGAACGCCTCAAGTCCCGCCGGGCAGGCATGGGAACGGTAGAGGGTTTCCACCCGAGCCAGGCGAGACTGGCTGCTCTGCAGGAAGGCGCAGAAGTGCTCCATCAACTCATCGTCGTAGGGATCGGCGGCGAGGGCCCTGAGTTCGGCGGGAAAGGGATTGATCACCTGACCGAGCAGGCGATCGATGGGGGCCACAACCTGCTGCAGCCAGTCGAGGAGCTCCTGCTCACTGGCCTTGACCGGCTCCGACTGGCCTGAGGCCCTGGCGTCGGCCGAGGCCGGGGCGCCGGCGGCATGAGGCTGGCCGATCTGACGGTCGAAGCGCCGGCGGCTCTCGGCATCACCGAGCACCTCCCAGGCGGCATTGAGCGCCAGGATGCGCTGATCGTCACCACCGGCATCGGGGTGGTGCCGCTTGACCAGGGCGCGGTAGGCCGCCTTGATCTCGGCGGCCGTGGCCTGGCGTGAGACGCCCAGCACGGCATAGGGATCGTCAACCGCCAGAGGCCGCCTCCCGCATCATCTGCGCCTGCTGGCAGCCTACGGGGCGCCGAGGCGGATGACGGCCAAGAAAAACCCCGGCCGAAGCGGGGTCGAGGGAGGACGGGGATGAGAAGTGGAGGACGAAGGCTGGTGATGTGTGAGGTAACCAGCCCGACTGATCCTGGGATCAGAACTTGAAGGTGGTCTTGACCAGACCGCCGACGGTGTCGTCGAAGCCGTTGTCGTTCTGGATATAGAACACGGCGGGGGTCACGCTGATGTTGTCGGTGACCTGGAACTTGTACCAGAGTTCAACAGCCAGGGTCTCTTCGGCATCTTCGAACCAGATTCCTTTGGTACCGAAGGAGCCAATTTGACCGGCGCTGCCGACGGCCGCGCCGAGGGCGTTGCCCTTCATGAAGGCATCAGCCACTGCAGGCCGACCATCCAGCTGTAGTTGTCGCCATCGAACTGATCATCCCAGCCGGCGCCAGCGCTGATCGAGGGGAACCAGCTGGCCTGCTTGGGCTGCCAGTAGGCGCTCACGCCAGCGCTGTTGACCGTATCCGGACTGAAGCCGAAATAGGTGCCGAAGTCAGAGAAGGTGTAAGCCGCGGCGATGCCCCAGTTCTCAGCGGCGTAACCAAGCTGAGCCGTGGCGGTGTAATCCTCACCGGCACCGATGAAGGAGTTCTGAGCTGCGTTCTCGTTGGAAACGTAGGCAGCGCTGATGCTCCAGCCGTTCTTCTTCCACCACAGACCTGCACCACCACCCAGGTTCAGGCTGTAGGTGCTGCGGGCACCGGCGTAGGTGAAGATGTCGAGGATCGTGTCAGCCGGATAGGCGCTGGGCCACATGGCCAGCATGTCGTCCTGACGGACCTTGGCACCGAAGGTGGCGGTGAAGTTGTCGCCGATCGGGAACTGGTAGAAGAGACGGTTGATGCCGACCACATCGTCACCGTCATCCTCCTGGAACGCCACCTCCATGGTGGTGTTGTCGTTACCGAAGATGGAGTCGGCAAAGTTGCCAGCCCGCAGACGGGTGCGGAGCAGGTCCTTACCGGTGAAGCTGGTGTCCAGGTTCAGCTGAACGTCGTAGTTGAAGGTGACGTTGTCAGCCTTGGGGTCGCCGAAGAGCTTGTTCTCTTCCGCACCGTAGAGCGGATCGGCGGCACCGCCCAGCACCATGGTGGCCTTACCGTTCAGCTTGGTGGTGGTGGAGAACTGGTTGGCCTCCAGTTCGCCCACCTTGGCCTCGAGGCCATCCACGCGGCCCTTGAGGATGGCGAGTTCCTTCTCGAACTCGGCCATCAGGCGCTTCAGCTCGTCGGTCACCTCGGTGACGCGGTCGAGGCAGGCGTTCAGAAGGGCGGCCGCCTCAAAGCGGGTCATGGCCTTCTGGCCCCGGTAGGTGCCATCGGGGTAGCCGGCCACGCAGCCGTAGCGCTCGATCAGGTTGGAGAGCGCCTGGTAGGCCCAGTCGGTGGGCTTCACATCGCCGAACTGGGAGATGCTGGTGACTTGCTCCTCGGAGGCGTACTGGTTGACGCCGTCCAGGTTGAGTTCAGCGGCGGACACGGCCATGGGGGCCAGGAGTCCGAGAGCCGCAGGAGCAACCAGCAGTTGCTGGAAGAGTTTCATGGGTTCCTCACACGGAAATGGGCGCAATGCGCCAACCACATGATCCAGCAGAGCGATGCCTCATCCATGGTTGCTGTGCCAGAGCGAGGGCCGGCCCAGAACAAGGAGCAGGCCAAACAAGAACGATGCCCCCGAAACCAGGGCTGGCCTGGCTTCCGGGGGCTCTCGCCGGGTCCGCATCCGTCGCGGAACCGATGGATCAGGACAAAGGCGCCGAAATCAGCCGGCCTTCTCCGCGATCAGCAGACCCTGCATGCGTTGACTGTGGCTCACGGACACCTCCTCCTGTGGGGATAAAGCCAGCCGGCGACGCCTTCGGCGACCCCCCGAAGCGGGCGCCACGCCACTGCTGACCGAACCACCGGAGCGTAACCAAACAAAAGCACCCCCGCGAGGGGGTGCTTGAGGAGCGAGCGGAAGAGCCGCTGGCGTCAGCCGATCAGAGAGCGTTGCCGCGCGGCAGTACCTCTTCAGGGAAGACGAAGTTTTCGTGCGGCTGGTCAGCCGGCGCCATCCAGGCGCGCAGACCTTCGTTCAGCAGGATGTTCTTGGTGTAGAAGGTCTCGAACTCGGGGTCCTCGGCGGCGCGGATCTCCTGCGACACGAAGTCGTAGCGCGCAGGTTGAGGGCCAGACCGATGATGCCGATGCTGCTGGTCCACAGACCCATCACCGGCACGAACAGCATGAAGAAGTGCAGCCAGCGCTTGTTGGAGAAGGCGATCCCGAAGATCTGGCTCCAGAAGCGGTTGGCGGTGACCATCGAGTAGGTCTCCTCCTCCTGGGTGGGTTCGAAGGCGCGGAAGGTGTTGGCCTGCTCGCCGTCCTCGAAGAGGGTGTTCTCCACCGTGGCGCCGTGGATGGCGCAGAGCAGCGCGCCGCCGAGGATGCCGGCCACGCCCATCATGTGGAAGGGGTTCAGGGTCCAGTTGTGGAAGCCCTGCAGGAAGAGCAGGAAGCGGAAGATCGCCGCCACCCCGAAGCTGGGCGCGAAGAACCAACTGCTCTGACCGAGCGGGTACATCAGGAAGACGCTGACGAACACCGCGATCGGGCCGGAGAAGGCGATGGCGTTGTAGGGGCGGATGCCGACCAGACGGGCGATCTCGAACTGACGCAGCATGAAGCCGATCAGGGCGAAGGCGCCGTGCAGGGCCACGAAGGGCCAGAGGCCTCCGAGCTGCACCCAGCGCACGAAGTCACCCTGGGCTTCCGGACCCCAGAGCAGCAGCAGGCTGTGGCCCATGGCATCGGCCGGGCTGCTCACCGCAGCGGTGAGGAAGTTGCAGCCCTCCAGGTAGGAGCTGGCAATGCCGTGGGTGTACCAGGAGGTAGCGAAGGTGGTGCCGGTCAGCCAGCCCCCCAGTGCCAGATAGGCAGTGGGGAAGAGCAGCAGACCCGACCACCCGACAAAACGAAACGGTCGCGCTTGAGCCAGTCATCGAGGACGTCGAACCATCCCCGCTGCGGCGCGCGCCCTACAGCGATCGTCATGAGAAGCGGGCTTCATGAAGCGTTACAACAGAAATCCTACGGGGCGGGGACCGAACGCGCGGCCAGGCAGGGCAATGAGTAGAAGCACTCATCACCCCTGGGGAGCAGTGCCACGATTGGTCAGAGTGGCCTCACCTCCGGATCGGACATGTACGTCGTTGAACTGTCGCTGAAGCTGAGCCCCATGCCCCTGGCGGTGCAGCGCAAGGAGCTGGCCGACGCCCAGGCGCTCTATGCCAGCGTGCGCCAGGCCCTCGAAGGGCAGGGTCCCCGGGTGCTGGAACTGAGCTGCGAGAAGGAGCCCGACCGCAAGGTGAGCCTGCTCACCAGCGAGCTGGTGGCGGTGCAGATCTACGAGAAGTCGTCGGCCGGCAGCGGCGGCAAGCGTCCCGGCTTCAGCTTCGACAGCTAGGTGCCGGCTTGAGCGTCCCTCCGCCGCTGCGCTGCCAGGGCCTGCACTTCCACTGGCCCAGCGGCGCCACCGCCCTGCGCCACTGCAGCCTGGAGATTCCGCGGCCGGGGCTGTGGATGCTGGTGGGCAGCAACGGCAGCGGCAAGAGCACCCTGCTGCGCCTGATCGCCGGTCTGCTGGAGCCTCAGGCCGGCAGGGTGAACCTGCAGGGCCGGGCAGCCCTGGTGTTCCAGAACCCTGATCACCAGCTGCTGCTGCCGGGCTGCAGCAGCGACCTGCAGCTGTCCCTGCCGGAAGGGCTGCCCGCTGACCAGCGGCGCGAGCGGGTGGCGGCCGCCCTGGCCCAGGTCGGCCTGGCCGGGCTGGAGCGGCGGCCGATCCACACCCTGAGCGGCGGCCAGAAGCAGCGTCTGGCCATCGCCGGCGCCTGGCCAGCGGCGCCGACCTGCTGCTGCTCGATGAGCCCACGGCCCTGCTCGATCCCACCAGCCAGCAGGAGGCCCTGGATCTGGTGTGGCAGCTCAGCCATCGCGCCGAGCATCCGCTCACCGCCCTGTGGATCACCCACCGCCTCGGCGAGCTGCAGCGCTGCGACGCCGCGGCCCTGATGGAGAGGGGCCGCATCGGCCCCTGGCTACCGGGCCCGGAGCTGGCCGGCCGTCTGGAGCGCTTGCAGGCGGGCGGGCCCGAGGGGTAGGGTCTTGCGGCGGAAGGGATTCCTCGGGATTCATCCGGATTCCTCAGCGAATCCATCGCCGTATTCCTCGGTAGCTCAGCGGTAGAGCGGTCGGCTGTTAACCGATTGGTCGCAGGTTCGAATCCCGCCCGGGGAGTTTTCCAGCCAGCCCCTCCGCCCGGATCGATCTCCGGGCCTCCCTGGCGCAATGGAGCGGATCAGCCGAGGGCCAGGCTGGCGCCTTGGTCCCTTTGCACAGAGCAACGGCGAATGCAACAAAAGCACTGGAAGATTTCCTGAAATTTTTGGCAGCGGCGCCAGGGGCGGACCGCCGTCAGCGCCGGTGGGCACTGGCAACCGGGAGCACCTGCCGGCCGCTCGGCCCCTGCCGCGGCCTGCGTGGCCGCTGGGCGAACAGTCCCGACTGGCCACAATGGGATCCGATCGGGCCGGCCAGTCCCGGCACGCCAACACTCGCACCAGACTTCGCCGAAGCGTGCCCTGAAGCCATGNAAACCCTGCATCCTGCTGATCGAGGACGACAGCGACATGCGTGAGCTGGTGGCCGGCCACCTGGAGCACGGCGGCTTCGACGTGCAGCGCGCCGAGGACGGCATCAAGGGCCAGGCCCTGGCCCTGCAGTTCACTCCCGACGTGATCCTGCTGGACCTGATGCTGCCGAAGGTGGACGGGCTCACCCTCTGCCAGCGGCTGCGGCGCGATGAACGCACCGCCAGGATCCCGATCCTGATGCTCACGGCCCTCAGCAGCACCAAGGACAAGGTGAGCGGCTTCAACTCCGGCGCAGACGATTACCTCGCCAAGCCCTTCGATCTCGAGGAGCTGATGGTGCGGGTGAAGGCCCTGCTGCGCCGCAGCGAGCGGGCGCCGCTGTCGGCAAAGCACAGCGAGATCCTCAGCTACGGCTGTCTCACCCTGGTGCCGGAGCGCTTCGAGGCGATCTGGTTCGACCAGCCGGTGCGGCTCACCCACCTGGAATTCGAGCTGCTGCACTGCCTGCTGCAGCGTCACGGCCAGACCGTGTCCCCCGCCCTGATCCTCAAGGAGGTGTGGGGCTACGAGCCCGACGACGACATCGAGACGATCCGCGTGCATGTGCGCCATCTGCGCACCAAGCTCGAGCCCGACCCGCGCAAACCACGCTTCATCAAGACCGTGTACGGGGCCGGTTACTGCCTGGAACTGCCCAGCGAGGACCAGCTCGCCGACCTGATCCCTCTGATCGACTCGGCCCGTCAGGCAAAGGCAGGCTGATGTCCGCGGCCTTCCCTAACCGCCCCAGCCGGCCAGCTCCAGCAGCGCCACCTCCCAGGCCAGCCGCGGCTGCACGTAGGCCTGCAGATGAGCGCGGAGGCGCTCCAGCCTCAGCAGCACGGCAGCCGGCTGGCCGCGGTTCCAGAGCGNCTGTTGCCACCACTGCAGCAACCACTGCTGCTGTTCACCATCGAGCGCCTCGCTGAGTTCGCGCGCCACCTCCAGGGCCTCCTGGGGATCACCGCTGCCGGTCAGGCCCAGCAGGCGCTCGGCCAGGCCGGGTGGCAAGGCCCGCCAGTGGAGCCGCTGCTCCAGCAACGCCCCGGGCGAGCCTGCCGCCAGCTGGAGCAGTTCGGAGGGATCGCCATCGCCTGCTGGAGCGTGCTCCGCGAGCACCTGCCGAAGCTCCGCCGCATCCAACCGCCCGAAGGGCACCACCTGGCAGCGGGAGCGGATCGTGCTGAGCAAGCGGTCGGCGGCGCTGGCGATCAGGATCAGCAGGCCATCACCGGGTTCCTCGAGAGTCTTGAGCAGGGCATTGGCGGCCGCTCGGCCATCGCCTCGGCTCCGTCGAGCACCACCAGGCAGCCGGGCGCCTCCAGCGGCCGCCGCGATAGGAAGCGGGTCACCTCGCGGATCTGCTCGAGGCGCAGCTGCGGGGCGGCCCGGCGACTGACGCCCGCCAGCTCAGCCTGCGAGCGCGGCACCAGCTGGCCCTTCTCCAGATAGGTGGGCTCCACCCAGAGCAGATCGGGGTGGTTGCCTTCGTGCAGACGGCGCCGCAGCCCCGGATCACCGGCCGGGCCGGCCAGCATCCCCTCCAGGAACCGCAGGGCGGCCAGACGGCGACCCACCCCATGGGGACCGGCGAACAGGTAGGCCGGGGCCAGCCGGCGTTGCTCCAGGGCGGCCTCGAGCAGGGTGCGGGCCTGACGGTGGCCCACCAGATCGGCGAAGACGGTGCTCATGGTCCCGGCCGGGTCATGGCGCCAATCCCCGCAGGGCGGCCTGACAGTCGGCGCTCACCTGGGCGTGATCGCGGTCGGCGGCGATGCGCGTCCAGCCGCGCTCGGCGGCGAGGCAGCGAAAGCCGGCCGCCACCCGCTCCAGGAATGGGGCGCCGGCGCCTCGATGCGATCGGCCGGCCGACCGCCGCGACGCCGCTGCGATTCGGCGAGGGGCAGATCAAGCCAGAGGGTGAGATCGGGCCGGAGACCGGCGGTGGCGATCGTCTCCAGCTGGGCGATCAGCCCCAGATCGAGGCCCCGACCATGCCCCTGATAGGCCGCGGTGGAGCCGCTGAAGCGATCGCTGAGCACCCAGTGGCCCGCCACCAGGGCAGGGCGGATCAGTTGCTCCACGTGCTGGGCCCGATCGGCGGCATAGAGCAGCAACTCGGCGCCACTGAGAGGGACAGCACCCTGGGGGGGATGGAGCAGCAGCTGGCGCAGGGCCTGACCCAGAGGGGTTCCGCCGGGCTCGCGGGTGACCACCACCCGGGCGCCGGGGGCCAGCAGGCCGCTGCCGGGCAGCCAGGCGCTCAGCGCCTGCAGCTGGGTGGTCTTGCCGCAGCCGTCGATGCCCTCCAGCACCACGAATCGGCCGGGCAGCCCATCGCGACCCATGGAATCAGCCATCCTTCAGCAGCAGGGCGTTGACCACCACGGTGATCGAGCTGAGGGCCATCAGCAGCGCGGCGAGGGGCGGGGTGAGCAGGATGCCGAAACCCGGCAGCAGCACCCCGGCGGCGATCGGCAGCACGAGCAGGTTGTAGCCGAAGGCCCAGACCAGGTTCTGGCGCACCTTGGCCATCGTGCTGCGGGCCAGCTGCAGGGCCGTTGCGATCGCCTCGAGCCGATCGCCCATCACCACAAGGGCGGCCGTCTCCCGGGCCACCTCGGTGCCCGTGCCCACGGCGATGCCCAGATCAGCCGCGGCCAGGGCCGGCGCGTCATTGATGCCGTCGCCCACCATCGCCACCGGAGCGCCAGCCTCCTCACGCCAGGCCAGGATCCGCTCCCACTTCTGCTCCGGGCTGAGCTCCCAGGCCAGGTCGGCCGCGCGGAAGCCGAGGCGCTGGCCCAACCGCTCCACAGCGCTGCGCCGATCACCACTGAGCAGCCCCAGCCCCAGCCCCTGCTCACGCAGGTGGCGCAGCAACGGTTCCGCATCTGGCCGGGGCTGGTCCTGCACAGCCACCAGACCGAGCGGCCGGCCCTGCCAGGACACTGCCAGAACGGTGGCCCCATCAGCCTCGAGCCGCTCCTGCTCAGCCAGCAGCTCCGGCGGCGGGCAGGGGGAGACCCAGCTCAGCCGCCCCACCCTGCAGGGGTGGCCGTCGAGCTCACCGCACACCCCCTGCCCCGCCGCAGTGCGGCAGTCGCTGGCGGGCAGGAGCGCCAATTCACGCTCCCGGGCCGCCTGCACCAGGGCGAAGGCCAGCGGGTGACGGGTGCTGGTCTCCAGGCTGGCCGCGAGCTGCAGCAGGCGTTCCGGGCTGGTGAAGGGCAGGGGCGCCAGGGCCGTGACCCGCGGGCGGCCGAGCGTGAGCGTGCCGGTCTTGTCGAACAGCACCGCTCCCAGCTCACTGGCGGTTTCGATCGCATCGCCCCCACGGAACAGCAGGCCGGCCCGGGCAGCCCGGCCGCAGCCCACGGCGATGGCGGTGGGGGTGGCCAGGCCGAGGGCGCAGGGGCAGGCCACCACCAGAACGGCGATCGCCAGCTGCATGCCCAGCGCCAGGGGGTCCGCGGCCGCAGCGCCGAAGCTGCCGTGGCCAGCGTGGCCGCCATGGGCCTGCAGAGCCGGGAGCACGGGCCAGATCCTCGGAGCAGCCAGCCACCAGAACAGCAGCGTGGCCAGGGCCAGCAGCAGCACGCCCAGGCAGAACCGGCCCGCGACCCGGTCGGCCAGGCCCTGAATCGGCGCCTTGCGGGCCTGGGCCTGCTCCACCAGATGAATGATCCGCGCGATGGCGCTGTCACGACCGGCGCGACTCACCTCCAGCTCCAGCGGCGCGTCGAGGTTGAGGGCGCCGGCGGCCAGGACGCTGCCCGGCACGGCCTGCACGGGCATCGGTTCACCGGTGAGGCCCGACAGATCAACAGCTGACTGCCCTGCCGCACCACCCCATCCACCGGCACCCGGCGCCCGGCAGCAGCTGCAGCCGATCCCCCGGCCTCAGCCCCCCCACCCGCACCTGGCGCGGCGGTCCCTGGTCCATCACCAGCAGGGCGGTGTCGGGCTGCAGAGCGGCCAGCTGCTGCAGCGCCCTGCCGGTGCCGTAGCGAGCTCGCTCCTCGAGAAACCGGCCCAGCAGGACGAACCCGAGCAGCATCACCGGCTCGTTGAAGTAGCAGGGCCAGCCGCTGCCCGGCCAGAGCCAGCCCACCACACTGGCCAGGTAGGCGCTGGCCATGCCCAGCCCCACCAGGCTGTCCATGCTGGGCTGGCCCGCCCGGAAAGCCTGGGCCCCCCGCAGCAGGATGGCCCGACCGGGTGCGGCCAGAGCCAGGCCGGCCACCAGGCCATGGAACCACTGGGCGGCCAGGAACCGNCCCGGNCCCAGCCAGGTCAGCTGCCCAGCCAGGGCCAGATGCCCCAGGCCGGACACGAGCAGCAGCAGCAGGGCCACCACCAACTCACGCCAGTGCTGCCACCAGCTGCGCTGAGCCAGGCGCTCGTGCAGGCCCGGCAGTGCGGCGCCATCCTCGCGAAGGCGAGCCTCGAAGCCGAGAGCGGCAAGAGCCTGCTGCAGCGGTGGCAGCAGCACCTCCGGAGGCAGCTGGGCAGCACGGGCCGGATCGACGCCCACCCAGGCGGTGCGGGTGAGCAGGTTGACGCTGGCCTGGTGCACCCCCGGTTGCTCCAGCAGGCGCTGCTCCACGGCCCGCACGCAGCCGCCGCATCGCATTCCCTCGATCTCGAGCAGCAGCGGCGCCACCGGCGCGGCCACGGGGGAAGCGGCAGTCAAGTCGTGAGCATCAGGTCGACGTCAGGCTAGGAACGCCGGCGAGCCACTCCGCGCGGATCCGCCAGGATGGCGTGGATCGTGCCCACCCACGCCGTGCCCCGCTCCCAGCGCAACGACAACTTCATCGACAAGAGCTTCACGGTGATGGCCGACCTGATCCTCAAGGTGCTGCCCACCAACCGCCGCGCCAAGGAAGCCTTCGCCTACTACCGCGACGCATGAGCGCCCAGGCCGACGCGAATACGCCGAAGCCCTGGAGAACTACGAGGAGGCGCTCAAGCTCGAGGACGACCCCAGCGATCGGGCCTTCATCCTCTACAACATGGCCCTGGTGTACGCCAGCAACGGCGAGCACCACAAGGCCCTCGCCACCTATGGCCAGGCGCTGGAGCTCAACAGCAAGATGCCCCAGGCGCTCAACAACATGGCGGTGATCCACCACCACCTGGCTCGATCGCCGAGGAGCAGGGTGACGCCGACGAGGCCGACCGTCAGTACGACCAGGCGGCCGACCTGTGGAGCAAGGCGATCCGGCTGGCCCCCAACAACTACATCGAGGCTCAGAACTGGCTCAAGACCAGTGGCCGCGGCAACGTGGACGTGTATTTCTGAGCTGGGTTCGCGCGGTCTGCGCGGCGCACTTAGGGCTCGGCGGGATCGANCGCCCAGAGCCGCCACCAGCGCTTCGGCCACCGTGCCGGCCTCCAGCAGTTCCAGGCCCAGCCCGGCGGCCGCGGCTGCCAGGCCGCTGCCCTTCGGCACCACCGNCCCGGGTGAAGCCCAGCCGGGCCGCCTCCTGCAGGCGCAGCTCCAGCTGACCCACCGGCCGCAGCTGACCGCCCAGGCCCAGCTCCCCCACGAGCACCGTGCCCGACGGCAAGGNCAGGTCGCGAAAACTGGCGACCACGGCGGCAGCCACACCCAGGTCAGCGGCGGGCTCCTCCACCTCCAGNCCCCCCGGCCACCGCCAGATAGCAATCGAAGCGTGACAGGGGCAGACCCAGGTGCTTCTCCAGCACCGCCAGGATCTGGTGCAGGCGGTTCACGGCGATGCCGGTGGCGCTGCGGCGCGGGCTGGCGTAGCTGGTGGTGCTCACCAGCGCCTGCAGCTCGACCACCAGCGGCCGCGTGCCCTCGCAGGCCACGATCGTGGCTGTGCCGCTGCTGGGCTCGCTGCCGCCCAGGAACAGTTCGCTGGGGTTGGTCACTTCCGCCAGTCCCCGGTCGCGCATCTCGAACACGCCGAGCTCGTGGGTGGCACCGAAGCGGTTCTTCACGGCCCGCAGCAGCCGGTGGCTGGCGAAGCGATCGCCCTCGAAGGTGAGCACCGCATCCACCAGGTGCTCCAGCACCTTGGGGCCGGCGAGCATCCCCTCCTTGGTCACGTGGCCCACCAGCAGCAGGGCCGTGTCCTGGCGCTTGGCGATGCGGGCCAGGGCGGCGGCGCACTCGCGCACCTGAGCCACCGACCCCGGGGCGCTGCCGAGCTGGGCGTCATGCAGGGCCTGGATGCTGTCGATGATGGCCACCGCCGGCCGCAGCGATTCCAGCTCCTGCAGCACCAGCTCAAGGTCGGTTTCCGCCAGCAGCTGAAAGTCGCCCGCGCCGGGACCGGCCAGAGGCCCGCCAGCATCACCAGCGGCGCTGTGACCGGCAGCATCGAGCTGGGCCAGCCGCCGCCAGCGCAGCTTCACCTGCTGGGCCGACTCCTCGGCACTCACATAGAGCACCGAGGCACGGGCGGCCATGGCACGGGCGCTCTGCAGCAGCAGCGTGCTCTTGCCGATCCCGGGATCACCCCCGAGCAGCACCAGGGATCCGGGCACCAGACCGCCGCCCAGCACCCGGTCGAGTTCCCCGTAGCCGCTGGCCAGGCGCTGCAGGCTCCGCTCCCCCACCGCCTGGATCGGCTCGGAGCGGCGTGGTCGGGCTGGCGGCTCCCCATCACCGGCCAGAGGGACAGGACGGCGACGGCGGTTGTCCGCCGCGGCGGGAGCGCTCTGCTCCACGAGGCTGTTCCAGCTGCCGCAGCTGCTGCAGCGCCCGAAGAACTGGCGGCTCAGGGCCCCGCATTCCGTGCAGCTGTAGGTCGAGGCGGGTCGGGCCACGGGGCGGTGGAGTGGCGATGGGGCGGCACTGTGAAGAAAGGCGTCGTTCGGTGAATCGAGCCCCCTCAGGCCTTTTCAGTGGTTGGGATCCGTTGTACTGCCACGCCGCCTCGATGACGGCCTCCGCCCCTGCCAAAGAAACCATCCTTGTCGTGGATGACGAGGCGAGCATCCGCCGGATCCTCGAGACCAGGCTGTCGATGATCGGCTACCGGGTGCTCACCGCCAGTGACGGGGTGGAGGCGCTGGAGCTGTTCCGCAGCCACCACCCCGACCTGGTGGTGCTCGACGTGATGATGCCCAGGCTGNGTGCAGGCGGTTCACGGCGATGCCGGTGGCGCTGCGGCGCGGGCTGGCGTAGCTGGTGGTGCTCACCAGCGCCTGCAGCTCGACCACCAGCGGCCGCGTGCCTCGCAGGCCACGATCGTGGCTGTGCCGCTGCTGGSCTCGCWGCGCCACGAKCGTGGCTGTGCCGCTGCTGGGCTCGCTGCCGCCCAGGAACAGTTCGCTGGGGTTGGTCACTTCCGCCAGTCCCCGGTCGCGCATCTCGAACACGCCGAGCTCGTGGGTGGCACCGAAGCGGTTCTTCACGGCCCGCAGCAGCCGGTGGCTGGCGAAGCGATCGCCCTCGAAGGTGAGCACCGCATCCACCAGGTGCTCCAGCACCTTGGGGCCGGCGAGCATCCCCTCCTTGGTCACGTGGCCCACCAGCAGCAGGGCCGTGTCCTGGCGCTTGGCGATGCGGGCCAGGGCGGCGGCGCACTCGCGCACCTGAGCCACCGACCCCGGGGCGCTGCCGAGCTGGGCGTCATGCAGGGCCTGGATGCTGTCGATGATGGCCACCGCCGGCCGCAGCGATTCCAGCTCCTGCAGCACCAGCTCAAGGTCGGTTTCCGCCAGCAGCTGAAAGTCGCCCGCGCCGGACCGGCCAGAGGCCCGCCAGCATCACCAGCGGCGCTGTGACCGGCAGCATCGAGCTGGGCCAGCCGCCGCCAGCGCAGCTTCACCTGCTGGGCCGACTCCTCGGCACTCACATAGAGCACCGAGGCACGGGCGGCCATGGCACGGGCGCTCTGCAGCAGCAGCGTGCTCTTGCCGATCCCGGGATCACCCCCGAGCAGCACCAGGGATCCGGGCACCAGACCGCCGCCCAGCACCCGGTCGAGTTCCCCGTAGCCGCTGGCCAGGCGCTGCAGGCTCCGCTCCCCCACCGCCTGGATCGGCTCGGAGCGGCGTGGTCGGGCTGGCGGCTCCCCATCACCGGCCAGAGGGACAGGACGGCGACGGCGGTTGTCCGCCGCGGCGGGAGCGCTCTGCTCCACGAGGCTGTTCCAGCTGCCGCAGCTGCTGCAGCGCCCGAAGAACTGGCGGCTCAGGGCCCCGCATTCCGTGCAGCTGTAGGTCGAGGCGGGTCGGGCCACGGGGCGGTGGAGTGGCGATGGGGCGGCACTGTGAAGAAAGGCGTCGTTCGGTGAATCGAGCCCCCTCAGGCCTTTTCAGTGGTTGGGATCCGTTGTACTGCCACGCCGCCTCGATGACGGCCTCCGCCCCTGCCAAAGAAACCATCCTTGTCGTGGATGACGAGGCGAGCATCCGCCGGATCCTCGAGACCAGGCTGTCGATGATCGGCTACCGGGTGCTCACCGCCAGTGACGGGGTGGAGGCGCTGGAGCTGTTCCGCAGCCACCACCCCGACCTGGTGGTGCTCGACGTGATGATGCCCAGGCTGGATGGCTACGGGGTCTGCCAGGAGCTGCGCAAGGAATCCGATATTCCGATCGTGATGCTCACCGCCCTCGGCGACGTGGCCGACCGGATCACCGGGCTAGAGCTGGGGGCCGACGATTATGTGGTGAAGCCCTTCAGCCCCAAGGAACTGGAGGCCCGCATCCGCTGCGTGCTGCGCCGGGTCGAGAAGGAGACCGTGGCCGGCATCCCCAATTCCGGCGTGATCACCGTGGGCGACCTGCGGATCGACACCAACAAGCGTCAGGTGTACCGGGGCGACGAGCGGATCCGCCTCACCGGCATGGAGTTCAGCCTGCTGGAACTGCTGGTGAGCCGCAGCGGCGAGCCCTTCAGCCGCGGCGAGATCCTCAAGGAGGTGTGGGGCTACACCCCCGAACGCCACGTGGACACCCGCGTGGTGGATGTCCATATCTCCCGGCTGCGCTCCAAACTGGAGGACGACCCNGCCAACCCCGAGCTGATCCTCACGGCTCGAGGCACCGGCTACCTGTTCCAACGCATCGTTGAACCCGTTGCCTCCGAAGGAGCCTGACAAGCGCACCAAGCCGAACCGGACGATCCGGCGGCTGGTGATCTGGTACCGGCGCAACGCCGCGGTCACCAGCCTGGTGGACACGGCCACCTCGGCCACATCAACGGCCAGCACGATCGCCGGAGCGGCGGTTTCCGGGGCCGGTTCGGTGGCCGGGTCGGTGGCGGGCGCGGCGACCTCGGCCGCCAACACGGTGCTGCAGCCGCTGGTGTTCGACCCGCTGCGGCGCCTGCAGCGCGGCCAGGGCGGCCCGGACGAGGACAGGCCGATTAGTGACGCCGACCGGCTCTGGGTGGCTGTGGACGGCATGGGTGGCGACCACGCCCCGGGGCCGATCCTGGAGGGATGCCTGCAGGCCGTGACGCGACTACCGCTGCGGGTTCGCTTCGTGGCGGAGGCCGCCCGGCTGGAGAGGGCCGTGGCCGAGCTGGGGCTTCAGGAGCTGCTGGATGACGCCCTGCGCCGCGGCCTGATCGAACTGGTGCCCAGCGGCCCCTCGGTGGAGATGCACGAGGAGGCCACGGTGGTGCGCAGGAAGCGCGACGCCAGCATCAACATGGCCATGGACCTGGTGAAGCAGGGCCAGGCCACCGCGGTGTATTCAGCCGGCAACTCCGGTGCGGTGATGGCATCGGCGATCTTCCGCCTGGGTCGGCTCAAGGGCATCGACCGGCCGGCCATCGGCGCCCTCTTCCCCACCCGCGACCCCGAGCAGCAGGTGCTGGTGCTCGACGTGGGCGCCAACATGGACTGCAAGCCCGAGTGGCTGCTGCAGTTCGCCCTGCTGGGCAACATCTACAGCCGCGACGTGCTGCAGGTGGAGCAGCCCCGCATCGGCCTGGTGAACATCGGCGAAGAGGAGTGCAAGGGGAACGATCTCTGCCTGCGCACCTACCCGCTGCTGGCGGCGGAACCCCGCTTCCGCTTCGCCGGCAACTGCGAAGGACGCGACATCCTCTCAGGCGCGTTCGATGTGGTGGTATGCGACGGCTACACCGGCAACGTGCTGCTCAAGTTCCTCGAGAGCGTCGGCAGCGTGCTGCTCGATGTGATCAAGGCGGAGCTGCCCCGCGGCCGCCGCGGCAAGGTCGGCTCAGCGTTCCTGATCAACAACCTCCGCCGCATCAAGAAACGCCTCGATCACGCCGAACATGGCGGCGCCCTGCTGCTCGGTGTGGATGGCATCTGCGTGATCGGGCACGGCAGCAGCAGGACCCTCTCGGTGCTCAGCGCCCTGCGGCTGGCCCATTCGGCCGCCAGCCATGGCGTCATGGAGGATCTCCATGCCCTCAGCGGCGAGGGCAGCACCATTGCCTGTGGTTGACTGAAGCCCAACTTGCGGGCTGATCCCGGTGGCGCTGGGCCAGGAGGGCAGAGTCGGGGCACCCCACGGCATGGCCGCCCTCCATGGCATGGCCGCACTCCATGGGATGGCCCTGGTGGGCTGCGGAAGCGCCGCTCCGGCGATCAGCATCAGCAACCAGCAGCTCAGCGAGCGGGTCGACACCTCCGACGACTGGATCCGCAGCCGCACCGGCATCGGCGCCCGCCGCATCGCCTCGGCGGATGAACCGCTCACCGAGCTGGCCAGCCGTGCCGCACGCGCCGCCCTCGATCACGCCGGCTGGGCCCCCGGGGATCTGGACCTGATCCTGCTGGCGACCTCCAGCCCCGACGACCTGTTCGGTACCGCACCGCGGGTGCAAGGGGCCCTGGGGGCCATGAATGCGGTGGCCTTCGATCTCACCGCCGCCTGCAGCGGCTTCCTGTTCGCCCTGATCACGGCCGCGCAGTACATCGCCACGGGTGCCGTGCGCCGCTCCCTGGTGATCGGTGCCGATCAGCTCAGCCGCTGGCTCGACTGGAACGATCGCCGCACCTGCGTGCTGTTCGGTGACGGGGCCGCCGCCGTGGCGGTGGAAGCCTGCCCGGTGAGCGAGACCGGGTTGCTGGGATTCCGCATGCGCTCCGACGGCAGTCGCTACGCCTGCCTCACCCTGGCCCAGACCGATGGTCGTGAAACCCTGCTGCCGGGGGTCTCCACCCAGAAGGGCGGCTTTGCGCCGATCTTCATGAATGGCCAGGAGGTCTACAAGTTCGCCGTGCGGGAGGTTCCCCAGCTGCTCGGGGAGGTGCTGGCGGCCACCGGCACCCCTGCGGATCAGGTGGACTGGCTGCTGCTGCACCAGGCCAACCAGCGGATTCTCGATGCAGTGGCCGATCGCTTCGCCGTGCCGCACGAGCGGGTGCTCAGCAATCTGGCCCACTACGGCAACACCTCCGCCGCCACGATCCCGCTGATGCTGGATGAGGCCGTCAGGGATGGCCGCATCCAGCCTGGCCAGCTGCTGGCCAGCAGCGGCTTCGGTGCGGGACTGAGCTGGGGGGCCGCCCTGCTGCGCTGGGACGGGCCCCGCGGCTGAGGTCCGGGGCGTCGGACAGCCCGGGCCTTAATCTCCAGCCCACGGATGCGGAGAGCAGCGGCATGGGCATCGCCTGGATGTTTCCCGGCCAGGGGTCCCAGAAGCCGGGCATGGCCGTGGCCGTGATGGAGCTGCCGGGAGCCGGCCAGCGCTTCGATCAGGCCTCCGAACTGCTCGGCCGCGACCTGCAGGCGATCATCGCCGGCACGGCCGAGGGTGATCTCGCCGATCTCAACGACACCCGCAACACCCAGCCGGCCCTGTTCGTGGTGGAAAGCCTGCTGGTGGACGGGCTGAAGGCCCAGGGCCGCCGGGCCGATCTGGTGGCCGGCCACAGCCTCGGTGAACTGGTGGCCCTCTACGCGGCCGATGTGTTCGACGCGGCGACGGCCCTGCGGCTGATCAGGACCCGCAGCGAACTGATGGCCGGCGCCGGCGGTGGCGCCATGACCGCCGTGATGGGCTTTGACCGGACCGAACTGGAGGCCCTGGTGGCGGCGACCGAGGGGGTGGTGATCGCCAACGACAACAGCAGCGCCCAGGTGGTGCTCTCCGGCACGCCGGCTGCGGTGGCGAGCGTGAGCAGCCAGATCAGCTGCAAGCGCGCCGTTCCCCTGGCGGTGAGCGGCGCCTTCCATTCCCCCTTCATGGCCGAGGCGGCCGCAGCCTTTGCGGCCGAGCTGGAGGCGGTGCCCTTCGCCGATGCCAGCATCCCGGTGCTCAGCAACACCGACCCCACCCCGGCGACCAGCGGGGCGGTGCTCAGGCAGCGCCTGCGCAACCAGATGACCACTGGCGTGCGCTGGCGCGAAACGATGGAGGCCTTCCATGCCGCCGGCATCGACACCGCCGTGGAGATCGGCCCGGGAACGGTGCTGAGCGGACTGATCAAACGGAGCTGCGAGGGGATCACCACCGCCCAGATCAGCAGCGCCGCCGATCTGGGCCTGTGAGCGGCCGGGTCAAGCGCCTGCTGCGCCGGCGGCGGCGGGCCGAGCCCCCCGCCCTGATCCGCACGCCACGGCCCAGCCTCACCTACCGGCTGATCAGCTATCTGCTCGTGTTTCCGGTGTTCCGGGTGCTGTTCCGCGGTCGCACGGCCGGCAACGCCAATGTGCCCCGGGAGGGAGCCCTGGTGGTGGTGGCCAACCACGGCTCCCACCTCGATCCGCCCCTGCTCGGCCATGCTCTGGGACGACCCGTGGCCTTCATGGCCAAGGCCGAACTCTTCCGGGTACCCCTGCTCGGCCCCATCATCCGTGCCTGTGGCGCCTACCCCGTGGCCCGAGGAGCCAGCGACCGGGAGGCGATCCGCACGGCCACCGACCGGCTCGAGGAGGGCTGGGCCACCGGCGTGTTCATCGACGGCACGCGCCAGCGTGACGGGCGAGTCAATCATCCCCAGCCCGGGGCAGCCCTGCTGGCGGCGCGGGCCGGCGTGCCGATGCTGCCCGTGGCGATCATCAACAGCAACCGGGCCCTCGGCCCAGGCGGACAGGGCCTGCGGCTGGTACCGGTGCACATCCGCATCGGCACCCCCATTCCCCCGCCGGCATCGCGGCGGCGACCGGATCTGGAGGCCGCGACCCGGGCCTGCCAGGAGCAGATCAACGCTCTGCTCGATCAGGGACTGATCCAGGGTCGCCGTCTGGCCCCAGCCAGCCGGGCAGGTGCGCTGCCGCCCAGCCCCTGAGATCACGGCCGCTCAGCACCCACAGCGCGGCCCTGAGACCATCGCTCCAGACCTTGCGCCGGCCCTCCGGCACGCACCGATCACCGCAGTCCACCGGCACGGGCGTGAGATGGATGCCGCGGCTGCCGGCCACGATCCTCCCCACCAGCAGGGCCCGCTCCATGTGGTCGCTGCTGGTCACCAGCAGGGCATGACGGATGCGGGCACGGCGCAGGTCATCGACCAGGGAGGTGAAGTTGGAGAGGGTGTCGCGGGCCCGGTAATCGAGTTGCACCTGACCGGGTGGCAGGCCCTGGCGCTGCTCGAACAGCCACTGGGCGTACTCCGGATTGCTCCCACCGCTCACCACCACCGGCAGACCGCGCTGCTGGGCGAGCTCGGCGGCCCGCCGCTCCCGCGCCAGGTCGCCACCCAGCACCAGGATCAGCTGGGCCGGAGGCGGCGCCGGCCACCACCAGCCGCGCGACAGCCACAGCAGCGCAAGACCGAGCAGGCCGGGCAGCAGCCACCAGCGCCGCGGTGAGCGTCGGCGTGGTGGCCGTCGAGGTGGCGACGGTCGCCGCTGCAGCCGGCGCTGTTGCCGGGGCGACGCGCGCTCGCGGGCGCTCACGACGACACCACCGGCCCGGCGACCGGCGAGGTGGGATACAGGGGAAGCACCGGCTGCCACGGGGCAGGCAGACCCCGGGCGCCGGCCTCGATGGAGAGGTCGAGCAACTGGTCGAGATCGTCGGGCAGCCGCACCTCGAGAGGGCGCCGGGGACCCTCGCCCAGGCCGGCGAGCGAGGGCAGCAGATGCGGCGCCTTCAGCTCGGCCATGCCCCCCAGGGCGCCGCTCTCCGGCGCATAGAGACCGGCCACCACCCCCCGGCGGGGCAGGTCCTGGGTGAGCCAGGTGGGCCCCTGGAGCTGCAGCCGCCGGGCCGCCAGCAGATAACTGCTGAAACCATCGAGCGGCAGCTGCAGCTGCTGGGCGAGGGTGCGGGCCAGCACCACGCTGAGACGGGTGCCGGTGAAACCGCCCGGACCGGTGGCCACGGCCAACCGCGCCAGCCGGGGCCACTGATCCGCCGGCAGCAGCTGCTCCACGCAGCTCAGCAGGGCATTGGCCAGGGAGCGCCCGAGCGGGAAGGCGGCGGTGCGCCGCCGCGGCTCAGATCCACTCTCCAGGGCGCACACACCCACCCCGAGCGTCTCCGAGGAGCTGTGCAGGGCCAGCAGCCAGCTCATCCGGGCACCGGCAGGTCGGGGCGCAGCAGCCGCCAGCGGTCCGGCTCGGCCAGAAAACTTCCACAGGAGCGCACATCCCACTCCACGCCCACGCCGCCAGCCGGCAGATCGAGCACCTGCACATGGATGCGGGGCTGGTCGGGGGTGAAATCCGGTGCCGCACTGAGGTGCGGCACCCCGTGCTGGCGCTCCACAGCGTGGTAGGCCTGGCAACGGTCGACCCAGTGGCAATCCACGCAGATGCACATGCCGGCCACCGGACTCCAGGACCCCATTGTGACCGCCGCCTGGAGCGGCGGGGACGGAAGCCTCAGCCCCGATGCCCTGGCGGATCTGGCCGCACGCCTGTGGCAGCGACTGGCACCGCGGCAGTGGCCCCTGCCTCTTGAGGCCCTGCCCGCCGGCACCGCCCTGGTGGGAGGAGCGGTGCGCGACGCCCTGCTGGGCCGGCTGCAACCCAGGCCGGACCTCGACCTGGTGGTTCCTCAGGGGGCCATCGATCTCTGCCGCAGGCTGGCGGCGCGGCTGGACGGCAGCTGCGTGGTGCTGGACCCGGAGCGCGACATCGCCCGCCTGGTGCTGCGCGGCTGGACCATCGACCTGGCCCGCTGCGATGGGCACGACCTCAGCCAGGATCTGCGCCGCCGCGACTTCACGGCCAACGCCATCGCCCTGCCCCTGGCGAGCGGTGCCGTGCCGCTCGACCCGACCGGTGGGCTGGCCGATCTGGCCCGCGGCCGGCTCGTGGCGGTGAGTGAAGTCAACCTGCTGGACGATCCCCTGCGGCTGCTGCGGGGCCTGCGGCTGAGCTGCGAGCTGGACCTGCCCCTGGATGCCGCCAGCCGCGGCTGGATTCACACCCATGCCGCTCGCCTCGCGGAGGTGGCCGGGGAGCGGGTGCTGGCCGAAGTGGAGAAGCTGGCGGGTCTGCCCCGGGGTGATCGCGGTCTGCAGGCCGTGATGGACGCCAGGCTGCTGGAGCCTTGGGGAGCTGCGAGCCAGCCTGGCCTGCCGCTGGCGGGCCTCGGCCTGCAGGCCGCCGCAGAGCGCCAGCTGACGCCGGTCGAAACCGCCGCCGCCCTGCCGCTGGCGCGGCTGGCCTCTCTGCTCGATGGCCCAGCGCTGGCAGGGCTCCACGCCAGCCGCCGCCTGCAGCAGGGCTGCCAGCGGCTTCGCTTCTGGTGCGGGATCCTGCACGGCAGCGATGGGGATCTTGATCGGCTGGAGGAAGCGGTGCGACTGCAGCTGCAGCGCGAACTGGAGCACGACCTCCCCGCCCTCCTGCTGACGCTGCCGCTGTCCGGTGCCGGCAGCGCCCTGATGCGCTGGCGCGATCCGGCCGATCCCCTGTTCCACCCGCGCCCTCCCCTGGACGGTCACCAGCTGCAGGGGGCTCTGGCTCTGGCCCCCGGCCGGGAGCTCGGGGAACTGCTGCAGCACCTGATGCTGGAGCGGGCCTTCGGCCGGCTGCCGGCAGGCGGCGAGGCGGCTGCCGCCGACGCCGTGGCAGCGGCGCGGCACTGGCTGGCCGGTCGGCATGATTAACTGCACGTGCAACGGCGTGAATCAGAGGTCCGTTTCCTCCAGTTCTTCTCCTGAAGAGGGTTCTTCCTCGCCCTGCTGAACAGTTCTCTCCCTTCTCTTCCATGAGCGTGCGTCTTTATGTCGGCAACCTGCCGCAGACTTTCGATGTCCAGGAGCTCGATGCCCTGTTCAGCAGCGTTGGAGAAGGGGTGCGCTTCAAAGCGGTGAACGACCGTGACACCGGCGTCTGCCGCGGTTTCGGCTTCGCCAACGTGACCGACCAGAACCTGGCCGAGGCTGTGATCGAGCAGCTGAACGGCAGGGAATTCGGGGGCAACAGCCTGCGCATCGAGATCTCCGAGCGCCGCGAGGAGCGGCGCGGCAGCGGCGCGGCCGATCGCCGCGGCCCCGCCGTTTCCACCGGCTCGCTGCGCAAAGCCGTGAACAAGGTGGTGCACGCCGACGATGTGGACCGCGAAGGCCCCGATCCCCGCTGGGCCGGCGAACTGGCCAAGCTCAAGCAGCTGCTCGCCAACCAGACCGCTGCCGTCTGAATCCCTCAGCTGGGACTGGCGCGGGCACCGGATCCGGCTGCTGCAGGCCGGTCCCGCCGATGCGGCAGCGACCGTGCTGCTGGTGCATGGCTTCGGCGCCAGTGCGGAGCACTGGCGGCACACGCTGCCGGCCCTGGCCCCCCGGCTGCGGGTTCTGGCGATCGACCTGCTCGGATTCGGTGCGAGCGACAAACCCGATTCGCGCCTCAGCGATGAGCCGGAACGGCCTGGGGCGGTGCATTACTGCTTCGACCTCTGGGCCGAGCAGGTGCTGGATGCCCTCCGGGAGCTGACCCCCTGGCCGCCCCGGCGACCGCTCCATCTGATCGGCAATTCGATCGGTGGCATGGTGGCCCTCACGGCAGCCTGCAGGCTCCAGCAGCAGGGCATCCCGCTCAGCCAGGTGGTGCTGATCGACTGCGCCCAGCGCACCCTCGACGACAAGCGAGCCGCCGAGCGGCCCTGGTGGGAACGCAGCGGGCGACCGCTGCTGAAGGCTCTCGTGCGCCAGCGGGCCGTGGTCGCGCCGCTGTTCCGGCTCCTGGCCCAGCCGGCGGCAATCCGCCGGGTGCTGGCCGTGGCCTACCCCAGCGGCGCNAACGTGGATGCCGAACTGTTGGAGTTGCTGCACCGGCCCAGCACCAGCCCCGGTGCCAGCGAGAGCTTTCGCGGCTTCGTGAATCTGTTCGACGACCACCTCGCGCCGCAGTTGCTGGAGCAGCTCAGCCGGCGTCAACCGACCATTCCGGTGCGCCTGCTCTGGGGCGGGTCCGACCCCTGGGAGGATCCTGCCGAGGCGCGCCGCTGGGCCGCCACCTTCTCCTGCATCCGCGACCTGGAGGTGCTGCCGGGCCTGGGTCACTGTCCCCACGACGAGGCACCCGAGCAGGTGAACCCAATCCTGCTGCGCTGGCTGCAGACAACCTAGCGGGCCTGGGCCACCAGATAGGAGAAGGGAAGATCCAGAAGCTTGCCGGCCCTTGGCACGAAGGCCCGATGGTTGAACACGTCGTAGCCGTGCTGCTCGATCACATCGAGGATGCCCCGATAGAGCCGCAGTGAGGCCCACACCGGCCAGCGGNCATCGGGGNCCAGCCAGCGCACCCCGGCCTCGGAGCGTGCGAACCAGCTGCGGGCACGGTCCAGCTGGAAGCGCATCAACTCGCGCCAGTTGTCGTTGACGACGCCGGCCAGCAAGTCGGCTTCGCTGTAGCCGAAGCGCTGGAGCTCATCCTGCGGCAGGTAGATGCGGCCCCTTGCCCGATCTTCACCCACATCGCGGAGGATGTTGGTGAGCTGGTTGGCGATCCCAAGGGCCACCGCCGCCTCGGAGGTGTCGGGCCGCTCGCTCCACGGGGCCGAGGTGTAGGCGGGATCCACGCCCATCACCTCCTGGGTCATCAGCCCCACCGTGCCGGCGACCCGGTAGCAGTAGAGCTCGAGCTCGGCGAAGTTGGCGTAGCGGTGCTTGTGCAGATCCATCCGCATGCCCTCGATCATGTCGAGGTAGGGCTGGATGGGCTGGGGATACCGGGCCAGGGTGTCGCGCAGCACCAGATCCAGGCCATCCCGCACCCGGCCGGCGAACAGCTCCCGCGTGCGCTCCTCCCAGGCATCCAGACGGGCGGCCAGTTCGCTGACCGGCCTGGCCTGGGCCTCCGGGCTGTCCATCAGCTCATCGGTGCGCCGACACCACACGTAGATGGCCCAGATGGCCCGCCGCTTGGCCGGGGGCATGAGCAGCGTGCCCAGATAGAAGGTCTTGGCCCACTGCGCTGTTTCCAGCCGGCAGGACTCATAGGCCTGCTCGAGGCTGGGCAATCCGGAACTGGCGGGGGCCGAAGGCACGAGCGCGATCAGGCGNCGACCGCCAAGGGGGATTCGGCGATCGCCCGGGCGCAGAGCTTGCCGCTGAGCACAGCACCCTCCATCGATGCCAGATAGCGCTGCATCGTGTAGTCACCAGCCAGGAAGAAATTGGCGATCGGCGAGGCCTGATCGGGCCGCAGCTTCTGGCAGCCGGGCACGGTCTTGTAGACCGACAATGGCGTCTTCACCACGATCGCCTTGCGCAGACGGGCCTGATCCTCACCGGTGAAGTGCTGCGGGAACAGCCGCTTGAGCTCCTCCAGCGTGGCAGCCACGATGTCGTCGTCACTGCGACCGATCCAGTCNTTCGCCGGAGCGAAGACGAGCTCCAGCATCGAACGGTCGGGATCCGCATATTCACGGCAGGTGTTGCTCATGTCGGCATACACGCTCAACAGAGGGCTCCGGCTGAACAGCAGGTGATCGATGGCGGTGAGCTTGCGGTCGAACCAGAGGTGGATGTTGATCACCGGCACCCCGTCGAGACCGTCCAGCTTCTGGAAGTAGGGCAGCTGCTTCCAGGGCTCCGGCAGCAGAAGCTTGAGGGGATCCACCGGCAGGGCGCTCACGTAGNCGTCGGCCTGGATGGTGCGACTCTCCTGTCCCTTGATNCCGCCGATGCGGAAGCCGCTCACGGTGCCATCGGCGTTGAGCTCGATCTCACGCAGAGGTGCATCCAGATGGACCTCGCCGCCGCGGGCCGTGATCGAATCCACGATCGGCTGGCAGAGACGCTGGGGGGGNATTGCCATCGAGGAAGGCCATCTTCGAACCATCACTCTCCTGCAGGAAACGATTGAGTGCGGTCAGCACGACAGTGCTGGAGATCTCATCGGGATCGATGAAGTTGAGCGCCTTGGCCATGGCGATGAACACCTCATCGTTGACGCGCTCTGGAATGTTGTGCAGACGCAGCCATTCCGTCCAGGAGTAGCGATCACACTCCTCCACATAGGGCTGACCCCGCAGCATCGCCGGGATGAGCCCNTTGGCGAAGGCGATCTTCTCGGGCCAGCTGAGCATGTCGTTGTTGCCCAGGATCGCTGCCACACCATTGAAGGGGNCCGGAATGTCCGGGAAATCGAATCGGCTGTAACTGCCGGGGTTCTCCCGCTGATTGAAGATCATCGAATGGCTCTTCCACTGGAGCCGGTCCTCGATGTTGAGCTCAGCGAAGAGCTGCCGCATGTTGCGGTAGGCGCCGAAGAAGATGTGCAGACCGGTCTCATACCAGTCGCCATCCTCGTCCTGCCAGGCAGCCACCTTGCCGCCGAGCACGTCGCGGCCCTCGAGCACGATCGGCGTATGGCCGGCGTCGCAGAGGTACTTGGCACAGGCCAGGCCGGCCAGGCCGGCACCGGCGATGGCGACGCGCATATCCAGCGGAAAAACCAGTCGCAACCATAGAGGGATCGCCGCCCTCACCTCGAACCGGGCCCCGGTTCCTAAAGTCATGGTTCCGGGCGCCGTTCCACGAGCCATGGCCGACCTCCTGCTCAAGTCCACCACCCGCCACGTGCGGCTGTTCACGGCCAGGGTTGAAGGCGGTGATCTGGTCCCAGACCCCAGCCAGCTCACCCTCGACGTGGATCCCGACAATGAATTCCTGTGGGAGGCTTCGGTGCTCGAGAAGGTTCAGCAGCGTTTTCGAGAACTGGTCGCAGCCCACGCCGGTGCCGAGCTGAGCGAGTACAACCTGCGCCGCATCGGCTCGGAGCTGGAGGGCACGATCCGGCAGCTCCTGCAGGCCGGTGAACTGCGCTACAACCCGGATTGCAGGGTGCTCAACTACTCCATGGGCCTGCCGCGCACACCGAGAATCTGTGACCGCTCCGCAGCCGCACCGATGTGAAGGTGCGGCGCGAGGGTAATACGCTCAATGCGCCGGGCGCGGTGACGACACGGTCGGCGTGACGGGGCTGCTGGCCTGGATCCGCGCGATGAACGCCGCCAAGGTG
>NZ_LFEK01000059.1 GCF_001039265.1 Synechococcus sp. GFB01 | reverse complement strand
CTGCTGCTGGCGATCGGCGGCTGGACGGCCAGGCCGTTCTGGCCCGCCAGCGCGTGGAGGTGGCAGCGCGGGAGCTGGTGGTGGCGATCGAGCGGCAGCGGGAGTCTGGCGCTGCGCGACGGCCGCCCTCGCAGCCTGGTGGTGCAGGGCCCTGGCGGCTGCTGGAGGCGGCCGGCGTGGCCGACGACCGCCTGGAGCTGCGCCACAACCTGCCGCCCGCCTTGCGCTTCAGCGCCAACGGGCTGCTGCTCGATGGCGGCACCGTGGTGCTGGCCAGCTCCGGTACGGATCTGCAGCGCTGCCTGGTGATGGCCCTGCCGATCGGTGTGCTGCGCCTGGGCCGCTACGCGGGTGGCTCCAGCGGCCTGCCCAGCGCCGAAGCCTGCCAGCGCGACGAGGCGGCGTGATGCGCAGAAACGGAGGCTTCACGCTGGTCGAGCTGCTGGTGACGCTGGCGCTCTCGGGGCTGGTGATCGCTGTGGTGCTGCAACTGATGGTGGGGGATCTGCAGCATGTGGGCCGGCTGGGCCGCTGGCTGCGGGAGCGGCAGGCGGGCGAGCGGGCCCTGGAGCTGGTGCGCGGTGAGCTGCAGCGGGCCGAGCGTGGTGGCCCTCCGCTCCGGGGAGATGGCGCTGCCCGGCGGCTGCAGCCTGGCGGGCCGCAGCTTCGTGCTGCAGCTCCGGGGGCTCACCGATTCCGGCCGGAGTGCTGAGGTGCTCTACAGCAGCGGCCCCGCCCCTTCCTCCATCTGGCGTGGAGCGGTGCTGATGCGCTGCGGCCCGGCCTACACGCTCGCTGGCGGCTGGAGCGACGGTGCGGCGGTGTCGCGGGTGCTGATCGATGCGCTGCCATCACGTGATGGCTTCCAGGTGGGGGGGAGCGCGCCTGGCCCGCTGCGCCTGGAGCTCAGGCGTGAACTGGAGGGCGGCTCCAGCATCAGCCAGCAGCGGATGGCCGTGGGGCCTTCGGCTCCCTGAACTGATTCTGGCCAAAGAAAAAGACCAGCTTGCGCTGGCCTAAGAGACGAATCTACCCCGAAAGTTTCGTGGATATGGATGAAATTGGATGTAATGATGAGTTATTATTGAGGGATAACGGCACCGTCGCCGTTGATGGTGGCATTCGCAACAACCGCGCTGCCGTTGGCCTGAGCCGAAAAGGTTTGACCCAATGCGCAAGTAGCACTGAACGCGATCTGGTTTGTGTTAACCGCAGGGACAAATGTGCCTCCCCCACCTGCAAGGATGGCTGCGCAACTCTTCGCGGCCGCGACCACGGCCACTCTGGCGGAGTTCTCTCTGGCGGTCGCAAGATTGGCGATGTAGGCGCCGTAACCAACGGCTCCTAGCACACCCAGGATGGCAACGACCACAAGCAACTCGATCAGGGTGAAGCCTTGGTCGGGACTGCCCTTGACACGATTGGTTTTGTTTAGCAGCTGGAGTAGCAGGCGCTGCCGGTAGAGGGACGAAGTATGGTGTTGTGGGGAGTGCGGAAAACCACCTATACCGCCACTATGGTAGCGGGAGTTAGCTGGCTTGTCAGCCAGTCGGTGTCAGGCCTCCCCCACCCTGGCCGCGCTGTCGGTCCGCCATGGCCAGGAAGGCCTCCTGTAGGTGGTGGGCAAGATCGGCGCCGTCGTAAAGGCTGCTGGAGAGCACCTCCTGCTGCAGCTCAGCCCGTGCCGCCCGCAGCCCTGGAAGGTCGCTCACCAGCTCGGCCACGGCGGCGGCGAAGTCGGCGGGTGTGCTGCTGATCCAGGTTTCCCGGCCGAGGGCTCGCAGGATCGAGCAGGTCATCCGACCGGCTGTGCTGTCTCCCAGGATGCCCACAACCGGCACCCCCATCGTCAGGGCTTCGAAGCTGGTGGTGGCGCCGGCCCAGGGGGTGGTATCGAGGGCCACATCGATGCTTCGATAGCATTCCATGTGCTCGATCCAGCTGGGGGCGGCCGGCAGGAACACGATCCTGCAAGGATCGATCCCGGCCCGCTCGAGGCTCTGCAGGATGCGGTGGCGGGCCCGCGGTGAATCGGTGGTGTAGGTCTTCAGCCGCAGTTGGGCCTGTGGCACGGCCCGCAGGGCCGCCGCCCAGAAGCTCAGGGTTTCTTCGCGGATCTTGGCGATCTGATTGAAGGAGCCGAGCACCGGCCGGTTGCCCTGATGGCGGCTCCCGGCCGCAGGAAGCTCGGCGGGGCGCCGGCAGGCCAGCCAGAGACGGGGCAGTCGCCAGAGCCCNTCCACGAATTGCTCGGCCAGCTCGGGCGCCGCAGTGAGCGCGTCACCGATGAACCAGTCGATCGTGTCGAGCCCGGTGCTGGCGTGAAAGCCGATGTAATGGCACTGCACCGGCGAGCAGCGCTCGGCGAGCAACGCGATTCCGCTGTTGCGGGTGAAGCCGCTTGTTTCCACGAGCACGCCGTAGCCGCGCGCCCGGATCCGCTGCCGGGCCGCCGCCGCTCCGAGGCCCTGCACGGTGACCACTGCATCGGCCAGCTCTGCCAGCTCCAGCGCCCGGCCTGATCGAAACTCATGCGACTCGATCAGCTCCACCTCGAGGCGGGCACGGTCGTAGTGGCGCAGGAAGGGCTCAAGGAAGAAACTCACCACATGCTCACCCAGCTCCGCCGAGAGGAAGCCCACTCGCAACCGCCGGCCTGTTGCCGGTAAGCTGAGGGGATGCGGCAAGGGCGCTTTGCCAGGGTTTGAGCCCCGCCGTAAGCCCCAGTAGTGCCGCAGCCGACGCAGATGCATAGGAGCGGCCGCCGCACCGGCGATCGATAGGCGGAAGGCGAGGTTCTCAAACGCCTCGGGCCATTCGGGCCGTTGGCTGACCACCTGCTCCAGCAGCTCCAGGGCTTCGTCGAATTCACCGATTGCGAGCAACGACCCGGCTCGATTGCGCATTAGTGCGGGGTCATCAGNCCTACGGGCCTGGAGCCGCTCCCAGATCTCCAGGGCGGCATCGTGCTGCTTCAGTTGGAAGGCGCAGATCATTGCCTTGCGCCGCAGGGCGCTGTCGAGCTCCGGATCGATCGCCAGCGCCCGGTTGAGGCAGTCGAGCGCCTGCATGGGGTCGCCCAGCTCGTCGTAGGCGATGCCAAGGTTGGCGAGATCAGCGGCAGAGGTCTCAGCGCTGGCCCCCCGAAAGGCGTAGAGCCAAAGCGTCTGCTGGATCACGGCTTCGGCCGCGATTGGCTCGCCGATTCCCTTGAGGGTCATGCCCAGTTCCAGCAGCACCGATGGATTGCTGGGATCGAGCTCCACAGCCCGCTGCAGCAGTTCCGCCGCCGCCTGGGGGTCGCCCAGGGCGGCCGTCGCCTTGGCGATCCAGNTGCAGGGCCTTGGAGCAGGTGTCANCCCAGGCGGCGGGCCTCGGCGAGCCGAGCCCTGCCCGAGGCGATCTCGCCCGCTTCCAGCAGCTCCCAGGCGGAGCGNNCGAGGGCGATCTGGTCGGGGTTGGGGCTGTGCTGGTGCGGCGATGCCGGTTGGCGTGCCGGGAAGCGGCGCTTGAGCAGGGCCAGCCGCTGCTGGATCGCTGATCCGGCAAAGCCCAGCGCCTGCAGACGCTTCAGCCGTGGCCGGGCGCTGCCGCCGCTGTAGAAGCCGGAGTACGAACCCAGGAGTTCATCGCTTTCCAGCCCCGCCGCGTTGAGCCATTCCACCAGGCGGCCGCTGGGGTCGAGATCGTCGAAGCGGCGGCAGGGCGGCAGGAAGGGCTCACCGGCCTCGAGCGCCAGGCCCGCCTCCAGGGGCGGCACCAGGTGTCCCAGCGCGCGCAGGGCCTCGCTGCGCTCGCCCAGTTCCGCGGCCACCCGCGCCAGGCTGCTCTGGCGCGTCAGCCGCTGCTTGTCGCGGGCCTGATCCTGCAGCAACTGGTGGCTGCGCTGCAGGGCGCCCAGGCGCCGCGCGAGTGGCCGGGCAGGGTCGTGGGCGTAGGCCCAGAGGGCCAGGGGTTCAGCAGCCCGGTCACCCGTGCCACGGGCCTGCTCCTCCCACTGGGCGGCGAGGGCCTGGCCGTAGGGCAGGCGGGTGAGCACCCGGCGCCAGTGATAGGGCTCGAGCTCAGCGGCTCCGGGCGGCTCCGGCCTGGCGGTGGGCACGAGCCAGCCGGCGGCCGCGAGGGCTGCGGCGCGGTCGGGCTTGGCGGCGAACAGGTTGAGCAGGTAGCCATCCACCCCGTGCGCCGGATCGAAGGGCAGGAGCGCATCGAGACCGGGCACCAGCCGGTAGCAGCGGTAGCCGATGGCAAGGAAACGCTCCACCAGCTCCAGGTGGAGCTGGGTGCCGGCCTTGAGCTCGAACATCACCAGCGGTGAGAGCTCAGCGAAGAACCGCCGTCCACCGGTCAGGATGCGCTCCTCCTCGCCCTCGGCGTCGATCTTGAGCAGGTCCACCTGCTGCCAGCCGAATGCATCGAGGCAGGCATCAAGNCTGGTGAGAGGCACCTCCTCGCCGGGGCCTTGCTGATCCGGAACCAGGCTGTTGAGTTCCGATTGTTCTGACGTCTGCAGCCAGGCGGTGCCCTTGTGATCGGAGAGGGCCTGGCGCTCCAGGTGCAGCCATGGGACGTCGTTGACGGCGATGCTGGCGTGCATCAGAGCGGCGGTGGTCGACGATGGCTCGAAGGCCCACACCTGCCCTTTGGGCCCCACCTTGCGGGCCAGTGAAAGGGCGTAGACGCCCACGTTGGCGCCGATGTCCACCACCGTCTGGCCCGGCTGCACGAGGCGGCGCAGGAACTTGATCTCGTCCTCGAACCAGTCGCCCTGCTCCTGCAGCACGTAGGGCGTGATCTGGTTCAGGTCATCCGGCACCACCACCTGGGTGCCGTCTGCGAGGGTGACGGTGAGGGTGGGGGGTGTGCTGGTCATCGCCTGGCGTGGCGTGGCCTCAAGCTAAGACGGGGCCGGGGTTTCGAGGGCCAGGTCGGGCCGGCTAAGCAGCACTGAGCCCAGGTAGCAGTCCTGCCAGGCGCTGCCCTGGCGGCGGTCGAGCTCGCCCAGCAGCAGCGCCACCAGATCGAAGGCGTTGTAGAGCTCATGCATCACAAATGCAGCCGCCTTCAACTGCCGTTCGCTCCATTGCTGGCGCTGGCGGAAATCGCGCACATAGATCGCGTCGGCCCAGAGCAGCTGGCTGATGGCAGCGTTGGGATTGGCCGCCAGCTGCAGCGGCCGGAACGGGCGGCCCATGGTGTACGCGAAGCGCAGAAAACAGAAGCCCTGCCGGCGCAGCAAGGCATCCACATCGGCAAAAAGGGGCTGGCCCTCGTAGAGCTCCACGAACTCCACCTCGCTCTGCAGCACCGCCACATCCTTGAGGGTTTCGGTGGCGTGCTCCAGCACCATCCCCTCGGCCCCCTGCACATCGAGCTTAAGGAAGTCGGCCGGACGGGCTTCCTCCAGATCGTCCAGCCGACGGGTGCGCAGGGGCACCCGCTTCTCCACCTGCATCAGCTCCCCCAGTGCCGGGAACAGGTCGATAGTGGCGCGGGCCGGCGTATAGAGGGAGGATGTCATCGGCACGTTGGTGACGTGCAGCGTGTGCTCCTCGCCATCGCCCAGCGCCCAGGGCAGGTACGCAGCGTGCCGCCCAGCCCGGCCACCTGCTGGTTCAGCCGCTCGCACTCCTCACCCAGCGGCTCGAAGCCGATCACCTCGGCGCAGCCTTCACGCGCCNAGTGCACCCATGCCTCAGGTTCGCTCGCTAGCGCCAGAGCGCCCACATCCAGGCAGCGCAGTGGCCGTTCCAGCTGCAGAAAGTCGAACCAGGCTCGAACGGATTGAGAGGGCTCCAATGCCCAGACAGCGGATCGACCCAGCATGCTGGGCATAAGGCACTTCAGCCACCGCCAGCGTCCATGAGCCGTCCCCGCGCCNTGCGTGAACGCCTGCAGACCATCACCTTCCTGGCCGTGCTCAACGGCTAAGGAGTGCGCCTGCTCAACCAAGGGCTGCAGGCTCAGGTGCTGCGTGCCGCCGGCTGCTGGTCGGCGGCGATCACCTTGTTCGAGCGGGCCCAGGAGGTCGACCCCGTCGATGCCAGGCCTCTTACCGCTATCGGCCAAATCCAGCGCCAGCAGTGAGATTCGTAGGCGGCCCAGGTCAGCTTCGAGCAGGTGGTGATGCAGCGGCTGGCCTACGCCGAACTGGAGCAAGGCGCCGCCATCGCTGCGCTGCAGGCGGCGGTTGCCGCCGATCTGGAACTGGTGGAGGCCCACCCCAGGCTGGTCGTGCTGGTGCAACAACAAGGGAGGATCGCCGAGTCGTTTGGCCATCACGTGGTCTTGGCGCTGCTCCAACCCGGTTCCCTCGGACCCCGGATCGAGAGCGCCCTTCCCCTGAAACGAGCCGGCGATGCGGAGGGCTGCGTGCGCCAGCTGGAGGCGATGCTGGCGGGTGCTCCGCGGGCGCCGTTGCTGAAGGAGGCCTTCCAGTTAGTGGCCTCCACCGCGCCAGCTGGCGCTGGGTGGAGCGGCAGCGGCAGGTGGCTGTTGCCCCCTGGCAGCAGGCGCTGGCGGGGCTGCTTTCCGATGGAGCCGATTTGGCGGCGGCTCTGGGTGATGCCATGGTGGCGATGGTGGACCGGGCTGCAGGGGCCACCGGCCTGGCCAGCCAGGGCTGCCTCCCATAGCGTGCACCCCACCGGGTGCGCCCACTGAATCACCCTGCGAAGACTCCGGCCCGATGCCTTCACCACCACCCATCCCCTACTGGCGGCACTGGCGCCCCGCCACGCTCTCGGGCCGCATGGCCCGCTGGGGGGTGCTGATCGTGCTGGCCTACGCGCTGGTGGCCCTGCTCACGCCGCTGCTGGTGCACCTGGGCTGGCTGGCCGATCCCAACGCCGGCCTCACCAACCCGATCTACGCCGCCCCGTCGCCGGCCCACTGGTGCGGCACCGACCGGCTCGGCCGTGACGTGTGCGTGCGCACCCTCTCCGGCAGCGGCGTGGCCCTGCAGGTGGTGCTGCTGGCTCTGGTGATCGCCCTGCTGATCGGTGTGCCGCTGGGCATGGTGAGCGGCTACCTGGGCGGCTGGGTGGATCGGCTGCTGGTGCTGCTGATGGACACCCTCTACACCCTGCCGGTTCTGCTGCTCTCGGTGGTGCTGGCCTTCCTGCTCGGCCGCGGCCTGCCCAATGCCGCCGCCGCCCTCTGCGTGGTCTACATCCCGCAGTATTTCCGCGTGGTGCGCAACCAGAGCGCCCAGGTGAAGGCCGAGCTGTTCGTGGAGGCGGCCCGCTCGCTCGGTGCCGGGCCGCTGTGGATCCTGCGGCGCTATCTGTTCCGCAACGTGATCACCTCGGTGCCGGTGCTGCTCACGCTCAACGCCGCCGATGCGGTGCTGGTGCTGGGCGGCCTCGGCTTCCTCGGCCTCGGGCTGCCCGAAACCGTGCCGGAGTGGGGCGGGGATCTGCAGCAGGCGCTCACGGCGCTGCCCACCGGCATCTGGTGGACCGCCCTCTACCCCGGCGTGGCCATGTTCGTGCTGGTGCTCGGCCTCTCCTTCCTGGGCGAGGGTCTCGAGAGTTGGCTGAGCGGGGCCGCTTCGAGCTCCGGCCGCGGCCGGTGAGGTTGCAGCCGCCGCTGGCGCCGATCCGGCCCGCCTACAGCCCTGCCATGCGGCTGCTGGTGGAGCTGCTGCTGCCGCTGCTGCTGCGCGTGCGCCTGCTGCGCTGGCTGCCCGCCGGCATCACCGCCCTGGAGCTGGAGCACGGCGAGCGGCTCGTGGGTCTGCTGCGCCAGTTCCGCCAGGGTCGCTGCCGCCTGCTGCTCGCCTTCCGCCACAGCGAGGTCGACGACCCCCTCTGCGGCCTGTGGCTGATGTCCCGCGCCCTGCCGGCCGATCTGCGGCCCCAGCCGGTGCACTTCCTCTACGACCGGGGCATGCCGCTCTGGGGCGGCCGTGCGCTCGGCTGGGTGCTCTCGCGCCTTGGCGGCGTGTCGCTGCGGCGCGGCCGCCATCCCGACTGGAGCGCCCTGCGCCAGGCCCGCCAGCTGCTGCGCGACGGTCCGTTCCCCTTCGTGCTGGCCCCGGAGGGTGCCACCAACGGCCATGGCGAGCACCTGGGGCCGCTCGAGCCCGGCGCCGCGCGCCTGGCCCTCTGGTGCCGCGACGATCTGCGCCGCGCCGGCCGCAGCGAGGCGGTGTGGATCGTGCCGATCGGCATCCGCTACACCTATCCGGGCGCCCCCTGGCCGCGGCTCGACCGCCTGCTGGGCTGGCTGGAGAGCCAGCTGGGCCTCGAGCCGCTCGCCGCAGCCGATTCCTATTCCGATTCCGATTCCGAGGAGGCTTCCGCCACCGAGCGGCGCTACCGCCGCCTGCGGCGGATCGGGGAGGTGATGCTGGCCGAGCTGGAGTGCTTCTACGGCCGCTTCGGTGGCTGCGGCAGCCCACCTCAGCCGCAGCCCGATGCCGCCGCTGCGGCATCCACCGATCTGGCGCCGCGTCTCGATGCCCTGCGCGACCGGGCCCTGCGGCTGGCCGAGGCGCGTCTGCACCTGCGCCCGGTGGGCACCCCGGAAGACCGCTGCCGCAGGCTCGAGGAGGTGGCCTGGCAGTGGATCCATCGCGAGGATCTGCCGCCGCGGCACCACCTGCCGCCCCTGCAGCGGCACCTGGCCGACTGGACCGCTGCCGAGGCTGCCCTGGCCCTGCGCCACATGCGCCTGGTGGAGACCTTCGTGGCCGTGTCCGGGCACTACGTGGCTGATCGGCCCAGCTTCGAGCGCTTCGCCGAAACCGCCTGCTGCTCTACGACGGCGTGGTGCGCCTGCGCGGCGGCAGCCTGCCGGGGCGGCCGCGGCTGGGGAAGCGGCGCGCCAGCCTCTGCGTGGCCGAGCCGATCGCGGTGAGCGCCCTGCGAAGACCGTGGCCAGCGAGGTGGAGGCGCTCACGGCGCTGCTGCGCCAGCGGCTGCTCAGCACCGCAGCCGCAGCGTGCGCGGCAGCTCCTCGCTGATCGCTCCCTCCGCAGTCGAGGGCGGGGTAGGGGCGCCCTCGCGGCGGCACCAGGCGGCCACCTCCGGGTAGGCCCACTCCAGCAGCAGCCCGCGGTAGCGCTCCGGCGGCACCCCCTCACCGGCCTCGGGCACCAGTCCGGCCGCCTGGCGCTGCCGCAGCGCCTCGAACAGCAGCGTGGCGCTGGCCACGCTCACGTTGAGCGACTGCACCATGCCCCGCATCGGGATGATCACCGCCTGATCCACCAACGCCGCCGCCGCCGCGCTCAGGCCCCACTTCTCCGCCCCCAGCACGAAGGCCGTGGGGCCGGTGAAGTCGCAGGCGCGGTAATCCACGGCCGTGTCGCTCAGCAGGGTGCCGTAGAGGCGGAAGCCGCGCTCCTTGAGCGCCCGCATCGCCACCTCGCTGCTCGCATGCAGCTGCAGCGGCACCCACTTCTGGCTGCCCAGGGCGGTGCTGTTGAAGGTGGGGAGGCGGCCCTGCAGGCACACCGCATGGGCTTCCAGCACGCCCACCGCATCGCAGCTGCGCAGGATCGCCGAGAGGTTGTGGGGCTTCTCCACATGCTCCAGCAGCAGCGTGAGATCGCCCATGCGCCGGTTCAGCACGGCCCGCAGGCGTTCGAAGCGGCGCGGCAGCAGGGGCATGGGCTGAGGGGCGTGGAGTCCGCGGCGTGATCAGTGGAGTTGGGGCGTAACCATTGGTGCTGGCGGCAACGGGCCCACCTCGCTGGCGGCTCGTTCCAACGGGAGTCGGGTGCACAGGGAGAGATCGGGCAGATCCCCGTCTTCAAAGAACACAAGGGCCTTCAAGGCCTCGGCCGGCTGAAACGCTGAACCGAAGAGGGCTGCCGCAGCGCTGAGCCCTCGAGCCAATCGGTCGCCGACAGCCTCTGGGGATGCTCGGTCGTCCTGAAGCAGTGCCGCGATGTCGATGTAGTCCTTGGCCTCAGCGCGTTGCAGGATCACCTTCAGTTTCGTGGCCAGAAGATCCTCAGGTGCGGCGACCAGGGCAACCTCATCGCTGGTGAGTTGCGGGTTGCCAACTCTGCCGAACTCCAGTCCACCGAACAGCGACAGCTTCACCGTTGCGCGATCGTTTGGATGGTCTGCCGTCTGCGTCACCGGCACGAGGAAGGTCTGGGCATTGGCCTCCTCCTGGAGCAAGGTGCTTTGCTGCAGGAAGGGAAGGGCCTGGCGAATCCGCTCACGATCCAGGGGTGATGAGCTGAAAAAGTCGAAATCCACCGATATGCGGTGTCCGAGTCGCAGGGCGATGGCTGTGCCCCCGTAGAGCACAAAGTGCAGGGATCGCAGCGATTGCAACTGTGGCCATAGACGTTGCTGAATCTCGGGGAGGGTGCTCAGCCTGGGCTCAAGCGCTCCACCCGGCCCGTTCTCCTTCATCGCAACGGCCGCTGGGGTTGTGGAGGCAGCGCCTCACCGTGGGGCAGCCCCAGCCGCAGGTGCCAGAAGTTCCAGGAGCGCCGGTTGAACTCCCCGGCCCGGGCGGTGGCCAGCACCTGCCGCAAGGTGGCGTCATCGATGCAGCTGCGCATCAGCTGCACATCCCGCCAGTCGCCGATGTTCATCAGCTGGGCCAGCAGCCGACGGGGATGGGCAAGGCTGCGTTCCGCAGGCTGCCACCAGATGTAGCGGATTGCCAGCGGCGCCAGCGACTGGCGTTGCTGCGCACTGAGAACGATCGGAGCCGAAGCCGAACAGCCGGCTGCCATCAGCCAAGCACCATCATCACGTCACTCTAGAAAGCAGCGATCATCGGGATCACCTGGGTGATGGCCTTGAGGGCGACGAGCTTTGACCAGCGCGTGGCTCAGGTGGTGGCGCTGATCCCCCACGGCCGGCTGGCCACCTACGGCCAGATCGCCGAGCTGATCGGCGCCTACGGCTGCGCCCGCCAGGTGGGCTGGGCGCTGCG
>NZ_LFEK01000058.1 GCF_001039265.1 Synechococcus sp. GFB01 | reverse complement strand
CTGACGTAATGCGCGGTGGTCTTGGTGGCGACCTCTTCCGCCGTGACGCCGGGCGCGAGCTCGATCAGCTTGAACGGGCTGTCATGGTCGGGTCGCTGGAACACCGCGAGATCGGTGATGATCATGTCGACCACGTTCTTGCCGGTCAGCGGSCAATTTCAGCTGCCTGCTGAGCCGGGAGCCCCTGCAGCTGCTGATGGCCCCAGCGGCGTCGACAAGGGCACGGTGCGTCCGGAGGACCTGATCGTGGTGAACGGCGCTGGTGGAGTGGTGCGCGGCGAGGGNCAGGCCAGCGCCGAGACCCTGTTGCACCTGGCCATCGTGGAGTGTGCCGGCGCCGGAGCGGTGCTCCACACCCACTCCCAGGCGGGGACGCTGCTCTCCCAGCACTATGGCCCCCAGNCTGATGCGACCGTGGCCTGGCTGGAACTGCGCGATCTGGAAATGCTCAAGGGGCTCCAAGGAATCCGGAGCCACACCAGTTCGATACGCCTGCCGGTACTGGCCAACGACCAGAACCTGCAGCGCCTGAGTGACCTGGCCAGGCCCCATCTGGGCACGGCGCCGCAGGGGTTGCTGATCGCGGGGCATGGTCTGTACGCCTGGGGCAAGAATCTCGACGAGGCCCGCCGGCATCTGGAGATCCTGGAATTCCTGCTGGAACAGCACTGGCGGCAGCTGCTGCTGGCGGCGCTGCGCGGCTGAAGCCATCACCCNNATCCCCCNNTGGGAAAGCCAGGCCCTCTGCCTCCCGCTGCCACCACACGATCCCGATGCAACCCTTCCGCGGCATCAGCCACCTCCTGCTCGACATCGAGGGCACGACCTGCCCGGTGCACTTCGTGGCCGAGACGCTGTTTCCCTTCGCTGCAGCACAGCTCCCNGTCGTACGTGCAGGAGCACGAACGTGATCCAGACGTGATCCGGCTGCTGAATGCTGTCCAGGAAGCCTGGCTGCGCGACGCCGACCCCGAGGCCGTGGCGCTGTTGCAGCAGGATCGAGCGTCGGAGGGGCTGGTGTTGGTGCCCTACCTGCAGCTGCTGATCCGACAGGACCGCAAACTGCCGGCGCTCAAGGACCTGCAGGGCCTGATCTGGAAGGCCGGCTACGCCAGCGGAGAACTGCTGGCACCGCTGTTCGATGATGTTGCTGAAGCGCTGCACCGCTGGCACGGCAGTGGGGTGGTGCTGGCGGCNTATTCCTCGGGATCAGTGCCTGCGCAGCAGCTGCTCTATGGGCACTGCAGCGGCGGCGATCTGCGCTCATTGTTCAGCCACTGGTTTGACAGCCGCACGGGGCCGAAGCAGGAGAGCGGAAGCTACCGGCACATCGCCGATGCNATGGGGGTCGATCCGGCAGCCGTGTTGTTCATCAGCGACTCCCTGCCGGAGTGCGAGGCTGCCTGTCGCAGCGGGATGGCCGTGCTGTTCAGCGACAGGCCCGGCAATCCCCAGCGGGATTCGGGTCAGTTTGAAAAGATCAGCGATTACAGCACCCTGCTGATCCAGCCATGAGTGGGGTGGCTCTGCCCGAAGACTCCCGCGATCGTGGGATCCTGGCGATCAACCAGGCCAAGCTCGACAACGTGGTGCGGAGAGACTGAGGACCGACAGGCGATAGTGCAGGCCCGATCTGAGTTGGCTCGAAGCTAAAACCGGCGGCCTGGTCGTGGAGGCGATGTCAGTGCACCGGTTCCATTTCGGGATCCACAGAGAGCTGGAACACTCATCCGCTGCCGTGCCGGTGAGCAGGGCCAGGCCGAACCTGCGCTGGCTGGACGACAACGCACAGGGTTGACGAGAACGGCGTCGCGCTGAGTGATGCGCGCCACACGCAACCCGTCTACAACGGGGAGGCGGTCACCTCACGCTGCAGCGAAGCGCGAATCTGGCAACGGCTGGCGGGCCAATGGCATCAGATTCATGGTCACAGGTGGTGAGCGGAGGTCCACCGGCGCCGGCCTCTGCCGACGCCAGCCAATAAAAAGCCACCCGAGCGGGTGGCTTCTTCGGCATCCGCCTGGATGCAGAATCATTAGGCGGTATGACGCATCGACAGAATGAAGATTTTACCTGGCATCGACCTATTTTCTCAGGGGGCTGCCCCCCAAATATCGTCGGCGCTGCAGCGTTTCACAGCCGAGTTCGAGATGGTTCGGAGTGGTTCCACTGCGCCATGGACACCAGGATAGTCGCTTCATCCCCAGGTGAACCCTGAGAACTGCATAGGTTAGGCCAATGATTTCTGATCGCTCAGCATCATCTCGCCCTCTGGAAATCAGCTGGCAACGGCATCGCCGCTGCTCTTAGAGCTCGAGTGTTGGTCAAGCCCTCGGTCTATTAGTACTCCTCCGCTTCACGCATTGCTGCGCTTCCACGTAGAGCCTATCAACGGGTGTTCTTCCCGTGACCTTACTGGCTTAAGCCATGGGAACACTCATCTTGAGGTGGGCTTCCCACTTAGATGCTTTCAGCGGTTATCCACTCCGCACATGGCTACCCAGCGTTTACCGTTGGCACGATAACTGGTACACCAGAGGTGCGTTCCTCCCGGTCCTCTCGTACTAGGGAGAAATCCTCTCAATGTTCCTGCGCGTGCACCGGATATGGACCGAACTGTCTCACGACGTTCTGAACCCAGCTCGCGTACCGCTTTAATGGGCGAACAGCCCAACCCTTGGGACCGACTTCAGCCCCAGGTTGCGATGAGCCGACATCGAGGTGCCAACCTCCCCGTCGATGTGAACTCTTGGGGAGATCAGCCTGTTATCCCTAGAGTAACTTTTATCCGTTGAGCGACGGCCCTTCCACGCAGAACCGTCGGATCACTAAGGCCGACTTTCGTCCCTGTTCGACTTGTAGGTCTCACAGTCAAGCTCCCTTCTGCCTTTACACTCGTCGGCTGATTTCCAACCAGCCTGAGGGAACCTTTGCGCGCCTCCGTTACCTTTTAGGAGGCGACCGCCCCAGTCAAACTGCCCACCTGATACTGTCCGGCCCCCGGATAACGGGCGGCCGTTAGAACTCTAGCTCGGAAAGAGTGGTATCTCACCGTTGGCTCACCATCACCCGCAAGCAATGGATCAAAGCCTCCCACCTATCCTGCGCATTCCGAGCCCGAGCACAATACCAAGCTACAGTAAAGCTTCATAGGGTCTTTCTGTCCGGGTGCACGTAGTCCGCATCTTCACAGACAATTCTATTTCGCCGAGCCTCTCTCCGAGACAGCGCCCAGATCGTTACGCCTTTCGTGCGGGTCGGAACTTACCCGACAAGGAATTTCGCTACCTTAGGACCGTTATAGTTACGGCCGCCGTTCACCGGGGCTTCAGTCGCCAGCTTCGCTTACGCTGACCAGCTTCCTTAACCTTCCGGCACTGGGCAGGCGTCAGCCCCCATACATCTCTTGCGACTTAGCGGAGACCTGTGTTTTGGTAAACAGTCGCCTGGGCCTCTTCACTGCGACCACCTTGCGGTGGCACCCCTTCTCCCGAAGTTACGGGGCCATTTTGCCGAGTTCCTTAGAGAGAGTTACCTCGCGCCCCTCGGTATTCTCTACCACCCTACCTGTGTCGGTTTCGGGTACAGGCAGTCATGCCTTAACGGGTATAGGGCTTTTCTTGGAAGCTTGACGTCACCCACTTCGCTGCCGTAGCAGCTCGCACTCACGCCTCAGCTCAAGCTGTTTTCGCCAGCTCTCAACGCCTCGAACGCTTGGACCAGTAACCAACATCTGGCTGGGCTAGCCTTCTCCGTCCCCCTTCCCAAAACATGACCGGTACAGGAATGTTGACCTGTTGTCCATCGACTACGCCTTTCGGCCTCGCCTTAGGTCCTGACTAACCCTCCGTGGACGAGCCTGCCGGAGGAACCCTTAGGGTTTCGGGGCATGGGATTCTCACCCATGTTTTCGCTACTCAAGCCGACATTCTCACTTCCATGCAGTCCACGCCCGCTTACGCTAACGCTTCACCCCACATGGAACGCTCCCCTACCATTGATAAATCAATCCGCAGCTTCGGTACAACGCTTAGCCCCGTTCATTTTCGGCGCAGGATCGCTCGACCAGTGAGCTATTACGCACTCCTTTGAGGATGGCTGCTTCTAGGCAAACCTCCTGGTTGTCTGGGCAATCCCACCTCCTTTATCACTCAGCGTTGATTTGGGGACCTTAGCTGGCGGTCTGGGCTGTTTCCCTTTCGACCATGGAGCTTATCCCCCACAGTCTGACTGCCTTGCTACACACAGGGTATTCAGAGTTCGTCTCGATTTGGTACCGCTCTCGCAGCCCGCACCGAAACGGTGGCTTTACCCCCCTGCTGGAGCACAAGACGCTACGCCTCAACGTATTTCGGGGAGAACCAGCTAGCTCCGGGTTCGATTGGCATTTCACCCCTAACCACAGCTCATCCGCTGATTTTTCAACATCAGTCGGTTCGGACCTCCACTTGGTATCACCCAAGCTTCATCCTGGCCATGGTTAGATCACCCGGGTTCGGGTCTATAAACACTGACGATCGCCCTATTCAGACTCGCTTTCGCTGTGGCTCCACCATTCCCGGTTTAACCTGCCAGTGCCTATAAGTCGCCGGCTCATTCTTCAACAGGCACGCGGTCACCCGATCAGTCGGGCTCCCACTGCTTGTAAGCTCACGGTTTCATGTTCTGTTTCACTCCCCTCCCGGGGTTCTTTTCACCTTTCCCTCGCGGTACTGTTGCGCTATCGGTCACACAGGAGTACTTAGCCTTACGAGGTGGTCCTCGCGGATTCACACGGAATTTCACGTGCTCCGTGCTACTCGGGATACAGCTAGGCCAACTTCATTTTCGAATACGGGGCTTTCACCCTCTGTGGCGCGCCATTCAAACGCTTCTTCTAAATCCGTTGGTCCACATTGCTGTCCCACAACCCCGATGGGCGAACCCATCGGTTTAGGCTGGTCCCCGTTCGCTCGCCGCTACTGAGGGAGTCGTTTTTACTTTCCTTTCCTCCAGCTACTAAGATGTTTCAGTTCGCTGGGTTGGCTCGCACCGCCCTATGGATTCAGGCGGCCGTTCTAGGGGTTGCCCCATTCGGAAATTCCCGGATCAAAGCGTGTTTCCAGCTCCCCGAGACTTATCGCAGGTAACCACGTCCTTCATCGCCTCTGTGTGCCAAGGTATCCACCATGAGCCCTTTGTAGCTTGACCAATGTATCTTCCCAGTGCTTCAGGCTGTTGAGGCCCATTCTCCAAGATTCACCTTGATTGCTCCTCACTGGCTTTTGGACCACTGATTGACAATCCGGTTTGAATGCCAGGATCAAACTCCCGATCCCTCGGCGGGATCAGAAGAACACTGGAAAGTCTCGGCTCTAAACTCAATAGAACGCCAGTTCTCACTGGACATCCATGAGATGCTTTCTTTCCAGACTCACCTATGCAGTTGTCAAGGTTCGCGCTGAACACAGACTCCGATCTCTCAGAGCCTTGAGTTCAGCATCCAATCAACCTGATCAGGAATGATTGGAGGCTGAAATCATCAGCTGCACTGATCTTGGTCATCCCAGTCGAAGTTCCTGGCGACGTCTCCGTCGCGTGTTCCTGGCGACGTCTCCGTCGCGTTCGACTTGAGGGTCTGGCAGTGCGCAGAGCGTGGCATGGAGGTTAGCGGACTCGAACCGCTGACATCCTGCTTGCAAAGCAGGCGCTCTACCAACTGAGCTAAACCCCCAAACACGAATGGGCCATCCTGGACTTGAACCAGGGACCTCACCCTTATCAGGGGTGCGCTCTAACCACCTGAGCTAATGGCCCAGGAGTTTCGACCTCTCAGTAACATCAAAAANTCAGCCTTGATCAATTCAATCAAAGCCGACTTTCAACATCCCTTTGGGGTGACCTAGACGAAGTTTAGGAACTGAACCTGATCAGCCGCTAGAGCTGTCAGGCTGAGGTACCGATCGACCATCGAGATGACAGGACTTTGGTTTCATCACAATGTGGATGAAACATCAGAGTCAGTTGTTGTCTCCCTGTTAGGAGGTGATCCAGCCGCACCTTCCGGTACGGCTACCTTGTTACGACTTCACCCCAGTCATCAGCCCCACCTTCGACGTCCTCCTCCACAAGGGTTGGAGTAACGGCTTCGGGCGTGGCCAACTTCCATGGTGTGACGGGCGGTGTGTACAAGGCCCGGGAACGTATTCACCGCAGTATGCTGACCTGCGATTACTAGCGATTCCTCCTTCACGTAGNCGAGTTGCAGCCTACGATCTGAACTGAGCCACGGTTTATGGGATTTGCTAGCTCTCGCGAGTTTGCTGCCCTTTGTCCGTAGCATTGTAGTACGTGTGTAGCCCAGGATGTAAGGGGCATGATGACTTGACGTCATCCACACCTTCCTCCGGTTTATCACCGGCGGTCTCTCTAGAGTGCCCAACTGAATGCTGGCAACTAAAGACGTGGGTTGCGCTCGTTGCGGGACTTAACCCAACATCTCACGACACGAGCTGACGACAGCCATGCACCACCTGTCACTGCGCTCCCGAAGGCACCCCCCGATTTCTCAGGGGTTCGCAGGATGTCAAACCCTGGTAAGGTTCTTCGCGTTGCATCGAATTAAACCACATACTCCACCGCTTGTGCGGGCCCCCGTCAATTCCTTTGAGTTTCACACTTGCGTGCGTACTCCCCAGGCGGAACACTTAACGCGTTGGCTACGACACCGAGGGGGTCGATTCCCCCGACACCTAGTGTTCATCGTTTACGGCCAGGACTACAGGGGTATCTAATCCCTTTCGCTCCCCTGGCTTTCGTCCATGAGCGTCAGTTATGGCCCAGCAGAGCGCCTTCGCCACTGGTGTTCTTCCCGATATCTACGCATTTCACCGCTACACCGGGAATTCCCTCTGCCCCTACCACACTCAAGCCTCACAGTTTCCATTGCCGAAATGGAGTTAAGCTCCACGCTTTGACAACAGACTTACGAGGCCGCCTGCGGACGCTTTACGCCCAATAATTCCGGATAACGCTTGCCACTCCCGTATTACCGCGGCTGCTGGCACGGAATTAGCCGTGGCTTATTCCTCAAGTACCGTCAGATCTTCTTCCTTGAGAAAAGAGGTTTACAGCCCAGAGGCCTTCATCCCTCACGCGGCGTTGCTCCGTCAGGCTTTCGCCCATTGCGGAAAATTCCCCACTGCTGCCTCCCGTAGGAGTCTGGGCCGTGTCTCAGTCCCAGTGTGGCTGATCATCCTCTCAGACCAGCTACTGATCGACGCCTTGGTAGGCTCTTACCCCACCAACTAGCTAATCAGACGCGAGCTCATCCTCAGGCGAAATTCATTTCACCTCTCGGCATATGGGGTATTAGCGGCCGTTTCCAGCCGTTATCCCCCTCCTGAGGGCAGATTCTCACGCGTTACTCACCCGTCCGCCACTAACCCGANGGTTCGTTCGACTTGCATGTGTTAAGCACGCCGCCAGCGTTCATCCTGAGCCAGGATCAAACTCTCCGTTGTAGGTCAGATCCTCTTGATCAACCTGAATTAAACTCTCGCTCAACTCAAGCCGCTCTCAATCTGACTTGCTCGTCACCCACAGTCTCAAGCCTCTCGGCTCTCCCTGCAGTTGGAGCCTCCTTCCTCTGACAGAAGGGTTCAAAGAGTGCACTGAATTCAAAATCTTCCGATTTCTCCTCCCTTGTCTCTCCCAGATCTCAGATCCGGTCNNNATCAGGTNTCCCGCCAGCTCGTTTCAGCAGCTCGCCTCGTGAGAAGGCTCACCGCTCTCGCTCGCAGTTCCCCGTCGCTTGTTTGTTTTGACGGGACCTCACACCCTCACGGCTTGCTTCTGCCACCATCCTCTCGGCCACTCTTTCCGCCTCCCCTCTCGGGAAAACCTCAAGATCAAGCCTCGAAACGGTGACGCCGTGAAAGCGTCAGTTCCTAAACTTCTCAGTTGTCCAGGTGCTGCCACCTCCACTCACGTCCGCTTGGACTCTCGTCCTCGCTCCCTGAGCTCTCGGTGACCGTCGCCTCCCGGCGACCCAGAAAACTTACAACACCGTCGGCTCTCGCCTCCTCGTCGTAAGCCGCGCTCCGCTTCCGGTGCGCAGTCCAATAACGTAGCACAGGCCACCGCAAGGTCGTCAAGGCTTCCCCTCAGATCCCAGCGCCAACGCTGCCGAAACCCTCCTGCTGACTGGGTTGCTGCCCAATCAGGACAGGCTCCCTAAGGTGCGGCAAGACGAGGCTGCAGCCTCCGACGCAGGTCCCGATGGCACGCCAGTTCAGCCAGGAACAACTGCGGGTGAGGCCGAGCTCCCGGGAGGAAGCCGTGGTGGCCAGAGCCCGGGAGCAATTCGAGCGAACCCTCGTGCGGGTTCGCGGCCAGCTGGTGGGGTCGGTGGCCGCACTTCAACACCCACGCCTCAGCGACGCCGCCAACTACGGCGAGGTGTTCCTGCGCGACAACGTGCCGGTGATGATCTACCTGCTGCTGCAGGGGCGCACCGACATCGTGCGCAACTTCCTGACCATCTGCCTCGACCTCCAGAGCAGCAGCTACCAGACCCGCGGTGTCTTTCCCACCAGCTTCGTGGAGGAGGCGAACGGCAATCTGGTGGCCGACTATGGCCAGCGCTCGATCGGGCGGATCACCTCGGTGGACGCCAGCCTCTGGTGGCCGGTGCTCTGCTGGCTCTACGTGCAGAGGAGCCGCGATCTGGACTTCGGGGCCAGCCAACAGGTTCAGAGAGGCGTGCAGCTGCTGCTGGATCTGGTGCTGCACCCCACCTTCGAGGGCACGCCGGTGCTGTTCGTGCCCGACTGCGCCTTCATGATTGATCGCCCCATGGATGTGTGGGGAGCGCCTCTGGAGGTGGAGGTGCTGCTCTACGGATGCCTGCGCAGCTGTTGTCATCTGATGGAGCTGGCCCAGCGCACCGCCATGAGCCGGCTGCTGGAGCAGCGTCTGGTGCTCACCCGCCAGTGGCTGCACGATCTGCGTTCGTTTCTGCTCAAGCACTACTGGGTCACCAGCAAGACCATGCAGGTGCTCAGGCGACGCCCCACCGAGCAGTACGGGGAGGATCAGCACGAAAACGAATTCAACGTGCAACCTCAGGTGGTGCCTCCCTGGCTGCAGGACTGGCTGGATAACCGCGGCGGATACCTGATCGGCAACATGCGAACCGGCCGGCCGGATTNCCGCTTCTACAGCCTGGGCAATTCACTCGCCAGCCTGTTCGGCCTGCTCTCCGCACCCCAGCAACGCGCCCTGTTCCGGCTGGTGCTGCACAACCGCAGCCATCTGATGGCCCAGATGCCGATGCGCATCTGCCATCCCCCCATGGAACAGGAGGAATGGATCAACAAGACGGGTTCCGATCCCAAGAACTGGCCCTGGTCGTATCACAACGGCGGCCACTGGCCGAGCCTGCTCTGGTATCTGGGGGGGCCATCCTGCTCCACGAGCGCAAGCACCCGGCGGCCGACCTGCTGTTGATGGGCCAGATGAAGGCCATGCTGGAAGAGTGCTACTGGAGCCAGCTGAATCAACTGCCGCGCCAGCAGTGGGCTGAGTATTTCGATGGCCCGACCGGCACCTGGATAGGCCAGCAGGCCCGCACCTACCAGACCTGGACGATCGTGGGCTTCCTGCTGCTGCATCACTTCCTGCGGATCAAGACCGATGACGTGAGCGTGCTCGACATCGACACCTGAGCGGACGCCACAAAAAANNGCCGCGACCGAGGTCGCGGCGGGNAAAACCAGAGGATGCAGGGTTCTGCGGAAATCCTGGATTGGGATTCAGAACAGGCCGAGGGTGAGCGATTTATCGATCGGAAGAGCTGCACCGATTCCGAGATAGATGGTGACAACAGTGCCGAACAGAAAGACCGCCATGGCCACAGGGCGGCGAAAGGGATTCTGGAACTTGTTGAAGCTCTCGATGAAGGGAACCAGCATCAAGCCCAGGGGAATCATGGTCTGCAGAGCAATGCCAAGCAGCTTGTTGGGCACCACCCGGAGAATCTGGAAAACCGGATAGAGATACCACTCGGGGAGGATCTCCAGAGGGGTGGCGAACGGATCGGCCTTGTCGCCCAGCATGGCCGGGTCAAGGACCGCCAGACCCACCAGGCAACCGATCGTTCCCAGGATCACGACCGGGAACATATAGAGCAGATCGTTGGGCCAGGCGGGCTCACCGTAGTAGTTATGGCCCATTCCCTTGGCCAGCTTGGCCCGCAGAGCGGGATCGGTGAGATCAGGCTTCTTGAGGATGTGCATGGCTGTGGAGCCGGTGGGTGGAGGCTAGGCGTGGAAGGGGGNAGTCGGTGCCAGGAGGAACCGATCGACACAGGATCACAAGGGACCGGAGATGCCCTGCTTGCGGATCATCAGGAAGTGCATGAGCATGAACACCGCCAGCAGCCAGGGCATGACGAAGGTGTGGAGGCTGTAGAAGCGGGTGAGGGTGGCCTGACCGACGCTCTCGCCTCCGCGCAGGAGCTCGACCATGAAATCGCCGACCACCGGCACGGCTGCGGGCACGCCGCTGACGATCTTCACGGCCCAGTAACCCACCTGATCCCAGGGAAGGGAGTAACCGGTGACGCCAAAGCTCACGGTGATCACAGCCATGGTCACACCGGTGACCCAGGTGAGCTCGCGCGGCCGCTTGAAGCCGCCGGTGAGGTACACGCGGAACACGTGCAGGATCAGCATCAGCACCATCATCGAGGCGCTCCAGCGATGGATGGAGCGGATCAGCCAGCCGAAGCTCACGTCGGTCATCAGGTACTGCACCGACGCGTAGGCCTCGGCCACGGTGGGCTTGTAGTAGAAGGTCATCGCAAACCCGGTCGCAAACTGGATCAGGAAGCAGACCAGGGTGATGCCGCCCAGGCAATAGAAAATATTGACGTGGGGGGGCACATACTTGGCCGAGATGTCATCGGCGATGGCCTGGATCTCAA
>NZ_LFEK01000057.1 GCF_001039265.1 Synechococcus sp. GFB01 | reverse complement strand
GGCCGGCCTCATGCACCACGATCAGCATCGCCAGGATCGCCAGTGCTGTGAGAACGCCCATCCGGTCGCGCCGCGAAACTGGATTCCATTGTGGGGGTTGTGGCGGGCGCGCGGATGACGCGAATCGGCGGGGGTGGGCCGAATCGGCGGCATCACGGCCGCCGGAAGGGTTGCTCGATGACCCACCGGCCAGCGGTTTCGATCAGGAGGAATGGACCTGGTGACACCGTGGGTGGTGAGGCCGGCCGATGTGTGTTCTGGCGGTCCTGAATCCCATCTGTGGGGCCAATCTCCTCGCTGTCATGGAAGGCAAAGACCACATCCGCAAAGCCTTCCCGTGCCAGCACACGATGGGATCCGGTTTGACGCTTGATGCACCAGCCGATCGAGACAAGGGCGGCAAGCACGCGACGAGCCTTGGCCGATGGCCAGGAGCTCATGCCGCCAGCGGAAGATGGAGTTCGAGATCGAGGGGTTGGGTCTCGCCGTGCTCCAGCCGATCGGCGATCACGCGCAAGGCCAGCACCTCAGCGCGGGCCATGGCTTCGGCGGTGGTGTTGCCGTAGGCCAGCACGCCTGGCAGTTCGGGGACCTCTGCGATCCAGCGACCGTCGGTCTCCTGCTCACACTGGAGAGTGAGTTTCATGGCATCGCTGGTGCTTTGGTGTGGGCCGCACCGAAATTGACGGAACATTCGAACCCTAGAACTGATTTCCCGCAAAGCTGCCCCCACTCATGCCGCGCTGATCCGGTCGCTGCCGAACCAGGGCGCCAGGGCGGCGGGGAGGGTCACCGAGCCGTCGGGCTGCTGGCCGGCCTCGAGCAGGGCGGCCATGGTGCGGCCCACGGCCAGGCCGCTGCCGTTGAGGGTGTGCAGCAGCTGGGTGCCCTTGCCCTCCTTGAAGCGGATGGCGGCGCGGCGGGCCTGGAAGTCGCCGCACACCGAGCAGCTGGAGATCTCGCGGTAGGCGCCGGCGCCGGCCAGCCACACCTCCAGGTCGTAGGTGCGGGCGGCGGAGAAGCCGAGATCGCCCGTGCAGAGCTCGATGCGGCGGTAGGGCAGCTCGAGGGCCTCGAGCACCGATTCGGCATCGCGGGTGAGCTGCTCGTGGGCCTCGGCCGAGCGCTCGGGGTGGCAGAACCAGTAGAGCTCCACCTTGTTGAACTGGTGCAGGCGGATCAGGCCGCGGGTGTCGCGGCCGTAGGAGCCGGCCTCGCGGCGGAAGCAGGGCGTGTAGGCGCAGTAGCGCAGCGGCAGCTGCTCGGCACCGATCACCTCGCCGCGGTGCAGCGAGGTGATCGGCACCTCGGCGGTGGGGGTGAGCCAGAGGTCGTCGTCGGCGCAGCGGAAGCTCTCCTCGGCGAACTTGGGCAGCTGGCCGGAGCCGGTGAGGCTGGCTGAGTTCACCAGGATCGGCGGCAGCACCTCGGTGTAGCCGCGGGCGCTGTGGTGATCGAGCATGAAGCTGATCAGGGCCCGCTCGAGGCGGGCGCCGGCTCCCAGCAGGGTGATGAAGCGGCTCTGGGCGATGCGCACCGAGCGCTCGGTCTCCCAGAGGCCGAGCCGCTCGCCGATCTGCCAGTGCTCTTCGAGCCCGGCCTCCCGGCGGGGGCTGCCCCAGCGCCGGCGCTCCACGTTGTCGGCCTCGCTGCGGCCATCGGGCACCTCGGGGCCGGGCAGGTTGGGCAGGGCGAGCAGCTGCTCGCGCAGGCGCGCCTGGAGGGCCTTCTCCTCCTCCTCCAGCACCGCCACCTGCTGCTTGATGCGGTTGCCCTGCTCGCGCAGCGCGGCCACCTCGGCGCCATCGGCGGCGGCGCCGCCGCGGATCAGCTCGCCCACGCGGCGGCCGATCTGGTTGCCCTCGGCCTGCAGATCGCTGCGGCGCTGCTCGAGATCGCGCTCCTGGCGGGCGATCAGCTGGGCACCGGTGAGGTCGGCAGCGAGGCCGCGGCGGGCCAGCTGGGCCACGATCGTGTCGGGGTGGTCGCGCAGCAGGCGCTGATCGAGCACGGCGGAGCGGGCGCAGCGGCCCGCAGCGTAGAAGGGCGTGGCAGAGCGGCTCTGGTCCGGTTGGGCGGGATCTGATTTGCTTAGGGTTGAGGGATGAGAGGGTCGACCGCCATGCGCCCCGGCAAGCCATCCACGTGCCGCGGCGGCAGGGTCAGGCTGCTGCTGNNGNTGCGGTTGGCGCTGCTGCACCAGCCGGGTGGGNCTGCGTCGCCGGCGGAGNCGTGGCTACTCGCTGGCGGTGGCGATCATCGCCGCCTTCGTGCTGTTGCTCGGCGTGGCGGCGCTGGCCTCGCGCAGCCAGATGGGTTTCGTGGGCCAGGTGTTTCAGGCCCAGAACCGCCAGGCGCGGGATGTGGCGGAGAGCGCCATCGCTGAATTCGCCGAACGGATGAACCGCCCGGCCAACCGGCATCTACTGATCGCCGGAACCACGGCCAACTGGAGCAACACCGCGTTTCGCAACGTCTGCACGGCCGTGGTGGGAGACACGGTGACGCTGGATGGCACAGGTCAGCCCGCCAGCTCGGCCGTGGAGGCGGCGGTGAATGATTTCCTGCCCTCCAACACGTTCGTGGATCGCGGCAACGGCCGCAGCTTCCGGGTTGAATCCATTCAATATCTCGATCAGAATCGCACTGCCGGGGGCTATGTGGATGGAGCTGGAGCCTTCCTGGCTCATCCCACATTCACCGGCGATACGTATGGCGTGGTGTATCGCTCGGGGCGCGAGCGGTCGCTGGTGCGCATCACGATCGTGGGACGCTTCACGACCAACGGACGCACCAGCACGGCCAGGGTGGCGCGGGAATTTGAGGTTGTACCGAAATGCTGCAACCGGTCGTTTTCTCCCTATCTCGGCGGCCAGAACTGGGGGCGAGATGCTCGACGCTGCCCACAGGCTGGTCTGGGCAGCAATCTTCTTGTGGGTCTTAATGGTGGACGAGTTAATGTCACTGGAGGCAATCCAAACGCAACGGGGTTTAATCCAACATTAACAAACGAATTCGGAGCGCCTCTGTCCTATGTGTCATGCTGGGCTGGCAATGTGACTGCAGGGCCCTATCCAAATGCGGCCACGGACCTAACAGGATCTCCCTTTTCAGGTTGCACTGGGTCGGGCTATCAGAGTAGAAGCATCTCCGCACTACCAGCCACCTGGGATTACAAAGCGCCTCAATATTATAATCAAACGTAGCAGTTGGGGCTGGTGGGGTGCTCAACGCCTCGGGTCAGATTAATCCGCGAACAGTGGATCTGAGCAGCGGCAGTTCCAGCGAAGTCGTGATCTATTTCGACCCTTCCCTTCGGACTACCACTGGTACTGTTAACAGTGGCTTGGTCCGCAAAAATCTTCCTAGCGGAACTCCCACTCGAATCAATGGTGATTCTCTTGGTTCACCCCTTCTAGGCTTGGATCCCTGCTACTCGTCTCTTGATGTGCCGGCGGGTGGTGGGAATGCAAATTATTACACAGTCAATTGCGTGGTCAACGGCTTTATAAGCGGCGGAAACCGCAAGATTTATGTTGATACGTCTAGCGCTAAGATTAATTTCTTCTTTGTTGGGGCTGGTCCTTACTTGGATTTTGGCGGTTCTTCCGGCTTGAGCAGGATTCATAGGTTCCGAAGTAATCTTACTTCTGTCCCATCTAACTGTGTGGATCCAGCAGCAGCAACCGACACATCTGACCCACTTGTCTGTAGGAGGGTGCTGTGGCCTAATGTTTCTGGCGGCACCGTGATCACGGCGGCGAATAGGTTGGGATCTTTCCTAGAGCTTTGCGTTGATCGAGGTTACGACTGTGAAAGTGATGACGCAAATGCCGAAGAAGAGTTTGCGATTCGTAATCTCCTGAACTTCTACTCCACCTTCACATTGTTTGGCACAGGTGGGGCTACCAGTGTCTTGGTCAGCAGCTCAGGGACTTTCCGGTTGTCAGGTCAATCGGTTGCTTCTACCTATAATATTTATGGTCCTTCTGCAACGGTCACTATCGGTGGAAGCGCCGATTATGCTGGGCAGCTCTGGATCAACCAATTAGATATATCTGGCAACGGCAACAGGATTCGCACCTTCTCGGGAGGCGGTGGCTTTCTCACGGGTGGAATTCCGACAACACCGGGCACGTCCCAGGCAACGCCGCTCGTGGATTTCAGCCTCAGAAGTTTCACCCAGGCCTCGGGCTTCTGATTGCGATGCAGGCCGGTTCCCCATTCCCGATCCTGCGCGCCTCAGGGAGGGGCCTGCGGCCGATCGGTCCACCGGCCACGAGTGGATTCACCCTGGTGGAGGTGCTGGCGGCATCGGTGGTTCTGGTGATCAGCCTTGCAGGGGCGTTGGTTGCCTTCAACCTGATCAGCCAATCGGTGCAGGGCACAGGGATCAGAGCGGATCAGAACCGCCTGATCGATCAGGACATCGCCCGCATCAGTGATCTTTCCGAGCGCTTCACCTCCTGTGCCAATCCCCAGGGCAGTGTTCCCGCAACGGCCTGCACCGGCACCAATGTGCAGACAGGCAATTCCTTCTATTACCACCCTGCCGTTGGCAATCCAAACGATGCTTCAACCTGGACCGATGCCAATACCTTCGCAACCGCCTGCACCAGTGGAACCCTCCGCGACAACTTCATCACCGTGATCGGCGGTCAACAGGATCTGGCCGGCAATGTGCGCCGCCTGGCCACCCAGGCTGTGGCCGGCTCCACCAAGCTCGTTCGCCTCACCTGGGTGGATCAGAGCAATGGCAACCGGGTGCTGAGACAGCTCGATACGGCACCTGTGGTGGCCGGATTCTGCCCNTGACATGAACCAGCGCCGCTTGCTACGTCAGACCCGTGCCAAGGAGGCTGGCTTTNCGCTGATCGAGCTGATCGTGATCACCACGATTCTGGGCGTGATCAGTTCTATCGGGATCGCTGGCTACTTCTTCCTTCTGCGGCGGGCGCGCATCGATGCCGTGGCGCTGGAGACCGCCGGCTGGCTCGAGCAGGTGCGCAATGCCGCCGCTGATCAGGTCAACCAGGCCACAGCCCAGGGCGGCTGTGTGGTGACCTTCGACCCACCAGCCGCGGCACCGGGCAGTGGTCAGGGAGCCCAGCTGGCCACCGTGAATGCCGAGTGCACGCTGCCGGAGCGCATTCTCAGGGTGCCGCCCAGCATTCAAGGCGACACGGTTCTGGTGGGCGGGCCGGGCACCAATCCGATCACCTTCACCCCACGTGGTCTGTGGATCGACGGCAACGACGCCCCCGGTCAGACCTTTCTGCTCACCCTCAACCTCAATGGCGGCCTGCCGCTGCGTTGCGTTCGCCTCACGCCAACCCTGGGCTCTGTGGAGATCGGCCGGCCGGCCAACTCGGAAGGCAATACCTGCACGCAGTGGGATCGCTTATGACGAGGCACGTTCGAGCTGGCCGCCGCTCCCTGGCGCCCCTGCCCGGCGGCTTCTCGCTGCCGGAGCTGCTCGTGGCCACCGCCATCGCCGCTCTGGTGGTGGTGGGCACGGCGCAGGTGATGATCGGCCAGCTGCAGGAGGGCCAGCGCCTCGAGGCAGCCCAACGGCGCCGGGAGAATTTCAGCCGTCTCAATTATCTGATCGCGATCGAGGCTTCCGAATCCGAAGAGGTTGAGCTGGGTGTGTCTCCGCCGGGCTGCGATCTCGGTGCCGTGGGATTCACGCTCTGGATTCCGAAGCCCGCGGGCACCTATGCCCAGGCTGCCAACCGTTCAGGCATTCAGTACGCCAACCTCAACAACGACATCGTGCGCTGCGGTCCGCGGGTGAGTCAGAACGGCCAGTTGGTGCATTCCACCACCGGCAACGATGGCTCCACGTCGGTGACCAGCGTTGTGGTGCCGAATGCGCAGCTCACCGTCGGGGGTGCCAACGTCACCGCCGGCCGTCAGATCGCCTATCAGGTGAATTTCATCGATGGCAATCTGGGTACCGCCGGTGCCACCCGGGTTGTGGTGGCCCATGCCCGGAGTGTGTTCGTCTGCAATCCACCCGTAACGGGTATCGACCAGGTCGGAGACTGCTAGCCCTAGAGCACCTGCACCACCTCGTCCACCTCCGGGATCGCCTCGCGCAGCTTGCGCTCGATGCCCATCTTCAGGGTCATCGTGCTGCTGGGNCAGGAGCCGCAGGCCCCCTGCAGGCGCACCTTCACGATCGGCCCGTCGATCTCCACCACCTCCACGTTGCCGCCATCGGCCATCAGATAGGGNCGCAGCTCATCGAGGGTGCGCTCCACGTTCTCGATCGTGAGGGCGCGCGGGTCGCTGCTGCCGGCTGCGTTGTCTGGAGTCGCGCTGGCGGGGGTTGGCGTTTCGGTGCTCATCGGGGCTGCTGGCTCGGCGGTACTGATCTGAGCATCAGCTTAGGCAGCCGGATCGGCCTCCTGCCCATGCCTCAGAGCAGACGCCGGCCCAGCTGATCGGCGGCCTTCAGGGCGGAGACCAGGNCTGCGGTGGTCACGGGGAACGGCTCGTTGTGGCTGGATTCGCACGGGATCACGCTGCGCTCGGCGGCTGAGTTCGCGCCCCTGCTCATGGGTGGCGCCAGGCCCNTGCATGGAGCGGCCTGGGCTGGCGAATACCGCCATCGGCCGCTCGTGGATGCACACGACCGAACTCTGGTGAGCCACGGCCGAGCGGCTCGGAGCACCCCTGACATAGCCACGCAGNCGCCGGGCGAACATCCTGGGGGCGCCGATCCCCTCCTTAGGATCCGCCCATGACCGACGTTCCCGTTTCCAGGCTCCGCAATTTCTGCATCATCGCCCACATCGACCACGGCAAATCCACCCTGGCCGATCGCCTGCTGCAGGACACGAGCACCGTGGCCGCCCGCGACATGCAGGAGCAGTTCCTCGACAACATGGAGCTGGAGCGCGAGCGCGGCATCACCATCAAGCTGCAGGCNGCCCGGATGGACTGGGTGGCCGCCGACGGCGAGCACTACACGCTCAACCTGATCGACACGCCCGGCCATGTGGACTTCTCCTATGAGGTGAGCCGCTCGCTGCAGGCCTGCGAGGGTGCCCTGCTGGTGGTGGATGCCAGCCAGGGGGTGGAGGCCCAGACCCTGGCCAACGTGTATCTGGCCCTGGAGAACGATCTCGAGATCATCCCGGTGCTCAACAAGATCGATCTGCCCGGCGCCGATCCCGAGCGGATCAAGGCCGAGATCGAGGCGATCATCGGCCTCGACTGTTCCAGGGCGATCCCCTGCTCCGCCAAGACCGGCCTCGGCGTGCCCGAGATCCTCCAGGCGGTGGTGGATCGGGTGCCGCCGCCGGCCGATCGGCTGGCCGAGCCGCTGCGGGCGCTGATCTTTGATTCGTATTACGACCCCTACCGCGGCGTGATCGTGTATTTCCGCGTGATCAGCGGCACGATCGCCAAGGGCGACCGCGTGCTGCTGATGGCCAGCGGCAAGACCTACGAGCTCGACGAGGTGGGTGTGATGGCCCCCGATCAGCGCCAGGTGCCCAGCCTCCATGCCGGTGAGGTGGGCTACCTGGCCGCCTCGATCAAGGCCGTGGCCGATGCCCGCGTGGGCGACACGATCACCCTGGCCGCCAATCCGGCGCCCGAGCCGCTGCCCGGTTACACCGAGGCCAAGCCGATGGTGTTCTGCGGCCTCTTCCCCACCGACGCGGATCAGTACCCCGAGCTGCGCGAGGCGCTCGGCAAGCTGCAGCTCAGCGACGCCGCCCTGCAGTACGAGCCCGAGACCAGCAGCGCCATGGGCTTCGGCTTCCGCTGCGGCTTCCTCGGCCTGCTGCACATGGAGATCGTGCAGGAGCGGCTGGAGCGCGAATACAACCTCGATCTGATCGTCACCGCGCCNTCGGTGATCTACCGGGTCAACATGCTCGATGGCAGCACCGTGATGGTCGACAACCCCGCCACCCTGCCGGATCCGCAGAAACGCGAATCGATCGAGGAGCCCTACGTGAGCCTCGAGATCTACACGCCCAACACCTACAACGGCACCCTGATGGAGCTCTGCCAGGAGCGGCGCGGCGAATTCATCGACATGAAATACATCACCCCCGAGCGGCTCACGCTCCACTACGAGCTGCCGCTGGCGGAGGTGGTGAGCGACTTCTTCGATCAGATGAAGAGCCGCACCAAGGGCTACGCNTCGATGGAATACCACCTGATCGGCTACCGCAGGAACGATCTGGTGCGCCTCGATGTGCTGATCAACGCCGAGAAGGCCGATCCGCTCACCACCATCGTGCACCGCGACAAGGCCTACAACGTGGGCAAGGCCCTGGTGGAGAAGCTCAAGGAGCTGATCCCCCGCCAGCAGTTCAAGATCCCGATCCAGGCCGCGATCGNCAGCCGCGTGATCGCTTCCGAGAGCATCAGCGCCATGCGCAAGGATGTGCTCGCCAAGTGCTACGGCGGCGACATCTCCCGCAAGAAGAAGCTGCTCCAGAAGCAGGCCAAGGGCAAGAAGCGCATGAAGGCGATGGGCAAGGTGGAAGTGCCCCAGGAGGCCTTCATGGCCGTGCTCAAGCTGAATCAGTAGGCGCGGGGCCCATGCCAGCGATGTCATCCACCGGATCGGTGCTGCGCTGGCCGAGCTCCGAGGCGGTGCTTGAGCAGGCCCGAGCCTGGGCCGAGCGGCAGGCAGCCACGCATCCCGATCTCGAAGCCGTGGGCGTGTTCGGCTCCTACGGCCGCGGTGATGCCGGCGTGGGCAGCGATCTCGATCTGCTGCTGATCCTGCGCCACTGCGACCTGCCGGTGTGGGAGCGCCTGCGCCGCTGGGACACCGGCGCGCTTCCGCTGGCCACCGATCTGCTGGTGTATAGCCGCGCCGAGTGGGACTCGCTGCCGCAGTGGAACCCCGCCTTCGCCGCGGTGCTGGCGCGGGATGTGCGGTGGTTGGTGGGGAAAGTTGCAGCCCTTGGTGCGATGAAGGGAGACATCGAAGTGGCGGCTGACTTCGATGGGCCCCTAGCCGAGCACTTTGATGCTCTGAGCTGACACGCCTGCTGCTGGATGGGCACAAGCAACTCAGTTGTGTCGAATCAACGTGCCCGTGCTCTCATGATATCGCCGCCCTGTTGGCCCCAAAACACACCACTACCCTGTTAGCAGTGGGGGAACGTCCATGACGCTGGCACCGCCAGGCTCACCACCAGCCCTGCAGCCGCTGCAGTTGCCCTGGGACCTGCGGCTCAACGCCGATCAGTTCGAGCGGGTGTGCGAGGCCAATCCCGATGCCGTGCTGGAACTGTCGGCCGATGGCCACCTGATCGCCATGACGCCCACCGGAAGCGAAACGGGCGCCAGAAACCAGGCCCTGGGTGCCTTGCTCTGGCTGGCGGTGCGTCGCGGTGAGCTTCCCCTCCAAGTCTTCGACAGCTCCAGCGGCTTCCGCCTGCCCGATGGCTCGGTGCTCAGCCCCGATGCTTCCCTTGTGCGGCTGGAGCGCTGGCAGGCCCTCACTCCCGAGCAGCGGCGCACTTTTGCGCCCCTCTGCCCGGACCTGGTGGTGGAGCTGGCGAGTGCTTCTGATGAGGGGCCACGCGGCCTCACCGCCCTGCGCCGCAAGATGGATGCCTACCTGGCCAATGGAGCGCAGCTGGGCTGGTTGCTGCTGCCCGAGGAGCGGGCCGTGGAGACCTGGCGGGCCGGTGCCGCTGCCAACCCCGAACGCCTCGACAACGCCACCAGCCTCGATTCTGGTGAGCTCTTCCATGGTCTGACGCTGGATCTGGCGCCGATCTGGGAGGTGTGAGCGGGGGCGTTGCCGGACCGAGTTGTGGGCTCAGGCCTTCAGGCTGGTCAGATCCATCGCGGCAGGTAGGCCCGCACGGGGCTCCTCTAGCTTGCGCAGCAACCGCTGATCCGCCGTGATCAAGGTGGCGTTCTCCTGCTCAGCCAGGGCCACGTACAGACAGTCACAGGCGGGGTGATCAAGCTCCCGGCACCAGTGGCTGGCCCTGGCCAGAAGCGCCGCGGCGGGAACCAGCCGGTGGAACGGTTCGGCCGCCCGGTGGGCCAGCACCTGGTACTGCTCGGTGGTGATCGCCCCCAGCCGCAGGCTTTTCCAGCCCGTGTTCAGCAGTTCCACCAGCACCAGATCCGGCGCCAGCAGGAGAGTGGCGGGCCCGGCATCCAGCAGCCTGATGGCCTGCTCTGATCCCGGCACCGCGGCGAACCAGCCGAAGGCCACCGAGGCGTCCACCACCCAGGTGCCGCCCAGTTCAGGGGCCATCGCGGTCTTCGCGGATGAGGGCGGCCACGTCGAGGCTGCGGCCAGCGGCCGGTGTGGTGTCCCGCAGCCTGGCCAACTCCTCCCGCAGCGAGTCGCCTTCCCGAGCGGCGGCGGTGAGCAGATCGCGCAGGCTCTGCTCCAGTGAAACGCCCCGGGCGCGGGCGCGGGCCCGAAGCGCGGCCACAACCCGCTCGTCCAGTTGCCGGATCAGCACCTGGGCCATGGCGACTCCGGTCGATAGCAGGGATGCTAGCGACCTGGATCACCTGGGCGGCCCCCAGGCCAGATCCATCGAGGCGGCCACTGCGGCCAAGCGGCGATCCAGGGTCCAGAAGCGGCAGCCGCTCAGCAGGCAGGACGTGATCAGGCCGGCATCCACGTAGCCGATCCCTCGCCCCATCAACCCCTGCTGGTCGATGGTGCGCAGGATTTCCGCGTCTCTGGCCACCACGGAGCTGGGCAAGTTGCCAAGGAATGCCAGCAGTTCAACCCGCTGGTTCATGTTTCCGCAGGCCAGTTCGCCGATCACCCAGGGATGCATCAGCGGATCACCCTGCTCCAGCAGATCCGCCACGGTCTGCAGGTGGGAGCGCAGATGCTCCACCCACACCGATGTGTCCAGCAGAATCATGCCGGTTCCGTCCGCCGGCGAGGCGGCACCTTCAGCTGGGGCTCACTGCCGCCCAGCAGCGCCAGCCGCCGGGCGCTTTCGCGGGCTATCAAGGCCTGTAGCGCCTCTCGCAGCAGGCGGGAGCGTTCCGGGATGCCGCTCAGCTGCTCGGCCTCCCGCAGGAGTTCATCGTCGAGGGTGACGGTGGTGCGCATCGGCGAGGCCGTCGCGAAGATGCATCAATTCTGGCATCAGTTGATGCCCTCTAGGGGCAGGATGCACACGGCTGGGCCTCTCGATCGACTTTCCATGCAGAGCCTGGCGAACGATGCGGTGCTCGTCATCGATCCGCCGTGACCAGGTACCAGCCAGGGCATGACCGCAGTGGCTCCAGCTTGCCAATGCCAGTGGAGAACATCCTCCCAGGCCTGCTCCGAGGGCGGCGATGGAGCGCAGCAGACGCTGCGCATTCGCAGGGCTGCGCAGCAGGTAGGCGG
>NZ_LFEK01000056.1 GCF_001039265.1 Synechococcus sp. GFB01 | reverse complement strand
CGCCCCAGGGGTCGGTGGCCTGATCCAGCTCCTTGAGCAGCACCTCGTTCACCTCGCTGCGGGTGGTGAAGGTCTGGTCGAGGTCAAGCTTGCCCATCTCGGCACGGATCTGGGTGAGCACCAGATTCACCATCGCCGACTGCAGGTTGTCGACGGCGTAGTAGGCGCGGGCGTGCTCGAGCAGCTGCCAGTACACCACCGCATCCACCTCGATCGCCACGTTGTCGCGGGTGATGCACTGCTGCGGCGGGATGTCGAGCACACGCTCCTTGAGCGACTCGTGGCTCACCACCTTCTCCACCACGGGCAGCACGAAGGAGAGCCCCGGCTGCAGCTGGCGGTCGTACTTGCCCAGCCGCTCCACCAGCCGCGACTGGCCGCCGCTGGTCACCTTGACGCTGTTCAGCCCCAGCACGGCCATCACCACCAGGGCCGGTAACGAGAGCAGGGCTTCCATCGCCGATCCGATGCCACTGCCGTCAACCCTAGGCAGCATGACCACAGTGCACCAGAGCGCCACCACCATGCTTCCCGCCGCCCTGATCTGGCTGGTGTTCGGGCTGCTGCTGCTGCTGCTGGAACTGCTGGGCGCCGACTTCGACGGACTGCTGGCCGGTGCGATCGCCGCCCTGGCGGTGTCGGCGATCACCGGGATGGTGGCCCTGGCGCCGCTGCTGCAGGTGGGTCTGTTCGCGGGGCTCACCGCGCTGCTGCTGGCGGCCCTGCAGCACTGGATGGGGCGGCAGCGGCAGCGGGCCATCCCGCCGCCCGCCGACGGCGACCGGGCGGAGGTGATCAACGGCTTCGGCAGCCGCAGCGACGGACGGGTGCGCTGGCAGGGCCAGAGCTGGGCGGCCACCAACCTCGAACCGGCCGGTGCGCTCCAGCCCGGCGACAGTGTGCTGGTGATGGGTCGCGACGGCACCCGCCTGCAGGTGCTGCCGGAACGGACGGCGGGGCATCCGGTGAAAGACTGACCCGCTCCACGCCGGCAGCGGTCCGGCCACCCACCCATGCAGCTGCGCATCGGCAACGGCTACGACATCCACCGCCTCGTGCCGGGGCGGCCGCTGATCCTGGGAGGCCAGCGTCTCGAGCACCCCGCCGGCCTGGGCCTCGATGGCCACAGCGATGCCGACGTGCTCGTGCACGCGATCATCGATGCCCTGCTGGGAGCCCTCTCGCTGGGCGACATCGGCCGCCACTTCCCCCCCGACGATCCGCGCTGGAAGGGGGCCGACAGCCTGAAGCTGCTGGAACGGGTGGTGGCCCTGGTGGCCGAGCGAGGCTGGAGCGTGGCCAACGTGGACTCCGTGGTGGTGGCGGAGCGACCCAAGCTGAAACCCCACATCGAGGCGATGCGCGGCGCGATCGCCGCAAGCATGGGGCTCGAGCCGGATCAGGTGGGCGTGAAGGCCACCACCAACGAGAAGCTGGGCGCCGAGGGCCGCGAGGAGGGCATCTCCTGCCATGCGGTGGCCCTGCTGCGGCAGCCATGACCACGTTGGCTAGGTTGCTGGCCGTGGTGCTCAGCCTGGTGATGCTGCTGGCCGGCCATCCCGATGCGGCGCTCGCCGCGGGCGAACGGCCCGGCGAAGCGGTCGAAGTGGCCGTGGTCGAGCATCTGCGCCTCAAGGTTCCCGCCGAGGCCCGCAAGGCCTGGCTGGAGGCCGAGCGCGGCAGCTGGGAACCCTGGCTGCGGCAGCAGCCGGGCTTCGTGGGTCGCGACCTGCTCTGGGACGCCGAGCGACAGGAGGGCACCCTGTTGATCCGCTGGGCCAGCCGCGAGCAGTGGAAGGCGATTCCCACCGCCGAGGTCGAGGCGGTGCAGGAGCGCTTCGAGCAGCTGGCCCGGGCGGCCACGGGCCAGGGCAGCGGCAACCCCTTCCCGCTGGTGTTCGAGGGGGAGCTGCTGCCCCCATGAACCGGGCCGCCGCCCGCGACAACCGCTCCTACGTGCTGGGCAGCCATGCCGAGGAGCGCGCCCGGTTGAACCGCCAGCACTGCATCTGGCAGGAGGCGATGCTCTCGGCATGGCAACGGGCCGGCTTCGGGCCGGGCCAGCGCCTGATCGACCTGGGCTGCGGCCCGGGCTTCGCCAGCCTCGAGCTGGCCGAGCTGGTGGGTCCCAGCGGCGGGGTGCTGGCCATCGACAGTGCGGCGGCCTACCTGGATCACCTGCAGGAGCAGTGCCGCCAGCGGCGCCTGGAGCAGGTTCGGATCCTTCAGCACGACCTGGCCGAGCCCCTCGCCAGCGCCGCCCTCGACGCGGGCAGCTGGGATGGGGCCTGGTGCCGCTGGCTGGCCATGTTCCTGCCCCGGCTCGACCCGCTGCTGGATCTGCTGAAACAGGCGCTCCGGCCCGGCGGGCGGCTGGTGCTGCACGAATACGTGCGCTGGGACAGCTTCGCGCTCCACCCGCGGGGCGAGCAGCTGGCCCGCTTCGTGCAGCGCTGCATCCTCCACTGGCGCGACCACGGCGGCGATCCCGACGTGGCCGCGCGCCTGCCGGCCCTGCTCGAGGCGCGGGGGTTCCGGTTGCTGCACAGTGACAGCCTGATGGCCTGCTCCCCCGGCGATCAGCCCAAGGCCCTCTGGCTGCAGGACTTTCTGGCCAGCTATCCGGCCCAGCTGAGCGCCGCCGGCCTCTGGAGTGCCACCGAGCAGACCGCCCTTGAGGCCGAGCTCAGCTGGGCCCGCCGCCACACCAGCCTCTGGATCACCCCGGCGCTGGTGGAGATGGTGTGGGAGCGGCGATGACGCGCCAGCACCGACTGGATCTCGGCCGCCGCCGCCGGCTGGGCATGGTGGAGGCGATCTGGGGGGAGCACAAGAGTGCCGAGCAGATCGCGGCGATCCTGCGGGAGCTGCATGCCGCCGGGGAGCTCGCCCTGGCGACCCGCCTGGCGCCGGGGAAGGCCGAGGCGGTGGCCGCCTCCCTTGATGCGCACCCCGAGATGGAGCTGCGGCACCATGCCGAAGCCCGCTGCCTCACCGCCGGCCGCCTGCCGGAACCGGGCCCGCTGGAGGGACGGGTGGCGGTGCTGAGCGGCGGCACCAGCGACCTGCCGGTGGCGGCCGAGGCCCGGCTGGCACTCGCCTGCCACGGAGTCGCCGCGGAGCTGGTGCTCGATGTGGGTGTGGCCGGGCTGCACCGGCTGCTGGATCAGCTCGAGGCCCTGCGGCAGGCCGACGTGCTGATCGCCTGCGCCGGCATGGAGGGAGCCCTGCCCACCGTGCTGGCCGGGCTGCTGCCCCAGCCCGTGATCGGCGTGCCCGTGGCGGTGGGCTACGGGGTGAGCGCCGGGGGCACCGCCGCCCTGCACGGCATGCTCGCCAGCTGCGCCCCGGGGCTGATGGTGGTCAACATCGACAACGGCTACGGGGCGGCGATGGCGGCCCTGCGAATCCTGCGGGGCTGGGGCGACGGCCGGAGCGACCGATCAGCAGCCCCGGCGCAGGCTGTCTGAGCCCGGCACCTCGAGCTCCAGCAACCCCTCGATCCAGAGCCGCATGCTGCGCGGCAGCCGGCCCTGCTCGTAGCGCTCGATCGCCTGCAGGAGCACGGGAGTGTTGACCCAGTGGAGCGGACGGCGCACCATCGCCCTGGCAGGCAGCTGGGCGCAGTGTGGGCAGGCGGCGAGCCACCGGCAAGGGGGTGGACGCCGCGTTGAGCTTCAGAGATGCTGCAGATCGGGGTAGGCGGTGAGCAGCTGGTCGGTGCTGAGCGATTCACCATCGCCCTCCGGCTGCCAGATCACTTCCACGGCCAGCAGATCCTGAGCCGGCACGGCGCTGAGCGTCTGCAGGGCCTGGCGCAGCTGCTCGGCGCTGGAGGCCGCGGGCAGCGTCAGCCGCTGACGGCTGGCCACCAGCACGGTCACGGCGATGAAATCGCTGGTGGCGTCGCTGGCACCGGCCGGCAGTGCCGGGTCCTGGAAACGGCGGCCGCCCACGTTGCTGGTGAGCTCGCGATCCAGCTTGGATCGCTCCGCCATCGACAGGCGGTTGAAGGTGGATTCGGCCGCGGTGAAGGGCACCTGACCCGCTTCGGCGCTGGCGTAGACCCAGAGGTCCGGGTGGCGCAGCAGGGCCAGGCCGGTCTCCTGCAGCACCACCTGCAGCCCGGTGCTGCTGGAGGTGTCGGCGGAGGCCGCCAGGCGACGCAGATCGACCTGGAGGTCGCGGGCGCGGGCCAGCAGACCCACCTGCACCTGGGCCACGGTCACGGGGCCATCGGCCTGAGGCACGGCCAGGCTGCCACCGCCGGAAGACGAGGCTCCGCCCCCGCGCACCGCGTTGAGGATCAGGCCCACCACCGCCATCAGCAGCAGGAAGCCGAACAGCCCACCGCCGCCGAAGAAGAAGGGCAGCACGAAGGGGAAGCCGAAGCCGCCGCCATAGCCCCCGCCGTACCCGCCGCGGTAGCTGCCGCCGTAGCCCCCGCCACCGCTGTAGCTGCGAGGCATCGAGGGTGCGCTGCGGAAACTGCCTCCGCCGATGCGTCCGCCGCTGGCGGTCCAGCCGGGCTCGGGATGGACCACCAGCAGACCGATCACGAGGACCGGAAGGGCCAGCCAGGAGAGAACGCGGCGCAGCACGGCAGCAGGAAGGGTCTGAAAAATCTAGGAACCACCTCCCACGATGGTGACCACTTCAAGCACATCGGATTCCACCACCGGCTGCTCGGCCCAGCGCTGCCGCGGCAGGATCACGCCGTTGAACTCCACCACCACCAGCTGGGGGCGATAGCCGAGCGCCGCCAGCGCCTGATCGAGGCTGAGGCCGGCCGGCAGCGGCGGGGCTCACCGTTCACCTGGATCGCGATCGGCTCCATGAGCGGGAGGAGGGCGGGATAGGGGCTGGTGGGAACACGGGCCTGATGAAAGCCTGAGGGGTGGACCGGGGAGCTGTGCCGGGGCCTGCCCGGCTCAGTGAGCGCGGCCCAGAGCGGCCAGCAGCTGGCGGGTGGCCATCGCCGGATCGGCGGCCGCCGTGATCGCCCGCACCACCGCCACCCGCTCGGCACCGGCCTTGCGCACGACCGCCAGGTTGCCGGCCTCGATGCCGCCGATCGCGAACCAGGGGATCGCGCTGCTCGCCGCAGCCTGGCACACGTAGTCGAGCCCCACCGGCTGGCGGCCGGGCTTGGTGGGGGTGGCATTGACCGGCCCGACCCCCACGTAGTCGCAGCCGTCGGCGATGGCCCGGCGCAGCTGCTCGAGCTGGTGGGTGCTGCGACCGATCAGCCGATCCGGGCCCAGCAGGCGACGGGCCACGGCCACCGGCAGGTCCCCCTGGCCGAGGTGCACGCCATCGGCATCCACCGCCAGGGCGATGTCGAGGCGGTCATTGACCAGGAAGAGCGCCCCATGGCGGGCGCAGAGGCGTCGCAGCGCCTCGGCCTGCTCGAGGCGCATGCTGTCGTCGAGGGGGGTGCCGTCGGAGCCGCTGCCCCCCTCCTTGGCCCGGTACTGCACCAGCCGCACCCCACCCTCCAGGGCCGCCTCTACCACCGCTTCCAGCCGTGGCACCGGACTGGTGACCAGATAGAGATGGCAGCCGGCCAGCCGCTGGCGGCGCTGCTCACCGGTGGCGCTGCGCCGGAGCTGCAGCAGCTCCACCTCCAGGTCGTAGAGGGCGTAGCGGATCGCGGCGGCCTCGATGGCGAGGGCGGCATCGAGCGGGCGGCCGAACTCCTCCAGCACCCGCAGCGCCTCCTGCACCCGCGCGGCATTGGCAGCCACCACCTCGGCCGGCTGGCGGCGCTGCTCCTGGGCCGGATGGCCCAGGCCGGCACCCCGGTCGGCGGCGGTGTGGCGGGCCTGCTTGTAGACGTCGGCATGAAGCACCCCCAGCCGCTGGCGCAGATCCTTCAGCCGTGCCACCAGATCGGGGCGATCGAGGCCGAAGCGGGCCCAGTCCTCGAGCACCCGCAGCCCCTCGCGGGCCCGGTCGAGATTGGCATCGATCAGGCGATGCACCGACCCGCGCTCGAGGCCGGCATCGCCGGGGCTGGGTAAGGTGATGCTCACGACGGCAGGCCGATGGCGATCGAAACGGGCGGGTCCGACAGGCCCATGCTGGTTCTGATCTCAGGCATTCTGCTGCTCGGCGGCATCAGCCTCTTCATCGTCTGGGGTCTCACCCACGCCTACCCGGGCGCATAGGCGTCGTGCCTGGTCGGCATCGCGGCCGATCTGCGCGCTGAGCGCCTGCAGATCGGCGAAGCTGCGCTGGCGCCGCAGCAGCCGCAGCGGCTGCACCACCAGCTCCTGGCCCTCGTCGAGATCGAGCCGGCGATCGAGCAGGTGCACCTCCACCGCCGAGGGGGCCAGCGGATCCACGCTCGGCTGCGGGCCCAGATTCATCACGGCCGCCATCGGCTCCCCGCCGGGCAGCTGCGCCCAGGCGGCATAGACACCCTCGAGCGGCAGGAACTTGCGGCCATCCACCCGCAGATTGGCGGTGGGCCAGCCCAGCTGGCGACCCAGTCGCCGGCCCCGCACCAGCTCGCCGGAGAAGCGGTAGGGACGCTCCAGCAGGCGAGCGGCCTCGGCGATGCGGCCAGCGGCCAGGGCGCGGCGGATCCGGCTGCTGCTCACCCGCTCCTCGCCATCCCACAGCATCGGCACCACCGCCACGTCGATGCCCAGGCCCCGCCCCAGGCGCACCAGAGTCTCGGTGTCGCCGCTGCGCCCGGCACCGAAGCGGAAATTGCTGCCCACGGCCACGCGGCGCGCCTGCAGCTGCTCCCCCAGCACCTGCTCCACGAAGGCCTCGGGGCTGAGCGCCGCCAGATTGCGGTCGAAGGGCACCAGCACCAGCTGACGGATGCCCAGGGGTTCCAGCAGGCTGAGCTTCTCGGAGGGCAGATCCAGCCGCAGCCGCGGCTCGNCGTAGAGCACCTCGCGGGGATGGGGCCAGAAGCTCACCACCGAGGGCACCGGCGACCCCGGGGCGGGGGCAGTGCCCGGCTCCGCTGCGGGGGAGGGCTGGGCAGCGGTGATGGCCGCGATCACCCGGCGATGGCCGGGGTGAAGTCCGTCGAAGCTGCCGAGGGCGATGGCCGTGGGTCGGAGCGCGTCCTGGGGAGTACGCAGCGGGATCAACGCAGTGTCAACGCAACGGATGCCTCTGCAGTGCGGGCCGCAGCGATCTTCCCATGGCAACTTTGGGGCATTCCCGACCGGCCCCGATGGCGGATCGTCTCGACCTCCAACGCATCGCCGCGGCCCTGCGACGGCTTGGCTGGGTGCGGTTCTGGGCCCAGGTGGTGCTGGGCGTGGTAGTGGTGGGCGTGCTGGTGTTCAACAACATCGGCGGCCGGCTGGTGGCCAACTCGGCGCGGGCCATCGGCCTCGGGCCGGGCATCTCGCTCACCACCCTCGCGTTTCTGCTGCTGCTCTGGTCGATCTGGCAGAGCTGGCTGGTGGTGCGCTGCGGCCGGGCTCTGGCCAGTCCGGTGCGGCCCAGCAAGGGGGAGACGGCCCGGCTGATCAAACGCGGTGTGCTCGGCGATCTGATCGGCCTCAGCCTGGCTGTGTTGGGCTATCAGTCGCTGGCGGGCAGCCTGTTCGTGCAGGCCTCCCAGCAGGTGCCGGGCTTCTTCGGCGCCCAGATCCAGCAGGTGCCCGGCACCGCCGGCCGGGTGGTGGGTCTGCCGATCACCTCGATCGAGATGCTGTCGGTGCTCGGCAACACCCAGGTGCTGTTCGCCCACCTGATCGGCCTCTGGATCAGCCTCTGGCTGCTGCAGCGGATGCATCGGCCCGGCTAGGGCCGCCGCCCTTCACTCAGATCGCCAGCCCGGGCAGATCGCCGCAGTGCCCGCGCCAGAAGAGCTCCGGCTGCAGCGGCGTGAGGGCGATGCCGCCGGCATGCACATGGGCCACATCGATGGGCCAGTCCGGGGGGCCGGCCACCTCGGCCTCCAGATCGTTGGCCACCTCACCGGCCAGCCAGTAGTAGGTGCGGCCGCGGGGATCGACGCGCCGGTCGAACTGATCGGTGTAACGCCGCACCGCCTTGCGGCACCAGCGCAGGGGGCCGATGCTCTCCTCTGGCAGCGGCGGCACGTTGAGATTGAGCAGCATCCGATCCGGCCAGCCCGCCTGCAGCATCGCCTCGGCCACGTCGAGGGCGATGCGGGCGGCGGGCTCGAACTGGCGCCACTGGAAGTCGGCGCTGCTCACCGCCAGGGCCGGCAGCCCNTCGATCGTGCCCTCCATCGCCGCGCTCACGGTGCCGGAGTAGAGCACGTCGGTGCCGAGATTGGGGCCGTGGTTGATGCCCGAGAGCACCAGGTCCGGCCACTCCTCCAGCAGCGAGAACAGGGCCAGCTTGACGCAGTCGGAAGGGGTGCCGCTGCAGGCCCAGGCGCGCACGCCGTCGTCGAAGAGCTCATCGGCCCGCTCCGCCCGGATCGGGGTCTGCAGCGTGAGCCCGTGACCGGTGGCGGAGCGCTCCTGATCGGGGCACACCACGGTGACCGCATGCCCCCGCGCCAGGGCGGCATTGGCCAGGGTGCGGATGCCGGCGGCGAACACGCCGTCGTCGTTGCAGATCAGGATCCTCAGAGGCTGGAGCGACGGGGACGCCATCGGCACGCGCGGCTGCTCCGTACAGTCTCCCCTTCGCCTTCGTGCCCGGCCCTGTAGTGAGCGTCACCGTGTCGCTTTCGGATCTCACCGCCCGGCTGGAGGAGCTGGAAGCCGAGGCGGCCGCCGCCATCGCCGCCGCCGCCTCCGCCGCCGAGCTGGAGGAGCTGCGGGTGGGGCTGCTGGGCAAGAAGGGCCGCCTCTCGATGGTGCTCGGCGCCATGGGGCAACTGCCCGGCCCCGACCGGCCGGTGATCGGCCAGCGCGCCAACCTGCTCAAGGACCAGCTCTCCGGTCTGCTGAGCGATCGGCTGGCTGCGGTGAAGGCGGCGGCGATGGCCGAGCGCATCGCAGGTGAAACGCTGGATGTGACCGCCCCCTGCCGCTACACCCCCCCGGGGCACCGCCACCCCCTGATCAGCACGATCGAGGAGATCGTCGACATCTTCTGCGGTCTGGGGTACCGCGTGTCGGAGGGGCCGGAGATCGAGACCGACTACTACAACTTCACCGCCCTCAACATCCCGGAGCACCACCCCGCCCGGGACATGCAGGACACCTTCTATCTCGAGGACGGCCGACTGCTGCGCACCCACACCTCCCCGGTGCAGATCCGCCATCTGGAGAACAATCCACCACCGGTGCGGGTGATCGCGCCGGGCCGCGTCTACCGTCGCGACGCCGTGGATGCCACCCACTCGCCGGTGTTCCACCAGGTGGAGGTGCTGGCGATCGACGAGGGCCTCGACTTCAGCCACCTGCGCGGCACCGTGACCGCCTTCCTCCAGGCGTTCTTCGGAGACCTGCCGGTGCGCTTCCGGGCCAGCTACTTCCCCTTCACCGAACCCAGCGCCGAGGTGGACGTGCAGTGGCGCGGCCGCTGGCTCGAGGTGATGGGCTGCGGCATGGTCGACCCCGCCGTGCTCACGGGCATGGGGCTGGATCCGGAGCGCTGGAGCGGCTTCGCCGCCGGCCTCGGGGTGGAGCGCTTCTGCATGGTGCGCCACGGCATCGACGACATCCGCAGGCTCTACACCAGCGATCTGCGCTTCCTGGAGCAGTTCTGAGCCGGTTCAGGCGCATGGCCGGCCCGGCCGCTGCGGGCCCGGCACACCCAGGCCTCATAAACTCAGGCAGTTCCCGCCTCCGATCGGTGCCGCGCGCAGGACTGATCGTGAACGACGGCAAGGAGCTGGCCGTCGCGACCGCCGACGCGATCGAGGCGAGGCTCAAGGCGGCCGGCTTCGCGGTGGCCCGGGTCACCAGCGTGGGGGGCATGGTGGNCTTCGCCAACCCCGATCAGCACCTGCGCAGCCGCGGCTACGCCGGCTGTGTTCCCGCTGCCTTCAGCGAGGAGATGGCCCTGGCGATCGTGCTCGGCGGCGACGGCACCGTGCTCTCCGCAGCCCGGCAGACCGCACCGATCGGCGTGCCGATCCTCACGATCAACACCGGCCACCTGGGCTTCCTGGCCGAGGCCTACCTGCCCCAGCTCGACGGGGCCCTCGATCAGGTGATCGCCGGCGAGTGGACGGTGGAGGAGCGCACCACTCTGGTGGTGAGCGTGATGCGGGGCGAGCAGCGGCGCTGGGAGGTGCTCTGCCTCAACGAGATGGCCCTGCACCGGGAGCCGCTCACCTCGATGTGCCACTTCGAGATCGCCATCGGCCGCCACGCCCCGGTCGACATCGCCGCCGATGGGGTGATCCTCTCCACCCCGACCGGCTCCACCGCCTACGCCCTCAGCGCCGGCGGGCCGGTGATCACCCCCGACTGCCCGGTGCTGCAGCTCACGCCGATCGCGGCCCACTCGCTGGCTTCGCGGGCTCTGGTGTTCAGCGACCGGGAGCCGGTCACGGTGTTTCCGGCCACGCCGGAGCGCCTGATGATGGTGGTGGATGGCAGCGCCGGTTGCTACATCTGGCCCGAGGATCGGGTGCTGATCCGCCGCAGCGACCATCCGGTGCGCTTCGTGCGGCTGGCCGACCACGAGTTCTTCCAGGTGCTGCGCAACAAGCTTGGGTGGGGCCTGCCGCATGTGGCCAAGCCCGGCAACGCACCGAACCCGTGAGCGCCACAGGCCCGCCGCCGGCCGGCGTGCTGCTGCTGGGGCGGAGGCCGAGGCCCTGGCGGCCAGGCTCGAAGCCTCCGGTTACCGCATCGTTGACCCCGGGGCCGAGGCCAGCGGCGTGGAGGGCCCGGATCTGGTGGTACTGGCCGCCTCGGAGGCGCACCGCATTCCGGAGCTGCGGCAACGCTTCGGCGCCGTCCCGCTGCTGCTCGATGGCGGCCGCGACGACCTGGAGGCCCGCTCCCGCTGCCTGAGCAGCGGCGCCGACGACTTCTGGCTGTCGGGCCTGGGACCGAGCGATCTGCTGATGCGCCTGCGCCTGCACCGCGACATCCGCCGCCGGACGGGCCAGCCGCCGCTGCTGCTGCAGGCGGCGATCTCAGCCTCAACCCCGCCAACCGCGAGCTGAAGCGGGGCAGCCGCCGCATCAACCTCACCGCCCGCGAATATCAGCTGCTCTTGCTTCTGCTGGAGCGCCGGGGCACCGTGGTGTCACGCGAGCAGATCCTGCGCCAGGTTTGGAACGACGATCAGGCCACCTCCAGCAATGTGATCGAGGTCTACGTGCGCTACCTGCGGCAGAAGCTCGAGCAGGGCGGCGAACGGCGCCTGATCCACACGATCCGCGGCCAGGGCTACTGCCTCAGCGAGCGCATGCCGCCCCTGGAATCGCGCTGAGAGCCCGCCTCACCCCGCTGGCCGCCGCCCTGCTGGTCGGCGCCGGCAGCCCCGCCTGGGCGAACCGGCCCACCTGGCAGCAGCCGCCGCCGCAGGTGCTGCCGATCGAGGCGCGCTGGTGCCTGCAGCCAGGCCGCTGCATCGACCTGGAGGTGGCGGATGAGCCCCATGAGCAGGCCAAGGGGCTGCAGCTGCGCCCACCGCTGCCGGCGCTGCGGGGCATGTGGTTCCCCTTTGACCGCCCCACGCCGGCCCGCTTCTGGATGCATCGCACCCCGGAACCGCTCGACATGCTGTTCGTGCGCGACGGCCGGGTCGTGGCGATCGAGACCGCGGCCCAGCCCTGCATGCATCTGCCCTGCCGCAGCTACGGCCCCGACGAGCCGGTGGACGGCGTGATCGAACTGGCCTCCGGCCAGGCGGCAGCCCAGGGAATCGCGGTGGGCACTCCGGCGTCGATCGAGCCGCTGCTGGCGGTCAGGAGCGGCGCCCAGCCAGCACCAGCACGGGATTGAGCGGCGCCAGGCGGGTGCCATCGGCAAGGGGGGCGCCTCGCCAGGCCTGATGCTGGCTCAGGCTTACCGACAGTCCCGCCTGCTCCAGCAGGGGCCGCAGTTCCGCCAGGGCCTCGAGCGTGGCCAGCGGCATCACCACCACGCCCCCCCGCCGCAGCCGCGGCAGCACCGCCGCCAGCAGGGCCGCGCGATCACGGCCGCCGCCGCCCAGCAGC
>NZ_LFEK01000055.1 GCF_001039265.1 Synechococcus sp. GFB01 | reverse complement strand
GCGAGCTGCCGGCCGGCGGGGCTCTCCCAGCCGGGCTGCAGCAGCAGGGCGGGGCGGTTGCCGGCGGCGGCGGCGGCGGCGGCCATCGCCTCGGCGAAGGCCAGATCGGCCGGCTCGTGCACCACCAGCTTGAGTTCGTGGCAGCCGGCCAGCAGCTCCGGCGTGGGCGGGCGGTGCGGTTTGGGTGAGAGGGTGATCCAGTGGAAGGTGCCGCTGAGCCGGTCCACGCCGCTGGTTTCCAGGTGCAGCGGCAGGCCGGTGGGAGCGAGGCTTCGGCAGAGCGGCTCGAGATCGTGGTGCAGCGGCTCACCGCCGGTGATCACCGCAAAGGCGGCGCCGGCCGCGGCCGCGGCCCGGGCTTCGGCGGCCAGATCGGCCAGTGGCCGCTGGGGATGGGCGGCGGCGGGCCAGGAGGCCTTGGTGTCGCACCAGGGGCAGGCCACCGTGCAGCCGGCCAGGCGGATGAAGAAGGCGCTGCGGCCGGCGTGCAGCCCCTCGCCCTGCAGGGAGTGGAAGGTTTCCACCACAGGCAGGGCCGGCGAGGCTTGGGCAGGCACGGGCAGGCGCGGCTGGGAATCGATGGCCCCCACAGCCTGACAGCGGAGGGTTGCGCTGATGCCGGGCCGCCCTGGCGGAGTGTGCTGCCGAGGAAGCAAAGAGATTGACATAATCCGCTGCTCTGCCCGCGAAATCATTTACGTGGGCTATCCACGGTTCGCTCCTCGGCGCTCACCGTGACGACCCCGGCCCTGCAGCCGGCTGGTCGTGCCGACGNCCTGGTTGTGTTTGCTGAGGAGNCTGGCCGATCTGCCGCTGCTGCAGGCCGCCGTGCTGCCCAGCGTTGCCCAGCGCACCCTGGCGGCCGATCAGGGGGCTGTGGAGCGGATCACGGCCTGGCTGGCCGAAACCGCCGCGCGCAGCTGGTGCTGGTGGCCCACGGCGAGCCGGGCCGCATCCTGCTGGGTGCCGAGCCGATCACCACCCAGGTGCTGGAGCGCCAGCGGGCCCTGCTGCTTGAGTGGGCGTGGAGGCGATCACCCTGCTGAGCTGCCGGGCGGGTGCCGACGCCGGCTTCGTGGCCGAGCTGGAGCGGTTCACGGGCGNCAAGGTGCACGCTGCTCTGGTTCAACATGCACGAACTGGTGAGCATCATGTGCGTGGGCCTCGGCTGAGGCCTGCGCCCCCATCGGTCCGCAACAGTTCCAGCCAGTTCCGGGCGCTTGGCAGCGCCCCTCACTACGGCACACCAGCGTGTTGCCGATTGCTTTGCGATCAGAGGGAGCGACAGCGATGGCTGATCTGCTGGTGCGGGGTGTGGATGAGGCGCTTGTGCAGGCTCTCAAGCAGCGGGCCGGCACCCATGGCCGCAGCGTCGAGGCCGAACACCGCTCCATCCTGGCCGCCGCCCTGCTGACCCCCCCCGCCAGAAACTGGCCGAGTTGCTGGCCTCCATGCCGGATCTGGGTGGCGACGCCGATTTCCAGAGACCGGCGGAGTCAGCTGAGGCGGCTGATGGTTGTGGTTGACACCAACGTGATCAGCGAGGCACGCAAGGCCCCCGCGCCGATCCCGGTGTGCGCGCCTTCTGGGCCGATGCCTCCAGGAACGACAAGCCACTGTTTCTCTCGGTGATCACGATTGGCGAGCTTCGGCGGGGGGTGGAGTTGATCCGCCACCGTGGTGACCCGCAACGCTGACGACTTCGCCGGCACCGGTGTGCGCCTGCTGAATCCCTTCAGCGCAGCCTGAGCTCAGGGCTCACTCCCCCCTGCCGCCTCGATCAGCCTGAGCCCGCATCGGCCTGCAGCAGCTCGAGATCGAGCCCTGCCCCGAGAAACTGGCGGAAGTCCTGATCCAGGCTGATCAAGCTGGTGGAGGCGGAGATCGCGAAGGCTGCCAGATAGGCGGCCATCCACCGTTTGGGTGCCGCCTCACTGAGCCCCGCCAGGCGCCACCAGAGGGCCTCAATCCCGATCGGCTTGTCGACCAGATCCACCTGGGGGAGTGCCTGGAAGGCCTGGAGGGCAGCCAGAGCATCCTGATTGGTGATCGCCGTGGCTTGGTAGGCCTTCAAGCTCGCCGGGGTCGACGCCAGTCACAGAAAGTTCTGCTGTGTGGCGCGGTAGAACANGGCTGGCGCAGCGGGCGTGGCCTGGAGCAGCACCTCCCGGTCGCTGCGATGGCCGGGATNGGTTTCAAAGGCCGCCGCCAGCCACACAGTCACATCAAGAAGAGAGGCCTGCACGGCGGATGTCCTCCTGTACCAGGCACTCCTGCTCAAGTCGCAACGCTGTTCCCAGATTGATCCCCAGCTGGTTCCCGGGCGGCTCTGCGCGGAACACCGGCAGCCCCGCAGGATTCAGCTTCACCGCACGGCTCGGGGCGGGCGCAGGGGCTGCTGTGNCCCCGCGGAGCCCCACCTGGATGTATTCAGACCAGTTCCCCGATCGTGCGCCCCTCCTGCAGGGCCCTCTGCTTGGCTTGGCGCACCAGGTGGTCCGGCAGGCCGAGGGTCGTTTTCATCAAGCCATTCCGCTCCCTACCCAGCTTGCTGGCTGGCAGTGAAACTGGGTTGTCAGAAGGGCTCCGGAGNCGGCCTGGACAANCCCGCCGGGCTGTGGGTGGTGATCCATGGCCGCACGGTGATGGCCTTGCCGAGGTTCAACAGGCATGCGCTCTGACCACAAGGCCTAAGCTGCTAGCTCATAGCAAGCAGACCTCCGGCCGGCATGCGCACTCTTTACATCCGTCATGTGCCTGAAGCGGTGGCTGAGCGGCTGGAGCTGCTGGCCCGTCGCGCTGGCCTACCGCTCAGCACCTTTGCCCTGCAGGAGCTCACCGAAACCGCCAGGCGCGCCGATAACGCCAGCCTGCTCGCCGACCTTCCCTCGCAGCCGATCCCGCGCAGCAGCATCCTCGAGGCCCTTGATGCCAGCCGCGACGAGCGTTGATGGCGACCGCGGTGGTGGTGGATGCCTCGGCCCTGATCGATGCTCTGGTGCATGACGGCGCTGCCCGCGCCCGGATCGCCACCGCCTCCCTGCATGCCCCTGAGCTGATCGACGCGGAGCTGCTCTCCGTGCTGAGGCGATTGGTGCTGGCCGATCAGCTGCCGGAAGTTCACGGGCGCCTGGCCCTGAAGGCCGCTTCCCAGCTGGGTCTGCGACGCCATCCCACCAGGGAGCTCTGGCCGAGGGCGTGGCAGCTTCGGGCCAACTTCACCGCCTACGACGCGCTCTATGTGGCCCTGGCGGAGCAACTCGAGCTGCCCCTCCTCACTGCTGATGGCCGGGTGGCGCGGGCGCCGGGTCTGGGCTGCCGGGTTGAGCTGATCGAGGCCTGATCACGGGGCGCCATCTCATCCCCTCACTGTCGCCATCGTCCAGTCGCGTCACACCTGCAGCGGCAGCTCCTGGGGTGTTGCCGGGGCGGCCGGCTGCTCGCGGCCATTGGCGCTCGCGGCCGCGCCGCACCGAGCCTGGGCCGCTTCGATCAGGCCGCGGAACAGCGGATGGGGCTTGCCGGGGCGCGACAGGAACTCGGGGTGGTACTGGCAGGCGGTGAAGTAGGGGTGATCCTTCAGTTCGATCAGTTCCACCAGGCGCCCGTCCGGTGAGGTGCCGCTGATCGCGTAGCCCGATTCCAGGAACAGGTTTCGGTAGGCGTTGTTGAACTCGTAGCGGTGGCGGTGCCGCTCGTACACCACCTCCTCGCCGTAGAGCCGCTGGCCCATCGTGCCGGCCGCCAGACGGCAGGGGTACACGCCCAGCCGCATCGTGCCGCCCAGGTCCACCACGTCCTGCTGCTCCGGCAGCAGGTGGATCACCGGGTGGGTGGTGTCGGGATCGAGCTCGGCGCTGGTGGCATCGGCCAGGCCGGCCTGGTTGCGGGCCCACTCGATCACGGCGCACTGCATGCCCAGGCACAGCCCCAGGAAGGGCACCCGCTGCTCCCGCGCCCAGCGGATCGCCGCCACCTTGCCGTCCACGCCCCGGTTGCCGAAGCCGCCCGGCACCACCACCGCATCCATGCCCGCCAGCAGGGCCTCGGCGCCCTGCACCTCGATCTGCTCGGCGCAGATCCAGTGCAGATCGAGCGAGGCGTCGCGCTCCAGGCAGGCGTGCCGCAGCGCCTCCACCACCGAGAGGTAGGCATCGTTGAGCTGCACGTACTTGCCCACCAGCGCCACCTTCACCGCCGGGCCGGGGTGGCGCAGCTTGGTCACCAGCTCCGCCCAGCCGCTCATGTCGCTCTCGTGGTCAGTGAGCCGCAGCACATCGAGCACCTCGCGGCAGAGCCCCTCCTGCTCCATCGCCAGCGGCACCGCGTAGATGCTGTCGGCATCGAGGGCCTGGATCACCGCCCGCTCCGGCACGCCGCAGAAACCGCCGATCTTGCGCTTCAGATCCGTGGTGATCGCCCGGTCGCTGCGGCACACCAGCACATCCGGCTGGATGCCGATCGAGCGCAGCTCCTTCACCGAGTGCTGGGTGGGCTTGGTCTTCAGCTCGCCCGAGGTGCCGATGTAGGGCAGCAGGGTCACGTGCACGTAGGCCGTGTCGTGGCGGCCCACGTCGCCGCGGAATTCGCGGATCGCCTCCAGAAACGGCAGCGACTCGATGTCGCCCACCGTGCCGCCGATCTCGCCGATCACCACGTCGGCGTTGCTGTTGGCCGCCACCCGGTGGATGCGCTCGCGGATCTCGCCGGTGATGTGGGGGATCACCTGCACCGTGCCGCCGTTGTAGTCGCCGCGGCGCTCCTTGTTGATCACCGCCTGGTAGATCGAGCCGGTGGTCACGCTGTTGAGGCGCGACATGGCCGTGTCGGTGAAGCGCTCGTAGTGGCCCAGATCCAGGTCGGTCTCGGCACCGTCCTCGGTGACGAACACCTCGCCGTGCTGGTACGGGCTCATCGTGCCCGGATCCACGTTGAGATACGGATCCAGCTTGAGGATCGACACGCTGTAGCCGCGGCTCTTGAGCAGCCGGCCCAGGCTCGCCGCCACGATGCCCTTGCCGATGCTCGACACCACCCCGCCGGTCACGAACACGAACTTGCTCATGGAGCTGCGGCCGACCCGTGGCGGACCCTTCAATCTACCGAGTGCCCCAAGGCGCTCCAGTGCCTGCGGGGCCGGCGGGGGTTCGGCCGGTCGCGCCCGCTGCGCGGACAATACCGGCCTCGCCCTCGCCGGCCCCGCTGAAGCCAGGAGCCTTCTTCGGGCCTGGTTCAGGCCGTTGAACGGCTGCGCGGCTCCAGGCCTTGCAGGGCTTGCCGGCTAAGGCTGATGCGGGCCTGTCTCCCCTTCAGGCCCCACTCGGCCTGCTGAGACTGGCGGCGCTCACTCCTCCAGCAGGCTCCTCAGCATCCAGGCGGTCTTCTCGTGGATCTGCAACCGCTGGGTGAGCAGGTCGGCGGTGGGCTGGTCGTTGGCCTCATCCGCCAGGCTGATCACGCTGCGGATTGTGCGGGCCACGGCCTCATGGCCCTCCACCAGCTCGCGCACCATCGCCAGGGCGGCGGGCACGCCGTGGGTTTCCGGGATCGAGGAGAGGCCGCTGTAGGTGCTGCCGCCGAACGGCGCCACATGGCCGAGGGCGCGGATGCGCTCGGCGATCACGTCGAGGGCGTTCCACAGCTCGGTGTACTGCTCCATGAACATCAGGTGGAGCGTGTTGAACATCGGCCCGGTCACGTTCCAATGGAAGCCGTGGGTCTTGGCGTAGAGCACGGTGCTGTCGGCCAGCACGCGGCCGAGGCCCTCGGCGATGCGGGCACGCTGGGCCTCGGGGATGCCGATGTCGATCGGTGGCGCGGTGACGGTTGGCATAGGGGCTAACTCGTAGTGACTCCGTTTTAGCTCCCCCTGGCTGGTTGCGGGGCGCCCGCGCTGCCGCTTCGTTGCCGTTCGTTGCCTGGCCCGCTGAGCCCGGTTCGGCTCGGTTCAGTCAGTTGAGGCTGCCGAGGTAGTCGCGCACGCGGCCGCAGTGGTGCGGCTGGCGCAGTTTCAGCAGCGCCCGCGCCTCGATCTGCCGCACCCGCTCGCGCGAGATGTGCAGCTGCTCGCTGATCTCGTTGAGCGTGCGCGGTCGGTCGTCCTCCAGGCCGAAGCGCTGCCGCAGCACTGCCGCCTCACGGCTGCTGAGCTCATGCAGCAGCGCCTCGAGGTCGTCGTGCAGCTGGTCTCGGCTGAGCTGCTCRTCCGGCGTGGCGTGGCTGTCTTCGAGCAGTTCGCCCAGCTCGGTGTCGTGCGCGGCGCCCACCCGCGTCTCCAGCGACACCGGCCGGGGCACCCGCTCCAGGGTCTGCCGCAGCGCCGCTTCGCTGCTGCCCAGCTCCGCCGCCAGTTCCGCAAGGCTCGGCAGCCGCCCCAGCCGCACGCTCAGCTCCCGCTGGGCGCGCTTGATCCGGTTGAGCTTCTCGGTGACGTGCACCGGCAGGCGGATGGTGCGGCTCTGGCAGGCCAGGGCCCGGGTGATTCCCTGACGGATCCACCAGTAGGCGTAGGTGCTGAAGCGGAAGCCGCGGCTGGGATCGAAGCGCTCAACCGCCCGCTCCAGCCCAAGGCTGCCCTCCTGCACCAGATCGAGCAGCTCCAGGCCGCGCCGCTGGTATTTCTTGGCCACGGCCACCACCAGCCGCAGGTTGGCCTGGATCATCCGCTCCTTGGCCCGCTTGCCGCGGTGCAGCATCCGCCGCCGCTCGCGCGGGTCGAGGCCGCCCTGCTCGGGATCGGCCAGCAGCCGCTCCCGCTGCTGCACCAGCCGCGCCAGGATGAGTTCCTCCTCCTGGCTGAGCAGATCCACCCGGCCGATCTCCTGGAGATAGAGGCGAACCAGGTCGGTGCTGGCCATGGCGGCTGCGGCGACATCCTCCAACCTGACGCCGGCGGCGGAGGCGCGGCGGCTTTGGCCGCATTTTGTTTCGCTTCGAGACTCAGTCTGCGACCGAAGCCCGTGCGGGCCCCGGCCGCGCGGGCTCAATCCTCCCCCTCCTCCCAGGTGCTGGCCACGTGCAGCTCCTGCAGCTGCGCCGGGCTCACGCCGGCGGGGGCCTGGGTCNGTGCAGCTCCTGCAGCTGGCGCCGGCTCACGCCGGCGGGCTGGTCATCAGGCAGCGGCCTGCTGGTCTCGGGAGCGATCGTGTCGCGGATCGATTCCTCGCCGGCCAGCAGCATCACGATCCGGTCCACCCGTAGGCCAGGCCGCCGTGGGCGGGCGCCATGTCGAGCGCCTCCATCAGGAGCCGAACTGCCGCTCCGCCTCCGCCGCCGGCAGGCCGATCGTCTGGAGCACCTGGCGCTGCAGGGCCGAATCGTGGATGCGCAGCGAACCGCCACCCAGCTCCAGGCCATTGAGCACCAGGTCGTAGGCCTGGGCCCGGGCCGTGGGCAGGGTCTCGGCCCAGCGCTCCGGATCGCTGCCCAGGTCGGCGCTGTTTGGGGCGCAGGAAGGGGTGGTGCAGAGCCTCGAGGCGGTTTTCCTCGCGGTTGAACTCGAACATCGGGAAGTCGACCACCCACAGGAAGTTCCAGGTGTCGTTGTCGCGGTCGGGCTGCACCAGACCCAGCTCGCGGGCCAGAAACTGGCGCACCCGATCCAGCGCCTTGTTCACCGTGGCGGTGTCGCCGGCGCCGAACAGCAGCAGCGTGCCGGCTTCGGCGCCGCTGCGCTCCAGCAGCTCGGCCTTCTGCGCCTCGGAGAGGTTGTCCTTGATGGCGCCGATCGTGTCGATCTCGTCGCCTTCGCGCACGCGGATGAAGGCCAGGCCACCGGCGCCGGCGGCCTGGGCCTCGCCGAACACGTCGCCGCCGGGCTTGATGCGCACGTTGGAGAGCGCCTCGTTGCCGCCGGGCACGGCGATGCACTTCACCGAACCGCCGGCTTTGACGGCGCCCGAGAACACCTTGAAGCCCATGTCCGCCACGATGTCGCTCACGTCGGTGAGCTCCAGCCCGTAGCGGGTGTCAGGGCGGTCGGTGCCGTAGCGCGCCATCGCCTCGTGCCAGCTCAGTCGCGGGAACGGTCGCGGCAGCTCGATCCCCTTCACCGCCTTCCAGATGGCGGCGATCAGCCCCTCGTTGAGCTCCAGGATCTGCTCCTGATCCATGAAGCTCATCTCCATGTCGAGCTGGGTGAACTCCGGCTGCCGGTCGGCGCGCAGATCCTCGTCGCGGAAGCAGCGCGCAATCTGGTAGTAGCGCTCGAGGCCGCCCACCATCAGCAGCTGCTTGAAGAGCTGCGGCGACTGGGGCAGGGCGAACCACTCGCCGCCGCACACCCGGCTTGGCACCAGATAGTCGCGGGCGCCNTCCGGGGTGGAGCGGGTGAGGATCGGCGTCTCCACCTCGATGAACCCGGCCTCCTCCAGGTAACGCCGCATCGCCTGCACGGCCCGGTGGCGCAGGCGCAGGTTGCCGTTCATGCGCTCGCGGCGCAGATCCAGGTAGCGGTGGCGCAGCCGCAGCTCCTCGCGGGTGTTCTCCTCGTCGTGCACCGACACCGGGAACGGCAGGTTGCCCTTCACGCTGTTGAGCACGCTGATGCCGCTGGCCAGCACCTCGATGCGGCCGGTGGCGAGTTTGTCGTTGATCGATTCGGCGGGCCGCTGGCGCACCGTGCCCGCCACCTGGATCACCGTTTCGTGGCGCAGGTGCTCGGCCACGGCGAAGGTGTCGGCACCGTTGTCGGGATCCACGGTGATCTGCACCGTGCCGCTGCGGTCGCGCAGGTCGATGAAGATCACGCCGCCGTGGTCGCGGCGCCGGTCCACCCAGCCGCAGAGCTGCACGGCCTGGCCGCTGGCCTCCTCCCGCAGGTCGCCGCACCCGTGGCTGCGCATGGCCGGTCCGCACTCGAATCGGCGATTGTCCCACCCGGCCCGTTCGGCGTCAGCGCCTGGCTGTTTGGCGTCAGCGCCGGGCTGTTTCGCGTCAGCGCCTGTAGAAGGGCCGCCGCACCACCTGTGCCGGCTCCGCCCGGCCCCGGATCCCGACCGCCAGCTGCGTGCCCGGCCTGGCCAGGCCGGCCGGCACGATCGCCATGGCGATGCCCCGCTCGAGGCTGGGCGACCAGCCGCCGCTGGTCACCGAGCCGATCGGTGCCTTGCCGGCGTCGCCCCCGGCGGCCAGCACCGGGTAGCCGTGGCGCGGGATCGCCCGCCCGCTCAGCTCAAGACCCACCAGCCGGCGCGTCACCCCCGCGGCACTCTGGCGCTCCAGCACCTCCCGGCCGATGAAGGGCTTGGGCATCTCCAGATGCACCAGCCAGCCCAGCCCCACCTCCAGCGGCGTGGTGGTGGCATCCATGTCGGAGCCGTAGAGGTGCAGGCCCGCCTCCAGCCGCAGGCTGTCGCGGGCGCCAGGCCGCAGGGCGTCACGCCCTCGGCCAGCAGCCGCTGCCAGAGGGCGATGCCGGCCTGCCGCCCCAGCAGCAGCTCGAAGCCGTCTTCGCCGGTGTAGCCCGTGCGGGCTGCGAAGGCCGGCCCGATGCCGCTGAGCTCGAGCTCGCGGTGCCCGAAGCGCGGCAGCCCCGCCAGCGGCGTGCCGGTCAGCGCCTCCAGCCGTGCCGCCGCCTCGGGTCCCTGCAGGGCCAGCAGCACGCCGTCGCCCTTGGCGTCGCTGATCGCGATGCCCGCCGGTTCGAGCTGGCTGCGCAGCCAGGCGGTGTCGGCCTCGGCGCAGGCGGCGTTGATCACCAGCAGCAGCTCGTGGCTGTCCGGGGCACAGCCGGGGCCGGCGCACCAGCCGCGGTCGTAGACGATCAGGTCGTCGCGGATGCCGCCCTGCTCATTGAGCAGCACCGTGTAGCAGGCCTCGCCGGGGCCGATCCGGAACAGATCACTGGGAACCAGCCCCTGCAGGGCGTCCTTGGCCGCCTCGCCGCGCAGCCGCAGCACCCCCATGTGGGAGATGTCGAACACGCCGCAGGCCCGCCGCACCGCCTGGTGCTCCGCCACCAGGCCGCCGAACTGCACCGCCATCTCCCAGCCGGCGAACGGCACCAGGCGGCCGCCGGCGGCGCTGATCGCCTCGTTCAGAGGGGTGCGCCGGAGCGCGGAGTGCTGGGCCATGGGCGCGCCTCGGGGAGAGTTGCACGGGCAGCGCCGAGCCTATGGACCGAGCGACCCCGGTCGGCAGGCTGCTGCGGCGACCCGGAAGAGAATCAGGAGTTTCGGGCATCTCCACCTTCTCAGGGTGGGACCTGCTGTCTAGTCTGTGCGCCCGGCTACCGGATCGGATGGCCCATCGCCCCTGCTGCCGCAGCTGCCGCCACTGCGCTCCCCCGAGCGGAGTCGAATTCGGCTGGTGCCAGATGCGCCAGCTGCCGATCCATCCCGATCTGGCCAACGAGCTCTGGTGTCATCACTGGACCGCCCGTCCACCCCGCCTGCCGGTGATGACGCCCGACCAGGCGGTGGTCGGACAGCCGCTGCCGCGGACGAATCGCCAGCTCAGCCTCGAGGTCGTGCTGCCGGCGGTGTGATTCTGAAGAAAATCGGCAATTGCCGCTCCGCAGGCGGTGATGCAGCCTGGGCCACCGTCGCTGGTCGGTCCGGGCGCTGTAATGAGGTCTCTGATCCCATGGCGTCCTGGAGGTGATGGCGTTGGTCACAGCCCCAACTTTCACCACACCGATCGAGCTCATGGCCGCTCAGGCCGATGCCGAGCTGCTCACCCTGCCCACCGGCAGCAAGGTGTTCTGCCGGGGCACTCGCGCCGATGTGATCTACGGGGTGCGTCGCGGCATCGTCGAGGTGGTGGGGGAGACGGGCGAGAAGCTCTGCTACCGGCCCGGCGAGCTGTTCAGCTACCAGGACATCGTCTGGCGGGACCGCATCTACCGCAACGACGCCGTGGCCCGCACACCGGTGGAGCTGCTCGGCCTCGATCGGCTGCGCTTCCTCAACCTGCTGCATAACCACCCCACCCTGGCGGTGCTGCTGATCAGCCAGCAGCATGAGCGCCTGCGCGAGCAGCGCACCAGCGGCACCTGCTGCTACTGAAGCCTCCCCACTCAGGGCGTGCCCAGCAGCAGCAGCAGGCTGCGCACCACCTTGGCCGCCAGCACGCTGCTGACCCCGCTGGGATCCAGATGGGGTGCCAGCTCCACCACGTCGGCGGCCACCAGCTGGTGGTGGCGCAGCTCGGCCACCAGCTCGGCGAAGTGGCTCCAGAGGAAGCCGCCGGGCTCCGGCGTGCCGGTGCCGGCCATCACCGCCGGGTCGAACCAGTCGAGATCCACCGTGAGGTAGAGGGGCCGGCCGCGCAGTGGCCGCAGCGCCTCGGTCATGCGTTCGATCGCCACCAGGCGGCCGCTCTGGCGCAGCTCGGTGAATTCCTCGCGCGTGCCGCTGCGGATGGCGATCTGCAGGAGCTGCTGGCTAGGCAGCACCTCCAGGCAGCGCCGCATCGCGCAGGCGTGGCTGTGGTGGGCGCCGAGCCACTCCTGGCGCAGGTCGGCGTGGGCATCGAGCTGCACCAGCGCCAGATCGGGGTGCTGGCCCGCCACGGCGGCCACGGCGCCGGAGCTGATCGAGTGCTCGCCGCCCAGCATCAGCGGCCGGAGCCCCAGGGCGAGCACCGCGGTGGCGGCCTGCCTGACGGCCTCCACCACGGGTTCGGGGGCGCCGAAGGGGATGGCCACCGCGCCCAGGTCGGCGAAGGCCAGATCTTCGAGATCCCGGTCGAGCTGGGGGCAGTAGGTCTCCAGGCCGCTGCTCACCTCGCGGATCGCCGCCGGCCCGAAACGGGTGCCGGGGCGGAACGAGGTGGTGCCGTCGTAGGGCACGCCGAACAGGCCCACGCGGCAGCCGGCCGGATCACGGCGTCCGGCCATGTAGATGGCGCCGTCGCTGTCGAAGAGATCGCTCATCCGTTCCGGGCGTCCAGGGCGCGCTCGATGGCCGCGGGGATGGCGTCGAAGGCACCGCGCTGCCAGCGGGGGCTCCAGATCTCGGAGCCCTCGGCCACGGCCGCGGCGCGGTCGGCGTGCGGCTGCAGGTAGCGACGGCCGTCGGTGGCGGCGAAGGTCCAGCTCCACCAGCCGCTCGGATACATCGGCACCCAGCCGTACAGCGGGTCGGCGTGGCCGAACACCTCGCGGATCACCTGCACGGTGTCGATGTGCACCGCCCGGAAGGCTTCGGGCGATTCGCTCTGGGTGGCGAACACGCCGCCCGGCCGCAGGATGCGGCGGCACTGCTCGAAGAAGGCGCGGTTGAACAGCCCCTCGGCCGGACCGGCCGGGTCGGAGCCATCCACGATCACCACGTCGTAGCTGGAATCCGGAGCATTCGCCGCCCAGGCGATGCCGTCGCCCACGGTGAGGTGGAAGCGGGGATCGCTCCAGCAGCCGCCCCCGATCGAGGGCAGGTGCTGCTGGCTCCACGCCACCACCAGGCCGTCGATCTCCACCATGTCGAGGTGCCGCACGCCGGAGTGGCGCAGGCACTCGCGGGCGGTGCCGCCGTCGCCGCCGCCGATCACCAGCACCCGCTCGATGCGCTCGGCACCGCAGAGGGCCGGGTGCACGATCGCCTCATGGTAGTGACGCTCCTGGCGCTCGGCCGTCATCCAGCAGCCATCGAGCAGCAGGCCCTTGCCGTAGCGCTCGCTCTCGATGATCGTGACGCGCTGGAACGCCGACTGCTGCTCCGCGATCACGCGGCCGGCCAGCCCGTAGCGCACGCCATCGAAGATCTCATCAATCCAGCCTGATGCGAAGAGGGGCCCACCGGGGGGTGGGGCGGGCGGGCTGCTGCTCTCGGCCATCGGTGCGCGGGTTCCTGCCCCCAGATTTGCGCATCAACGGGGGCAGCTTCCCGGCCGGACCCCGCCCGTGACAGGCTCGGGCCATGGCATCCGAGCGGAATCCCGGCGATCTGCGGCTGACGCCGCGGCTGGTGATCCCGGCGGCGGAGCTGCGCTGGCGCTTCTCGCGTGCCTCGGGGCCCGGCGGCCAGCACCTCAACAGCACCGACTCGCGGGTGGAGCTGCGGTTCGATCTCGCGGCGACGCCCTCGCTGCCGCCTGCCCTGCGGGCGCGGGCGCTGCGGCGGTTGGAAGGGCGCCTGGTGGAAGGCTGTCTGGTGATCACCGCCAGCGAGCAGCGCAGCCAGTGGCAGAACCGCACGGTGGCCCGGCGGCGCCTGCTGGAACTGCTGCAGGAGGCCTTGCAGCCGCCGCCACCGCCGCGGCGCGCCACCCGCCCCACGCGCGGTTCGGTGCAGCGGCGCCTGGATGCCAAGCAGCAGCGCAGCGCCGTGAAGCGGCTGCGGGGCGGCCGGCTGCAGATGCCCCAGGAGTGAGCCGCTGCGCGAGCTATCAGCGCCCGCCGCCGGTCACCAGGTTCTGCCCGGTGATCATGCGGGAATCGTCGCTGGCCAGGAACAGCGCCGGCCGGGCCACGAGGGATTCGGCGGCGATGCTGTCGATGTCGAGGAAGGCCACCCGGGCTCCCTGAGCGCTGAAGGCCGCCACCATCGCCGCGCCGATGCCGCTGGCACCGCCGCTGATCAGCACCATCCGGTTGCGCAGGCTCGGGTCGGTGGCCGCGGAGACAGGTGGCTTCGCGGCGGCGTGCCCGACTTCCGACATGACCACCGCCGCTGCTGCTCCGCTCCAGCATGGCCGCGGCTAGACCGGGGCTCCGCCCTGCTGCCCATGCCATCGACGCAGGACCAGGAGACGTTCTCACGGCGGCGGTTGCTGCGCGGCGTTGCCGGCCTTGGGCTGGGGGGCTTGCCCTGGCCGGCGCCGCTCGGGCCGCTGCGGCCGAGCTCTCCAGCCCCGCCGCCGATCAGCTGGCCCGGCAGCTGCGTGTCTGCCATCCGCCGGCGATCCGCTGCAGGCGCTGCTGGCCGGCAACCGCCGCTTCGCGGCCCTGTGGCAGAGCACCGCCGGTGATCTCGATCCGCACGAGCGCATGGCCCGCTTCGCGGCGCTCTGGGGAGAGAGCTGCCAGCCCGATCCGGCCGCGCTGGCGCGGGGCCAGCGGCCCTGGGCGGCGGTGCTCACCTGCGCCGATTCGCGTCTCTCGCCGGAGTGGCTCTTCGATGTGGGGCCGGGGGAGCTCTTCGACGTGCGCAGCGCCGGCAACACCGCCTTCAACGCCGGCATCGCCTCGCTCGAATACGCCGTGGCCGATCTGGCGGTGCCGCTGATCGTGGTGCTGGGCCACAGCGGCTGCGGCGCCGTGACCGCCGCCCGGGCCAGCGAGCCGCTCACGCCGCTGCTGGAGGAACTGGTGGCGCCGATCCGGGCCACGCTCGTGCCCAGCGACGACCTCAACCAGGCGGTGYGCCGCCACGCCCGCGCCGCCGCCGGCCAGCTGGCCGAGCGCAGCCCCCTGCTGGCCGAGGCCCGGGCGCGGGGTCGCCTGCGCATCGCCGCCGCCTACTGCGATCTGGTCAGGGGCCTGGTGAGCGTGCTCTGAGGGGCTGGCAGCCTCAGGCGCGCTCGTTGCCGGTCTCGGCGCGGATCGCGGCCTTCGCCTGCCGCCACAGGCCCTCCAGCTCGCCGAGGCTGCGCCCCTCCAGCTGCCCTTCCAGGGCCTGCTCCACCCTGGCGAAGCGCTGCAGGAAGCGGCGGTTGGTGCCGGCCAGGCCGGCCTCCGGATCGAGGCCGCACCAGCGGGCCACGTTCACCAGGGTGAACAGCAGATCACCCAGTTCCTCCTGGGCGTGGGCCTTGTCGCCACTGGCCGCCGCCTGCTTGAGCTCCTCGAGCTCCTCGTGCACCTTCTGCCACACGCCCTCGAGGTCGTCCCACTCGAACCCGGCGCCGGCCGCCTGCCTGGAGATCGTCATGGCGCCCGCCAGGGCGGGCTGACCCCGCACCTTGCCGGCCAGGCGGTCGCTGAGGGGGCTGGCGGAGCCGCCGGCCTCCGCCGGGGCCCGATCCCTTTGCTCCAGGGCCTTGATCGCCTCCCAGCTCACCCGCACCGCAGCGCTGTCCGCCGCTTCGGCGCCGGCGAACACATGCGGATGGCGGCGGATCAGCTTGTCGCGGATGCCGCGGGCCACCCCCTCCAGATCGAAGCGGCCCGTCTCGCTGGCGATCTGGGCGTGCAGCACCACCTGCAGCAGCAGGTCGCCCAGCTCCTCGGCCAGGTGGGCGTCGTCGCCATGGCGGATGGCGTCGGCCAGCTCGTGCGCCTCCTCTAGTACGTAGGGCACCAGCGAGGCATGGGTCTGCTCCAGATCCCAGGGGCAGCCGCCCTCGGGGTCGCGCAGGCGGGCCACCACGGCCACCAGATCCTGCAGGGCGTCAGCGGTCATGGCGGCGTCAGCGCCAGCGGCGGGGCATCGGGTCGCCATCCTGGATCAGGTGCAGCCAGGCACTTGCCTCCAGCCCCACCAGCGCCGCCAGCACCAGGGGCTGGCGCTCCCGCCAGAGCTGCTGCGCCATGCCGATCAGTGCGGCGGGAGCGGGGCCGCCCAGGGGTGCCAGCGCCAGGCTCAGCGCGAACCCCAGCAGGCCCAGGTAGGCCAGCCGGCCGGCGCTGCCCAGCAGCGGGCCGTGGGAGAGCAGCGAGCGGTGCCGCAGCAGCCGTCGGTAGGGCCACCACAGCAGACGCAGCGGTCCCCAGCGCCGGGTGGGGTTGGAGCGCGTGTCGAGATCGGGCGAGAGCAGCAGGCCGCCGAGCAGGAAGGCCAGCCCCGCCGTGGCGGCGCCCGCCAGCCCCATCGCCGGCCACCAGAGCACGGCGAAGGGCAGGCACACCACCCAGGTGGCCCGGTCGTGGTGACGCCCGCTGGCCATGGGGATCAGGGCCCCAGCCCAGCCAGCACACGAGCCCCTGGTGGCCGCAGCGGCCGCAGCCGCCGGCCCTCCTGCCGGCGCCAGTGCCGGTATGTCCAGAGATATTGCTCGGCGTAGTCGTGGATCCAGGGCTCCTGCCAGTCGCAGAGGGCCTGAGCCAGCCGCTCGAGGTCATCGACGCCGGCGGCCAGGGGTGCTCCGACATGCACCAGGAAACACCCATCGTCGTCGCGCACATGGGCGGCTGGAAAGATCGGGCAGCCGGTCTTCTGCGCCAACCGGAAGGGCCCTGCCGACAGCCGCGTGGCCAGCCCGAGGAAGGTCACATCCACGGGGTTGTGCTGGCCATGCAGATCGGCCATCACCACCAGGGTCCCGCCGCGGCGCAGCCACCCCAGCATGGCCCGGGTGTCGGTCTTGCTGATCCAGTGGCAGAAGCTGTTGGCGCTGCGGGCCTGGTTGAGCAGCCGATCGGCCTCGGGATTCGACCAGGAGCGGTAGACCACGGCCACATCACTCCGCTGCTGGCTGAGCCAGCGCAGGGCCACATCCCAGCAGCCCAGATGCAGCGAGGCCACGATCGCTCCCTGCCCGGGGCTGCGCTCCACCAGACCTGCGACACCCTCGCCCTCGAAGCGCACGCGATGGTCCACCGGTCGGAGGATCGATTCCAGGCAGGCCAGCAGAAAGTGCTCCACCGCCTGCTGGATGAGTCGGTGGCGCTGGCGGGGGGAGAGGGTGGGTCCGTAGACCCGCTCCAGGTTCCGTTCGCCGAGCTTGAACTGGCGGCCGAACAACGGAGCACCGAGGCGCACGGCAACCCGGATCAACCACTGCATCACCGCATGGCGACGGTGGCGCAACGCCAGCAGCCCGACTTGCACCGCCAGGGTCTGCACCTGCCGGCGCAGCCGCCGCTGCCACTTGCGCCGCCGCTTGCGCCGGCCTGGACGGTCAGCCATGGCTGCTCCGGATGCGAAGCGGCATGCGCCGCTCAGGCTCCGCCGCGGCCCCCAGCCACCGCCCATCCCCCTGCCAGCGGCACAGCACCAGGGTCTTGCAGCTGCCGCCGTCCATGGCGGCAGGGATCGGGCTGCCGGTGCTCAGCGCAAGGCGGAGGGGGCCCGGGGCGACGCGGGTGGTCTCGTCGAGCTGTCGCCTGCGGGCCATGGCAGCCGCTCAGCCCCGCGCCAGGCTCAGCACCCGGGCCTTCGCGGTCACAACCTCCCGCAGACGGGCGCCCTCGCCCCGGCGCCAGCGCGGGTAGGCCCACAGGTATTGCTCGCTGTACTGGTGGATCCAGGNCTCCTGCCAGCGGCAGAGTTCCTGGGCCTGCAGCCGGGGGCCGTCGGGGCCNTGAGGGGGCGGGATCGGCGGGCCGCAGTGCAGCCGGAAGCTGCCGTCATCGTCACGCACATGGGCCACCGGAAAGATCGGACAGCCGGTGGTCTGAGCGAGCCGGAACGGGCCGCTGGAGATGCGGGTGGCCCGGCCCAGCATGTCCACCTCCAGGCAGTTCTCGTAGGCGTGCAGATCGGTCATCACCACAAGTGTGCCGCCTCGCCGCAGCCACGCCAGCATCGCCCGTGGGTTGGTCCTGCTGATCCACTGGCAGCGGCTGTTGCCACTGCGGGCCTGGTTCAGCAGGCGATCGACGTCCGGATTGTCGATCGGCCGGTAAATCACCGCCAGATCGTCGAGCCGCTGGCTCAGGTGCCGCAGTGCCACATCCCAGCAGCCCAGATGCAGCGAGGCGACGATCGCCCCTTGTCCCGGCGGGCGGTGCAGCAGCGCCTCGAGGCCCTCGCCACCGGCCACGATGCGATCGTCCACCGGCCGGATCACCGATTCCAGGCAGGCCAGCAGAAAGTGCTCCAGGGATCGCTCCGCCAGGGCCGTGCGCTGAGCGGGGTCGAGCGATTCGCCGTAGACCCGTTTCAGCCCGGCGGCGGCCGCGGCGATCCGCCCTCGGATGAGGGGGCGGCAGCGTCGCACGATCTGATGCACGAGGCGTTCCATGCGGGTGTGCGACCGCCCCCTGAGCAGCGGCAGCAGGAATCGCAGTGCCAGCGACTGCAGGCGCCAGCTCAGGCGGGTGCCGAACGGTTGGTGTAGGTTGCCGCCCACGCGCGATTAGCTCAGCGGTAGAGCGCCTGCCTTACAAGCAGGATGTCGCTGGTTCGAACCCGGCATCGCGCATCTCCAAAAAGCCTGTTGGTCCAGGGACCACGGCGATCGTCCCGGGATCGCGCTCCGAACCCTGGCCTTTGTAGCGCACGACGCTGTGCTTCACATTGCGCAATCGCTGCCTGAGCATCTCTGCTCAATGTTGTTGCCCCGCTCAGTTCCCTCTTCATAGGGTGAGACACCACGCAGCGAGGTCAGGATGATCAACGGAAGTCACGGCATTCCCGGTGCATCCTGGCCCGCCCAGCCCGAGCCCATTCTGTCGACACAGGGCCAGTCGCATGCCGCTGCCGGCATGGAGCCGGTGTTTGATCCGGTGGAAGCCTACTTCGAGTGCATCACCAGCTGTTCACTCGATGACGGCGAGTGTGTGACCACCTGCACCACGATTCTGCGCGAACACAGCTGAACATCGGCACCGATGGCCTTGCAGCGGTGTGATCATCCCTATCGCCACTGGACATTCACCGATCCCGCCGGCGATCAGGAGGGGCACCCGGCCGATCGCCTGCTGGTGGTGCCGGAGCGCGGCGGATTGATCACAGGCTGGCGCTGCAACGGCCAGGAGCGTCTTTATCTCGATCTGGAACGGTTTCGGGACCCGTCGCTGTCGGTGCGCGGTGGCATTCCCGTGCTCTTTCCCATCTGCGGCGGCCTGCCCGGCGACCGGCTGCCCCTGCCGCAGGGCACCTTTCCGATCGCCCAGCACGGCTTCGCCCGGGATCTGCCCTGGCAGCTTGCGCCGCTCACCGATGGCTGCGGCGTGGAGCTGAGCCTCAGTGACAGCGCAGCCACACGCCCCCACTATCCCTTCGCCTTCCGGCTCAGCCTGGCGGCGCGGCTGGAGCCCTCGGCCCTGGCGCTCGAGCTCACCGTGCTCAACCGCGGCGACGCGCCGCTGCCGTTCAGCCTCGGCCTGCATCCCTACTTCCGTGTGTCGAGCCTGGAGGCGGTGCGGATCGACGGGCTGCCGGCCGGTTGCATCGACCAGACCAGCGGCGCCGCGGCCGACACGGCGGAGCAACTGCGGCGCCTCGCCACAGGTGTGGACCTGCTGGCCTCCACCGCCGGGCCTGTGCGCCTCTGCGATCCCGGTTTCGGCAGTCAGCTGGAGCTGCAGGCCACGCCGCCGCTGGATCTGGCGGTGGTCTGGAGCGATCCACCCCGCCCGATGGTCTGCCTGGAGCCCTGGACCGCGCCGCGTCAGGCCCTGATCAGCGGCGATCGCCGGCTCGAGCTGGCCCCGGGGGCCAGCTGCCGGCTGGAGAGCCGCTATCGGGTCTCGATCTGGCCTCAGTCGTCGGGGTAGAGCAGTTCGGCCAGCTCGTCGGCATCCACGTCGTAAACCCGGGCGAGGGTGGTCTCGATGGCGTTGGTCACCACATCGGGGAGGAAGCGCATCGCGTTGAGGGCGTCATCGG
>NZ_LFEK01000054.1 GCF_001039265.1 Synechococcus sp. GFB01 | reverse complement strand
GGCTGCGGCCCTCAACGGTCTGCAGGGCTGAACCGCATCGGTGGGCCCTTGCTAGGTTGACTAAGTCACTAGGGGTGCCCTCAGCGCTTCTGCGCTGCCGGGCTGAGATCACACCCTCCGAACCTGATCCGGGTCATGCCGGCGCAGGGAAGTGAGAAGAGACGCTCAGGCTGCGCCCCGCTGCTGCCGGCCACGCCGGCAGGTTTCCCCTCCGCCACAGCCCGTCATGCGCAGCGCCTGGATCGAGAAGCGCCAAGGCCAAGCCAACGTGAGCCAGATGCACTACGCCCGCCAGGGCGTGGTGACCGAGGAGATGGCACATGTGGCCAAGCGGGAGAACCTGCCCGAATCGCTGGTGATGGAGGAGGTGGCGCGGGGCCGGATGATCATCCCGGCCAACATCAACCACCCCAACCTGGAGCCGATGGCGATCGGCATCGCCAGCCGGTGCAAGGTGAATGCCAACATCGGCGCCTCGCCCAACGCCAGCGATGTGGCCGAAGAGCTGCAGAAGCTCGAGCTGGCGGTGAAATACGGCGCCGACACCGTGATGGATCTCTCCACCGGTGGCGTCAACCTCGATGAGGTGCGTACGGCGATCATCACTGCCTCGCCGGTGCCGATCGGCACGGTGCCGGTGTATCAGGCTCTCGAGAGCGTGCACGGCTCGATCGAGAAGCTCAGTGAAGACGATTTCCTGCACATCATCGAGAAGCACTGTCAGCAGGGCGTCGATTACCAGACCATCCACGCCGGCCTGCTGATCGAGCATCTGCCCAAGGTGAAGGGCCGCCTCACCGGGATCGTGAGCCGCGGCGGTGGCATCCTGGCTCAGTGGATGCTCCATCACCACAAGCAGAACCCGCTCTACACCCGCTTCGACGACATCTGCGAAATCTTCAAGCGCTACGACTGCAGCTTCTCACTTGGTGATTCGCTGCGGCCCGGCTGCCTGCACGATGCTTCCGATGAAGCCCAGCTGGCTGAACTCAGGACCCTTGGCGAGCTCACCCGCCGCGCCTGGGCTCACGACGTGCAGGTGATGGTGGAGGGCCCCGGCCATGTGCCGATGGACCAGATCGAATTCAACGTGCGCAAGCAGATGGAGGAGTGCGCCGAGGCCCCTTCTATGTGCTCGGTCCTCTAGTGACCGACATCGCCCCCGGCTACGACCACATCACCAGCGCCATCGGTGCCGCCATGGCCGGTTGGTATGGAACGGCGATGCTCTGCTACGTGACCCCGAAGGAGCATCTGGGCCTGCCCAACCCAGAGGACGTGCGCAATGGCCTGATTGCCTACAAGATCGCCGCCCACGCCGCCGACATCGCCCGCCATCGCCCGGCGCCCGCGACCGGGACGATGAGCTCAGCCGCGCCCGCTATGCCTTCGACTGGAACCGGCAGTTCGAGCTGTCGCTCGATCCGGAGCGGGCAAGGGAGTATCACGACGAAACCCTGCCGGCCGACATCTACAAGCAAGCAGAGTTCTGCTCGATGTGCGGGCCTAAGCACTGCCCGATGCAGACGAAGATTGCCGATGCAGACATCGCTGCTCTAGAGGAGATCCTCAAGGCCAAGGGTGGGGTTGAGGATCATGCTTTTTTGGCGAAGCAACAACAAGATAGATAACCTTGGCTGCTTTTATCGAATTTCTACCATGGTTTGGCCTTCAAAAATTCCAGTATTGGCATCAATTTTCCATTGATATGCTATCCCTTCGCCTTCATTTGTGTCTGTAATCAAGACAGAGTTCCCGTTGAGTTCTGCATCTGTCAACATGTAGTTTCCTCGATCTGCCGGTATCGGCATGCCGTCTCGCCTTAGCATGAGCCATGTTCTCTCCATTCTATTTCCGCTTCCGCTAATTTTCATATAGATATTCTGACTACGGTCGGTAGCGAGTGTTATCAGGGCGTTAGACAATAACACCTCGGTAGGCGTAAAAACTGATATTTGAATCATGAGGGACACCGAATCTATAGTCAAGTTTTCGAATATTCACCTGATTCTCCTTGCTTGAATTGACTATGCATATGTTCTTCTTGGCTTTAGTGCTTCGAATTCGATGATGGAGGCCTGGATTGGTAGAGCTAATCCAACTGAAAGCTGTTAAGCCTGAGGGACTTGTGTAAGGCCAATTGCCTTTGGGGAATTGCCCGCTGTAACCATTTGCAGTCGGAATGCCTGTTCGCAACTGCACATGCATGGCCACCACGTGAGCCCTCCAAGGCGGTTGATCGATCCATTCGTACCAAAATACATCGCAATCACTTTTGTTCAGAGCGCTGCTGATTGAGCTCGTCTCCTTCCTCCACTCCGCCAGTGAAAATGCAGGTTGACTGATAGGCCAGATCCCTACAAAACTTCCCGATAGGCAAATAGTGCAGCCAGGGGCGTCCAGCTTCTTTGTATCTTTAGTTGCCATTGGGCGGCTGCAAGAGTTATAGCTGGCGCGGTAAAAAGGACTATAATCATTGCTACACGACTAGACGCTCTTAGCGAACTGGCACCCGGCAACAGACTGCTGATAAGCAGCCAAGCGCTGAGGTTGTTGATGGAAATGCTCAGGAGTATCATGGCTGCAAGAGCCCAGAGCCAAGCTCTTAGTGATCTTGCTTTCTCCCCTCTAAGGGACAGGGCCGTGATGATTGATGCTGACAACAGGATGAGCAGTGCCCAACCAGGGAACAGCTCCTGTTCACTCCCGTAAACCCATTCAGGATTCACATTGTCGGCTGTCCATGGCGGCGGGAGAAGCCAATGGCTGCTTCCAAAGAGCCAACTCCCAGGCTTGGGGAGATTTGTGCTGATCTCCTCAAGAGGGCGTTCCCCGAAGGTTTTCAGAGTCTGCAGATAGGGGGTGTAAATTGCCAGATTTAGGGCAATCAATATAAGCAATAGGCTGATTCGAAGAGGAAGCCCATTGCCGAGGGATATTCCATACGACTTAGCGCGGATTCGTCGGAAAAGGTGGATAACGGAGCAGGTCAGTGCTCCATAGCAGGCGTAAACAAAGACATAGATGTTAAAAAACCATTGGCAAGAAGCCAGCTCGCAAGAATAAGCCAGTCGCTTATGTAAAACTTCTCGCAATCCAGGCTGATTAGTCTGTGGCATTGCCAAAGGATTGGGCCGATCAGAAACAGGCTCAGCAGTTGTGGGTGCCCAAGCTGTTGTGTGATTGTAGGACTGAATGCGGTGACCAGTGCCGCGATACTCAACCAGCTACTTCGAGTCTGAGGACTAATCCGTTGGACAGTTGCTCGCATGCTGATGTAATTGAGCCCCAGCGTTACGCTCAGCCATCCGACATAACTCTGAAAAGGATCGAGAACTGAGCGGAACAGCCCATAGATCATGCTGGGGCCAAGCAAGTGGTCGCTCCATGCAAGGGTGTCTTTGATGGGCCAGAAAAACTGAGGCGACCAGTAGCGTTCGGAATTAGCAATATGATGAGCGCTGAAATGTTTATAGGCGTGCTCCAGGAAATAGAGATTTAATAATGTATCACCGGGATCTGTTTGTAGTTGTTCCAGTCCGCTGGACAGGGTCGGCCAAAGCGTTATGATTACAGCGATGGCTGGAATCACTAACCAATGCAGGACATGTTTTGCAATAGAAAGAGTTGTAATCCGCATGGTTTGACCAAGATGTTTAGTTGATGGCCTGCTTGAACCAGGCGATGGTGGGCTCCAGGCCCTGCTCCAGCGGGACCGTGGGCTGCCAGCCCAGTTGCTCACGGGCCAGATCGATCACGGGCTGCCGCTGGGTGGGGTCGTCGGCGGGAAGTGGCTTGCAGATCAGCTCCAGCTCCGGGTTGATCCGTTCGCGCACCAGCTCCGCCAGCCGCCGGATCGTGAACTCACCAGGGTTGCCGAGGTTGATCGGGCCGGTGTGATCCCCGTTCATCAGCCGGATCAGGCCCTCCACGAGGTCATCCACGTAACAGAACGAGCGCGTCTGGCTGCCATCGCCGTAGAGCGTGAGCGGTCCACCGCGCAGAGCCTGCACGATGAAGTTGCTCACCACCCGGCCGTCGTCCGGGAGCATGCGGGGGCCGTAGGTGTTGAAGATCCGCGCCACCCGGATCTGGGTCCCGTGCATGCGCCGGTAGTCGAAGCAGAGCGTCTCGGCGATGCGCTTGCCCTCATCGTAGCAACTGCGAATGCCGATCGTGTTGACGCAGCCGCGGTAGCCCTCCGGCTGGGGATGCACCTCCGGATCGCCGTAGACCTCCGAGGTGCTCGCCAGCAGCAGCCGCGCCCCCACCCGCCGGGCCAGGCCGAGCATGTTGTAGGTGCCAAGGAAGCTGGTCTTGGCGGTCTTGATCGGGTTGAACTGGTAGTGCACCGGCGAGGCAGGGCAGGCCAGATGCCAGATGCGGTCGACCTCCAGCCGGATCGGCTCGGTCACGTCGTGCCGGATCAGCTCGAAGCGGGGATGACCGATCCACTGGGCCACGTTGGCCTTGCGTCCGGTGAAGAAGTTGTCGAGGCAGATCACCTCCTCGCCGGCCTCCATCAGCCGGTCGACGAGGTGGGAGCCCACGAAGCCGGCTCCGCCGGTCACCATGTTGCGGATCGGACCTGCCGGCATCGCTCAACCCTCCCCCACGGTCCAGACGTTCAGGCCCGCCGCCCGGAGCGGCTGCTGGGGTGCACGCGCCCGCGACGGACTGCCGCAGCTCCCCGATGGGACTACCGGCCGCCGCTGCCGTTCACACCGGGGAGNGACGCATCACCGCCGCCACCGCCGGCCAGTCGATCCGGGCGAAGTGGTCCCATCGGTAAGCAGCAGCAGGCATCGCGCCGCTGGCCGCCTGCTCCACGTCCGGCACCAAGCGCCAGCTGCCGTCGCCCAGCCCATCGCCGCTGCCCTGGGAGCGACCCAGATCCAGGGCGATCTGCCGCTCGCTCACCTTGGGATCCACGATCTGCAGCAACGCCCCCTCCTCCAGCAGATCCCGGCAAATCCGGATCGCCGGGGACTCGCGCGTGTCGTTGGTGTCGGCCTTGAAGGCGAAGCCGAGCACGCCGATCCGCTTTCCGGAGACCGTGCCGAACAGGCGGGTGACCACCAGACGGCTGATGCGCGCCTGCTGCCAGTGGTTGAGGGTCACCACCTGCTCCCAGTAGGCGGCCACCTCCTCGAGACCGTAGTAACGGCAGAGGTAGACAAGGTTGAGGATGTCCTTCTGGAAGCAGCTGCCGCCGAAACCGGGCCCAGCCTGGAGAAACTTGGGACCGATCCGGCTGTCGGCCCCGATCGCCCGTGCCACCTCGCGCACATCGGCCCCGGTGGCCTCGCAGAAGGCGGCGATGCCGTTGATCGAGGTGATGCGCTGGGCCAGGAAGGCGTTGGCCGTGAGCTTGCTCAGTTCGCTGCTCCATACGTTGGTGCGCAGGATCTTCCCGCCGGGCACCCAGCGGCCGTAGACGGCGGCAAGAGCCTCGATCGCCTCGCTGTCCTGCCCCCCGATCAGCACCCGGTCGGGCGTCTCGAGATCGGGGATGGCTGTGCCCTCGGCCAGGAACTCCGGATTGGAAAGCACCGCGAAGCTCCTCTGGCCGCCCTCCGTAGGCGCCGCAGCCAGGATCTGCTGGATCACATCGGCCGTCCGCACCGGCAGGGTGCTCTTCTCCACCACGATCGTGTGGCCCCGTGCCGCTCTGGCCACCGTACGGGCACTGGCCTCGACCCACTTGAGATCACTCGCCTGACCGGCCCCCAGCCCGCGCGTCTTGGTGGGCGTGTTCACCGAGATGAACACCATGTCGGCCGTGGCGATCGCCTCCTCCACCTCGGTGGAGAAGTTCAGGTTGCGTCCCCTGCAGCGACCCACCACCGCATCGAGGCCAGGCTCGTAAACAGGCAGCTGGCCCAGATCCGGATCGTTCCAGGCCGCGATGCGCTCGGCGTTGAGGTCCACCACAGTGACCTGAATATCCGGGCAGCGGTCGGCGATCACCGCCATGGTCGGACCGCCCACATAGCCCGCCCCGATGCAGCAGATGCGCTGGACCTGAAAACCCTCGGGCGTTGTCACAGGGCCGTTTCACCAGCAATGGAGACTAGACGGAGATCCCCCAGGAGCGAACCATGGCTCAGCTGCTGATCACCGGCGGCGCCGGCTTCATCGGCAGTCACACCTGCCTCGTGCTGCTTGCTGCGGGCCACCACCTCGTGGTGATCGACAACTACGACAACAGCTCCCCCGAGAGCCTGCGGCGGGTGGCGGAGCTGGCGGGCCCCGGCGCCAGCGGTCGTCTGGCGGTGGTGGAGGGCGACATCCGCAACGCCGCCGACCTGGAGCGCGCCTTCGCCGCCGCGCCGGCGGACCAGCCGATCGAAGGCGTGATCCACTTCGCAGGGCTCAAGGCGGTGGGCGAATCCGTGCGCGATCCCCTGCGCTACTGGGATGTGAACCTGAGCGGCAGCCGTCAGCTGCTGGCGTCCATGCAGGCCCACGGCTGCCGCACGATCGTGTTCAGCAGCAGCTGCACGGTGTATGGACTGCCCGAGACGGTGCCGATCCGCGAAACCGCACCCATCCAGCCGATCAACCCCTATGGCCACAGCAAGGCTGCCGTGGAGCAACTGCTGGCCGACCTGGCCACCAGCGAGCAGGGCTGGCGGATCGCCCGGCTGCGCTATTTCAATCCTGTGGGGGCCCACCCCAGCGGTCGCATCGGCGAGGATCCCAGTGGCATTCCCAACAACCTGTTCCCGTTCGTGAGCCAGGTGGCCGTGGGCAGACGCGAGCGGCTGCAGGTGTTCGGCGGCGACTGGCCCACCCCGGATGGAAGCGGTGTGCGCGACTACATCCACGTGATGGATCTGGCCGAAGGCCACCAGGCCGCCCTCGACAAGCTCATGAAGGAAGCGCCTCAGCTGCTCACCGTGAATCTGGGCAGCGGCCGGGGCCTTTCCGTGCTGGAGGTGGTGCGGGCCTTCGAGAGCACCTGCGGCCGGCCGATTCCGTACACCATCGTGGAGCGGCGGCCCGGTGATGCTGCGATCACCGTGGCCGATCCAGCCCTGGCCTCCGAGCGGCTGGGCTGGCGCACCCGCCGGAGTCTGGCCGAGATGTGCCGCGACGGCTGGGCCTGGCAGAACGCCAATCCCACTGGCTATGGCGGCTGACGCCGGGGCGGCCAGACCTCATCTGCTGCTGGCGGGGGGCGGTCACAGCCATGCTCTGCTCCTGCGTCGCTGGGCGATGCGGCCCCGGCTGCGCCCACGGGCCCGGATCACTCTGGTCAGCCGCAGCGGCAGCAGCGTGTATTCCGGAATGGTCCCGGGGGTGGTGGCGGGGCTCTACAGCCCCGAGCAGGCGGCGATCGATCTGCGCCAGCTCTGCGCAGCGGCGGATGTGCGCTTCATCGCCGCCGAGGTCAGGGGAATCGAACCGGAGCAACGGCAGCTGCTGCTGCTGGACCGACCGCCGCTGGCCTGGGACTGGCTCAGCCTGGATGTGGGTGCCGTAAGCAAACCGCCACCCGGTGAGCGCGGCGTGAAACCTCTGGAGCCTTTCCTGGCCTGGGCGGCTGGCCTGGAGGCTGGCTCAAGCCTCACGATCCGTGGCGGCGGCGCAGCGGCCGTGGAGCTGGCGCTGGCCCTGCGGGCCCGCGGTCTTCAGGCCACGCTGCTGCTGCGGAGCCAGGGGCTCCGGCTGGGATCGCCCGCCGCCAATCGGCGCGGTGAAGCCCTGCTCCGCCAGGCCGGCGTCGCGATGCGGCGGCAGATCGACCCTGAGACCGATGGAGCCCCGGCGGATCTGGCCTGCACTGGCAGCCACGGTCCGCCCTGGCTGGCGGCGGCGGGCCTGCCCTGCGATGCCACTGGACGGATCCTCACAGAGGCCTCTCTGAGGGTGGAAGGCTCTGAGCGCATCTTCGCCAGCGGCGACTGCGGCGTGATCCGCAGCGCGCAGCGGCCTCCATCGGGGGTGTGGGCCGTGCGGGCCGCGGCGATCCTGGCCGCCAACCTGGAGCGTGGTCTGAGGGGCCGGCCGCTGCGGCGCTGGCGTCCCCAGCAGCGGGCCCTGCAGTTGCTCGGTGTTGGCGGTGCCGGCCAGCCGCGGGCCGTGGCGCTGTGGGGCCCGTGGGCGCTCGGCCCCAGCCGCTGGCTGTGGCGCTGGAAGGACCGGATCGACCGGCGCTTCATGGAACGGCTGGGAGGCACCCGCCGAGCGATGCAAACCCAGGCGCCGATGGCCTGCCGCGGCTGCGGCGCCAAGCTCGCCGCCGCTCCCCTGGCAGCCGCGCTGGCGGAGCAGGGCCTGATCGGACCGGCCGAAGACGCCAGCGTGATCGGTCGCTGCGCCGGCGGGGCACTGCTGCTGCAGAGCGTGGATGGGTTCCCCGCCCTGGTCGACGATCCCTGGCTCAATGCCCGCCTCACAACCCTGCATGCCTGCGGTGATCTCTGGGCCTGCGGCGCGGCGGTGGAGAGCGTGCAGGCCCTGGTGACACTGCCCGAAACTGACACCACTGAGCAGCGCGACCTGCTCAGCCAGACCCTGGCCGGCATCCGCTCGGTGCTCGATCCGCTGGGGGCGCGGCTGGCCGGGGGCCACACCCTCGAGGTCGCGACGGTGCCGGCCTGAGCCTGGCTCTGAGCGTGACCGGTCGGGTGGCCGAGGCACACCTGTGGCCGAAGGGCCCGCTGGTGGCCGGCCAGGCCTTGCTGCTGAGTGAGGCCCTCGGATCCGGGGTGCTGTTTGCCGCCGCCATGAGCGGAGCGGCCCGGGCCGACTGGCTGGATACGGCCCTGACCCGGATGCAGCAGAGCCCGGCCTCCCTGGTGCCCCTGCTGCGGATGCACGGCTGCCAGGCCTGCACCGACATCACCGGCTTCGGGCTGCTGGGCCACCTCGGCGAGATGCTGGCGAGCAGCCCTCCGGGCACCCGCATCGCCCTCGAGCCTGGAGCCATCCCAGCACTGCCGGGAGCCCTGCAGCTGCTGCAGCAGGACCACGCCAGCAGCCTGGCCCCCGCCAACGCCGGCGCCTGGCGCTGCTGGAGGGCCCGGTGCGGTGCACCGCCGAGCCCACCGCAGCTCAGCAGCAACTGTGGATCGACCCGCAGACCTGCGGCCCCCTGCTGGCCGCCCTGCCAGCGGAACAGGCTCCCCTGGCACTGGCGGCCCTGCGGGCGGCCGGCTTCAACCGGGCGGCGCTGATCGGGCGGGTGATCGCCGGCTGAGCGGATCCCGGCAGGAGGCCAGGCTGGAGCCCCACGGCGCGGGGAGATGCGACTGGGAGAATGCCGCCAGTCCGCCCAACGTCGTGTCTGCCCTCACCCGCTGCCTGCAGGAGGAGGCCGCCGCCATCGCCGCCGCCGCGCAACGCCTCGACGCCGATCAGGTGGAGGCGACTCTGCAGCTGCTCGAGGGCTGCCGCGCCCGGCGCGCCAAGCTGGTGGTGAGCGGGGTTGGCAAGAGCGGCATCGTGGCCCGCAAGATCGCCGCCACCTTCTCCTCCATCGGCCTCACAGCGGTCTTCCTCAACCCAGTGGATGCCCTGCACGGTGATCTGGGCATCGTCGCGGCCGACGACGTGGCGCTGCTGCTCTCCAACAGCGGTGAGACCGAGGAGCTTCTGGCGATCCTGCCCCACCTCAGGCGCCGCGGCACCTCCCGCATCGCCCTGGTGGGGCGGATCGGCTCCAGCCTTGCTCTGGGCTGCGATGTCGCGCTCGACGGCTCGGTGGACCGGGAGGTGTGTCCACTCAACCTGGCCCCCACCGCCAGCACCGCTGTGGCGATGGCGATCGGCGACGCGCTCGCGGCGGTCTGGATGGAGCGGGCCGGCATCTCCCCGCAAGACTTCGCCATCAATCACCCGGCCGGCTCCCTGGGCCGCCNAGCTCACCCTCACCGTGGCCGACCTGATGGTGCCGGCCAGCGACGTCGAACCCCTCGAGCCCGGGGCGGCGCTTCCAGAGGTGATCGCCCACCTCACCCAGGGCAGCCCCAGCCGCGGCAGTCTCGGCGCCACCTGGGTGCGCAACGGCGCAGGCCAGCTCAGCGGCCTGATCACNGACGGCGACCTGCGCCGCACCCTCCAGCGGCACGGCCCTCAGGAGTGGGCCGGGGTGACCGCCGGCCAGATGGCCACGGCCGATCCGATCACGGTGACGCCCGACGTGCTCGCCGCCGAGGCCCTGGAGCTCATGGAGCGCAATCCGCGCCAGGCGATCTCCGTGCTGCCGGTTGTGGACCCGGCCCAGCCCAAGCGTCTTCTGGGGCTGCTGCGGCTGCACGATCTGGTGCAGGCTGGCTTCAGTTCCCGCACCACCTGACCACACCCGACGCCCGCACCCCATGAGCTTCCGCCTGATCGCCGGCCCCTGCGTGATCGAGAACCGCGATCTGGTGCTGCGGATCGCCGAGCAGGTGAGCGGGCTCTGCCGCGGGCTGGGTATCGACTACGTGTTCAAGGCCAGCTTCGACAAGGCCAACCGCAGCTCCGGCAGATCGTTCCGCGGCCCCGGCCCCGAGGAGGGGCTGGCGATCCTGGCGGAGGTGCGCGAACGCTTCGCCGTGCCGGTGCTCACCGACATCCACGAAAGCCACCAGGCCGCCGCCGCGGCCCAGGCGGTGGATGTGCTGCAGATTCCGGCCTTCCTCTGCCGCCAGACCGATCTGCTGGAGGCCGCGGCCCGAGCCGTGGCCGGCACGCGGAAATGCGTGAACGTGAAAAAGGGGCAGTTCCTGGCGCCCTGGGACATGGCGCAGGTGGTGGCGAAACTCGCCGAGTGCGGCCTGGAGGCCACCAGCGGCCGGCTCTGGCTCACCGAACGCGGCACCAGCTTCGGCTACAACACCCTGGTGGTTGACTACCGCAGCCTCCCCCAGCTGCAGGCGCTGGGCTGCCCGGTGATCTTCGATGCCACCCATGCGGTGCAGCAGCCCGGCGGCCGTGGCAGCAGCTCCGGGGGGCAGCGGGAGTTCGTGGCCCCGCTGGCCCGGGCCGCCGTGGCCGTGGGTGTGGACGGGTTGTTCCTGGAGGTGCACCCTGACCCGGAGCAGGCCCTCAGCGACGGGCCCAACATGGTGCCCCTGCACCGTCTCGAGGCCCTGCTGCGCCAGCTGCTGGCCCTGAGGGAGGTGGTAGCCGGCGGCACAGCCGTGAGCACGCTGTGAGCAATCGCTGAGATGGCGAGCCTGAGCGGCCTGGGCCTGCGCTCCCGCCTCCAGCGGCGTCTGCTCGCCCCGCGNCTGCGCCGGANTCCAGCTGCTGGTGTGCGNNATGTGGNATGGTGTGCTCACCGNACGGGGGCCTGCACTACGACGAGGAGGGTCGCGTGGTGAAGCGCTTCGATGTGCGCGACGGCCTGGCCGCGCGCATGCTGCAGCGCGCCGGTCTCACGCTGGCCCTGCTGAGCGGCGGCCGCAGCGGCGCCATCGAGCAGCGGGCACGTCACCTCGGTATCGAGCACTGCCGGGTGGGCGTGGGCGACAAGCTGGCCGGCTTGGAGCAGCTCCAGACCGAGCTCGGCATGAGCCGGGAGCAGACCGCCTTCCTCGGCGACGACCTCAACGACCTCACTGTCCGGCCCGCGGCCGGCCTCCTGGTGACACCGGCCGATGCAGCGGCTGGCCTGCGCCGACGGTCCGACTGGGTGCTGCGCCGCCGTGGCGGCGCCGGCGCCTGCGCGAGCTCAGCGACGCCCTGCTGGCCAGCCGTGGGGAGCTGGGCAGCCCTGCACCGCCACGGCTGGCGGGAAGGCAACAGCTGAAGGGGAGGAGCTCAGACCTGCGGGGCGAGCAGCCGGCGGGCCTGCTCCAGCTGCTCCGGCGTGTCCACCGAGAAGCAATCCCCCTCCACCACGAAGGTGGTGATCGGGATGCCCGCATCGATCAGGCGCAGCTGCTCGAGCTTCTCGAGCTCCTCCAGGGGCGAGGCGGGCAGGGACCCCCAGCCGGCCAGAAGATCGGCTCGATAGCCATAGATGCCCACATGGCCCCAGTAGGTGGTGCGGCTGTGCCACTGATCCGGCGGCAGATCGCGCACGTGGGGCAGGGCGCTGCGGGAGAAGGTGATCGCCCGACCGTCGCTGGCACGCAGCACCTTCACCACATTCGGGTCATGGATCTTCGGCGCCGGCAGCGGGTACACCGGGGTGATCACCGGCGGCCAGTCCGCCGCCACCACCTCGCTCACCATGGTCTCGAGGATCGCCGGATCGAGCAGGGGCTGATCGCCCTGCACATTGATCACCAGGCTGCGCTGCGGCGGCCCTCCGGCTGCCGCCAACAGGGTGTCGGCCACCGAAGCCAGCCGCTCGCTGCCGCTGCCGCAGTCCGCCGCGGTGGCCAGAGCGTCGAAGCCCCAGCTGCGAACCGCCGCCAGCACCTCCGGGCTGTCGGTGCAGGCCAGCACGGCAGCCACACCGCGGGCCTGAGCGCAGCGCTCGAGCACGTGGCGCAGCATCGGCTTGCCGCCGATCTCGGCCATCACCTTGCCGGGCAGGCGCGCGGATCTCAACCGGGCGGGGACCGCGACCACAACCGCCGGCAGGGTGTCGGCAGGAGCGGCGGCGCCAGGATCAGCCATCAGCAGCGCTCCCCGGCCAGGCGCTGCGAGCGTAGGCGCCGCAGCTCCGCCCCCAGGGCCGGCCCCGGCCGCCAGCCGGCGGCGATCAGCTGCCGGGCCGACAGCGGCGCCCTGACGTGGCGCCAGTGCAGCAACCAACGCAGCAGTGGTCGGCGTCTCAACCCTCCGGCGGCAAGCGCCAGGGCCACGGCCTCCGGGGAGAGGCCCGGTGCCTCCAGCAAGGCGCACCAGAGCGCTGCATCGGCCGGGAGCGATCCCGCTTCGGTGAGCCGCCGCCTCAGCTCCAGCCACTGGGCCAGCAGGCGGTGCTGGCGGTGGGGCAGCTGCAACCGCTCGGCCAGGGCCAGGGGATCGGCGGCGCCGGCCACGAGGGCCACCATCAGCGGCAGACCGAAGCGCTGAGCCCACCAGAGTCGCTGCCGCCAGCGGCGATCGAGCTGCAGCTGCCGGTCCAGCAGGGCCAGAGCGCCCCAGCGCTGCAGAGCCGCCAGAGCCGGCCGCCAGGGCTCCCGTTCCAGCAGCAGCTCCAGTTCCATCCGCAGCCGGGTCCCCAGGGCCGGTGGCGCCTGGCCGGGGGGATCACCAGGCCGCCAACCCCACGGCCAGGACGCCAGGGTCTCCCCGGTCTGCTGCAGGCTGGCGGCCTCCAGCTGGAAGCCGAGCCTGGCGGCATAGCGGGCGCCGCGGACCAGGCGGGTGGGATCATCGCGAAGGCTGGCCCCATGCAGCAGCCGCAGCTGGCGCCGCCTCAGGTCGGCCTGTCCGCCATGGGGATCGAGCAGGCTGCCGCTGGCCAGATCGAGCGCCATGGCATTGATGCTGAAGTCGCGGCGGGCCAGGTCATCGGCCAGGGCGCCGAGCTGCACGATCGGGTTTTCTCCCGGCATCGGGTAGGTCTCGGCCCGAGCCGAGGCCACATCGAGGAGCACCGCCTGACCATCGATCGCCAGCTCGAGTTCCACCGTGCCGAAGGCGCCATGCTCCTGGGCACCCACCAGCGCCCCAGGCGGCAACGCCCGCTCCAGCCGGCGCACCAGATCGCTGGCCCGGCCCTCCACCACGAGATCCAGGTCGGGCACTCCCCGCCAGGGATTGTTGTGCACGCGGTGCAGCAGCAGATCGCGCACGGCACCCCCCACCAGGGCCAGCCGCTGCTGAGTGGCCACCGTCCGCAACACCTGGGGCAGAGGCTCGGGAACGCCCGGAACGTCCACAGCGGAGCTCAAGAGGGATCCCCGAGCGGCTCGATCGGGGCCAGACGCGGGTCGAGGATCTTCGGGCCCATGCCCTCGAACTTCACGGCGATCGAAATCTTCTCGCCGCTGCCGAACAGGTGGGTGACATGGCCTTCACCGAAGGAGGCGTGCCTCAGGCGATCGCCCACGGCCCAGGCCCTGCCTGCGCCCGGCGCCGCACCGCATTGGCAGGGGCTCCAGCGGCACCGCCGCCCGCCACACGGCGACTGTCGTCGCGATCCACGCGGGTGAGGCGATCGAGCCGCTGGTCGCGCCGGATCGCCGCGCCGCCACTGCGGGGCACATCCCCCTGCACATGCTCCTCGGGCAGCTCGGAGAGAAACACCGAGGGCACCGCCGGCTCGCGCATGCCGCCCCAGAGGCGCCGCTCGCTGGCATGGGAGAGGAAGAGCCGCTCCTTGGCGCGGGTGATGCCCACGTAGCAGAGCCGCCGCTCCTCCTCCAGCGACGCGGGGTCGTCGAGCGAGCGGAAGCTCGGAAACAGCCCCTGTTCCATCCCCACCAGGAACACCACAGGGAACTCGAGCCCCTTGCTGGCGTGCAGGGTCATCAGGGTGACCCGGTCCTGCTCGGTGTCCTTGGAATCGGCGTCGCTGGCCAGGGCGGCGGAGGCGAGGAAATCCTCCAGGGAACCCTCCTCGTTCTCCTCCTGGTACTGGAGGGCGGCGTTCACCAGCTCGTTGAGGTTGCGGCGCCGGTCTTCGGCCTCGTCAGTGCCGGAGGCGATCAGCTCGGCCAGGTAGCCGCTCTGCTCCATCACCTTCTGCACCAGCTCCGAGGGCGGCGCGTCCTGGGCGGAGCGCTGCAGGTCGTTGATGAGCTCGCAGAACTGCAGCAGGCCTTTCGCCGAACGACCGCCAAGGGAGCGCACCGCCTCGGCATCGCTCACCACATCCCAGAGCGGAATGCCCAGCTGGTTGGCGGCGTCGGTGAGACGCTCGATCGTGGTCTTGCCGATGCNGCGCCGGGGCACGTTGAGCACCCGCAGCAGGCTCACCGTGTCGGCCGGGTTCACCAGCAGCTTGAGGTAGGCGAGCACGTCCTTGATCTCACGCCGGTCGTAGAAGCGCAGGCCACCCACCACGATGTAGGGGATGCCCCAGCGCACCAGCGATTCCTCCATGGCTCGGCTCTGGGCATTGGTGCGATAGAGCACCGCCATGTCGCCCCAGCGCAGATCGGGGTGAGCGGCATCGAGCCTGCGCATGCGGTGCACCACCGCCTCGGCCTCGGCGATCTCGTCATCGCAGCGTGTGAGGGTGATCGGCTCGCCCTCACCGCGGGTGGGCCGCAGCACCTTGTCGATCCGCTCGCTGTTGTGAGCGATCAGGGCATTGGCCGCCTCCAGGATCGTGGCGGTGGAGCGGTAGTTCTCCTCCAGCTTCACCATCGTGCGGGTGGCCTCATCGGGCGCGCCGTCGCCGAAGTCGTCCTGAAAGCCCATCAGGATCGTGAAGTCGGCGGCGCGGAAGCTGTAGATGCTCTGGTCGGCGTCGCCCACCACGAACACCGAGCGGCCGCTCCAGTCGTCGAAGGCTTCGGGATCGCGGCCGTCGGTCACGAGCAGCTTGATCAGCTCGTACTGGGTGCGGTTGGTGTCCTGGTACTCATCCACCAGCACGTGGCGGAAACGCCGGTGCCAGTAATGGCGGATCTGCTCGTTCTGGCGCAGCAGCTGCACCGGCAGCAGCAGCAGATCATCGAAGTCGAGCGCGTTGTTGGCGGCCAGGGCGCGCCGGTAGCGCCGATACGTTTCCGCCATCAGCTTGCCGCGCTGGCCGCCGGCATCGGCCTCCAGCTGCTCCGGCATCCAGCCNTGGTTCTTGGCGTTGCTGATCGCCCAGCGCACCTTCTTCGGCTCGAAGCGCTTGGGATCGAGGCCGAGCTCCTGGGTCACGATCTCCTTCACCAGGCTCTGGGTGTCGCCCTCGTCGTAGATCGAGAACTGGCGCGTCCAGCTCAGGCCCTCGGGATCGCGGTACTTGTCGATGTCGAAGCGCAGCAGCCGTGCGAACAGGGCGTGGAAGGTGCCGATCCAGAGGTCCCTGATCACCTCGCGGTAGATGCGCGAGCGCAGCTGGCGCTGCTCCACCGGCGGCAGGGTGCTCCAGGGCTGGCCGAACTGGCTCTGGGCCAGCTTCTGGGCCAGCAGCAGCTCCAGCCGCTCCTTCATCTCGCGGGCGGCCTTGTTGGTGAAGGTCACTGCCAGTAGCTCGGCCGGATCCACGCCGTGGTGGCCCACCAGATGGGCGATGCGGTGCGTGAGGGCCCGCGTCTTGCCGCTGCCGGCCCNGNCCACCACCAGCAGCGGGCCGGTGTGATGATCCACCGCCCGGCGCTGGGCATCGTTGAGGCCGGCGAGAAAGGCGCTCATGGCAGGGTGGTCATCGCCCGACCNTAGGCAAAGCGGCGGGCCAGATCACCGGGGAGGAGCCCGGCCAGGCGGTGGCGCCAGCGCCGCAGCCGCAACCGCAGCAGTGAGGGAGCCCGCAGCGGGGGTTCACCGGCCTGGAGGCGGTCGAAGTGGGCATTGATCGCCACCAGGGCCTGATGCCAGCGTTCGCGCAGCCGCGGTTCGCTGAGCTCGTCGAGCAGATCCTCCAGCCGGCGGGGCGACGGCAGCCAGGCTGCGGGGTCGGCCACGGCCGCGGCGATGCGATCCACATCGGCGGCGAGAGTGCCGGCGCCGATCTGGTGCCCAAGACCGCCTGGATCCAGCGTGTCGGCCAGCGCATGGTTGAAGCTGCTGAACACCACGCAGCCGCAGGCCAGGGCCTCGATCGGCGGCAGGCCGAAGCCCTCGCTCACCCCACTGCAGCGCCAGTGGTCGGCCGAGTCGTAGAGAACGACCGTGGCGCTGTTGAACAGCGCCACCAGATCAGCGACCCAGCCGCTCTGCACCTCCACCCGCAGCCCCCGGGCCCGCAGGGCCGGCACCAGCTGAGCGATCAGGTAGGCACTGCTCTTGCGCCGCTGCACCAGCACATCGATCGGGCGCCCCTTGCCCGGCGCGTCCGCCGCGCGGTTGCCATGCCGACTCCCCTGCTCACGCCAGCGGTCCTCCAGCGCGTTGGGCACGAGGAAGAGTGGATTGCGGCTGGCCCACTGGCCCCAGTAGCCGAGCGTGTTGCGGCTCACCGCCAGCACCGGAACCCCCGGCGGCAGCCGGAAGCCATAGCCCGTGCCTGTGGGCGTGGTAGGCCACCGGCCGACCGCGCAGGGCGCGCAGCTGCCCGGCACATCGAAGCCCAGCTCACGATCCAGAGCACCTGGG